>JBOHAY010000236.1:0-13161 GCA_050697935.1 Gaiellaceae bacterium | reverse complement strand
GTGCCTGACTGACGTCAGGCACCAGACGGTTACCTATGAGGTAGAGCCGGCGACGCATGAGCGGCATAGGATCGCACGATGCCCTCGGGCGACATCGTCCAGACCGCGGAGGACGCGGACCGCCTGGCAAAGCCGCCACTACTGGTGCTCGACCGCATGCTCTCGTTCCTCGACGAGCACGGACTCGGTTCGGGTGCGCTGAGCGCGCGCCGCATCGGAGAAGGGGGCGGCTCGAACTTCACGTTTCTGCTCGAGCGCGAGGATGGCGGCCGCTTCGCACTCCGGCGTCCACCGCGTCCACCGCTGCCACCGTCCGCCCACGACGTTGTACGCGAGGCCAGGCTCCAGCTCGCGTTGCGTGCGGCGGGATTCGTGCGCTTGCCGACGATCGTTGCGGTCGAGGAGGACGAGAGCGTCCTCGGCGTCCCGTTCTACGTCATGGAGTACCTCGATGGTCACGTCCCCACAGACGAGCTGCCAGCTGGGCTCGAGAGCGAGCAATCGCGCCGCCGGCTAGCTGATGACCTCGTCGACGCGCTCGTCGAGATCCACGGGGCCGACGTCTCGAGATCCGGGCTCGCAGCGTTCGCTCGTCCGGGGAACTACAACGAGCGCCAGGTACGACGCTTCGCGCAACTGTGGGAGATCAACAAGACGCGCGAGCTTCCACGGGTGGAGGAGGTTGGCGAGTCGCTCGCGCGCAGCGTTCCCGAGCCGCTTCCGCCCACGGTCGTGCACGGTGACTTTCGCCTCGGCAACACGATGGTCGCGTCCGGCGACCCGTCTCGGATCCTCGCCGTGCTCGACTGGGAGATGGGGGCGATCGGCGATCCGCGAGCCGACGTCGGCTACCTGCTCGCAACGTACAGCGAGCCTGGTGGCTCCGCGAACCCGCTCGGAACCTCGCCGGTGACCGCCCTGCCCGGGTTTCCGTCGAGACATGAGCTCGTGGAGCGGTACGTCGAGCGGAGTGGCCGTGACGTCGAGCCCCTGATCTGGTTCGAAGCCCTGGCTCTGTGGAAGGCCGCGGTCTTCTGCGAGGCAATCTACGGCCGGTTCGTGCGAGGCGAGCTCGGTGCGGAGGACACGCGCGCCGCCCGCTTCGAGCAGGGCGTTCCGTATCTCGCTGAGGCAGCCGCAGCGGCCCTCGCGCAAGCGTCTTAACAATCGGTGTCAGACACCGATTGTTAAGACCGCCTCAGTAGGCCGAGTACGCCGCTGGTGTCTGACACTTAGTGTTAAGACACCTGCCGTGGTCAGGGCGGCGCCATCAGAGCGCGATTTCGGCGAGAGCACGCAGCGCCTCGGGCTGCTGCGCGGAGACGAGCATCGAAGTGGCACCTGACTCCCGCCAGGCATCGACTCGCTCGGCCAGTCGCTCCTTCGGCCCCACGAGGGCGACCTCGTCGATGAAGGCGTCAGGAACTGCGGCCGCTGCGTCGCGCTTGTTGCCCTCCAGGTACAGATCCTGGATCCGCTTCGCCTCCGCTCCGTAGCCGTATCGCGTCGCGAGGTCGTTGTAGAAGTTCTGGCCGCGTGCGCCCATCCCCCCGATGTAGAGGGCGTAGTACGGCTTGAGGAACTCGCGTCCGGCCTCGACGTCGTCGATGAGGATGACCGGTGCGGCGGCGGCGATGTCGAAGCCCTCTCTCGCATTGCGGATGACGTGGCCGAACGCGTCGCGCGCCTTCTCGGGCGACCAGAAGATGGGCAACCAGCCGTCGGCGATCTCGAACGCCTGCGCGACCGCTTTGGGCCCCATCACCGCGAGGTAGATGGGGATGTCCGCTCGCAGCGGACGAGCCATGATCTTCAGCGGCTTGCCGAGACCTGTCCCGTGGGAGAACGGGATGTCGTAGTGCTCGCCGTGGTGCTCGACGAGCTCACGACGTATCGCGCTGCGCACGATCTCGACGTATTCGCGCGTCTTCGTGAGCGGCTTGCCCCAGGGCTCGCCGTGCCAGCCCTCGACGACCTGCGGTCCCGACGTCCCGAGACCGAGGAGGAAACGTCCCTCGGAGAGGAGATCGAGCGTGACTGCGGTCATCGCCGTGTTGGTCGGCGTGCGTCCGGGGATTTGCATGATCGCCGAACCGAGCTTGATCTTCTCCGTCGTCGCGCCGAGCCAGGAGAGAACGGTCACGCAGTCCGTTCCCCAGGCCTCCGCCGCCCACGCCGAGTCGTAGCCGAGGCGCTCTGCCTCCTGCGCGAGCGCGATCGGCTCGAGCGGGCTCGTCCCCGGCGGGGCGTATCCCATGTAGAAACCGAGGCGCACTATGTCTATCTTGGCCGCATAGGTATCTGCCTGCGATGCTAACGCCATGACCGTCACCGACCTCCGACCGACCGACGAGATGCGCGAGTTGCGAGCGCGCTATCGGGCGTTCATGGAGGAGCACGTGTATCCGAACGAGCTTGCACTCGGCCGCGAGGACGTCGAGGCCGACGCGCTGATCGCGGGCCTGCGTGCACACGCCAGGGAGCAGGGGCTGTGGGCACCGCACCTACCGCCGGAGGCTGGCGGTTCGAACGGGAGTTTCCTCGTCTACGCCTATCTGAACGAGGAGATCGGGCGGTCCGTCTGGGCGCAGCTCGTCTTCGGCTGTCAGGCGCCTGACGCGGGGAACGGCGAGATCCTGTGGCACTTCGGGAAGGAAGAGCAGAAGGAGCGGTGGCTCGAGCCGCTCGTGGCGGGCGAGGTGCGCTCGTTCTTTTCCATGACCGAGCCGGACGTTCCAGGCTCCGATCCCACGACACTGCGCACTCGTGCGGTGCGTGACGGCGATCAATGGGTGATCGACGGCCACAAATGGTTCTCGTCGGGCGCCGAGGGTGCCGCGTTCGGGATCGTCATGGCCGTCACGGATCCCGAGGCCGAGCCACACCGGCGCGCGACGCAGATCATCGTCCCTGCCGACTCGCCTGGAGTCGAGGTCGTGCGGGCGATTCCGACGATGGGCCATCGTGGCCGCGGGTGGACGACCCATTGCGAGGTGCGCTACACGGGCGTCCGCGTCCCGGTGGAGAACACCCTCGGCGAGGTGGGGGACGGCTTCCGCATCGCCCAGAAGCGGCTCGGGCCGGGCCGCATCCACCATGTCATGCGCTGGCTCGGTCAGATGCAGCGCGCATTCGAGCTCATGTGCTTCTACGCGCTCGAGCGGGAGTCCTTCGGCGGGCCGCTCGCCGAGAAACAGACAGTCCAGAATTGGATCGCCGACTCCGCGGCGGAGATCCAGGCGTGCCGGCTCATGACGCTCGACGCGGCGCACAAGATCGACCAGGGCGGCGAGGCGCGCGTCGAGGTCTCCGTGATCAAGTTCTACGCGGCGCGTGTCCTGCACGACGTGATCGACCGTGCCGTGCAGGTGCACGGTGCGCGGGGACTCACGGACGAGACGCCTTTGGCCGGGATGCTGGCGATGGCGCGCGGTGCGCGGATCTACGACGGCCCCGACGAGGTGCATCGCATGGTCGTCGCCCGCCGGATCTTGAAGTCGTTCGCCGCCGGCGACGGCTGGCGCTTCGACTGACCGGGCGACGCTGCACTGAAGTGTCCCGCCCTCGACGCACGATGAGCCATGAGATCGCGCGACCGGATGTTCGGGCGCGGCGGCACGCTGCTTGGTTCCAATCCATGTTCATCGCTGCGACTGCCGTAACAGCGGCGCTCTCTACTCCTGCCTCTACCGCCACGCTGGAGCTCGATCGGTACGACGTGAACGGCATCGCGTTCACCTACCCCGACCGATGGTTCGTGACGACGCGACCGCTCAGCAACGGAGTCAATCCCAAGTACCGATTCACGTTGAGCACGGTCAGTGTGCGACGCACCGCCCGGGACCTGGGGCCCTGTCTTCCCGGTATCGCCAAGCTGGTTCCGAAGACCGGAGTGCTCGCGTATCTGCGCGAGGCGCTGGGCGCGGATCGTGCGCGATCGATCTCACGAATGCAACCGCGGCCAGGCCGCTTCCGCCTCCCGACACGAGCCGACACCGCCCTATGTGGATTCGGGCATGGCGGGCGGTGGATTCCTTTCCGAGAAGCGGGGAGGGCCTTCTATCTCGGTCTGTATGTCGGGCCCCGCGCAGCACCTTCGACGAGGCGGATGCTCGAGCGCTCGCTTCGAAGCATGGAGATCGAGCCGGCGAAATGACGCGCGACTCGGGCTGCGCTCAGCGCGGACCGGGGACGCCCTTGAACTCGTAGTGCAGCGGCTCGCGGCCAGGTTGGACGATCCAGGCCTCGCCGGTGCCCTCGCTCTTGTACGCCGCCCATACGCCCTCCGCGACATCGGACGCCTGCAGCAGGCGGAACCCCTTCGCGACGAGGTCCTGCTTGAACTCCGGAGGCGTCAGCGCTGTGTCGGCCCAGCCGGGGCAGACGGCCTGGATCCGGATTCCTCGTCTGTCGAGCTGCGGCGCGACCGAGCGGACGAAGCCGACGACGGCATGCTTCGTCAGCCCGTAGATCGGGTCGTCGGGAATCGCGACGAGCCCGGCCAGCGAAGCCGTCACGATGATCGTGCTCCCCGTCGGCATGACGCGATCGAGCCGGCGCACGCCAAAGACGACGCCGTCGACGTTGACGCCTAACGCGCGGCGGTACTGCTCGTCGGTCAGCGCGGAGATGTCATCGCCGCCCGTGAGTACGCCTGCGTTCAAGCATGCGAGATCGACCGAGCCGATGTGCTCCCAGGCAGCGGGATCCGAGACGTCGAACCCGTTGACGAGGTCGAGCTCCTTCACGTCGAAGCCCTCGGCTCGGAGCTTCGCGACGATCGCGCTGCCGATGCCCCCCGCTGATCCGGTTACGAGCGCGGTCATGGGAGTAGGGGCGAGGCTCGCCTCGCCCTGGCGAGAGCGTCGATCGAGGGTGAGAGCGGGGCGAGCCTCGCCCGTACGACGAAGACGATCACGGGACGAGTACCACCTTTCCGGTTGATTGGCGAGTCTCGATCAGCCGGTGCGCGTCACCGGCCGCCTCGAGCGGGAACTCTGCCCCGACGATCGGTCGGACGGCGCCAGCTTCCCAGAGGCGGAGAACGTCCTGCGCTGCTTGCGCGACGAGATCGGGGTTTCGGCCGATCAACCGGCCGAGGTAGAAACCGTGCACGCCGATGTTGCGGCCGACGAGCCACGTCGGGCTCAGATCTTGCCACAGTCCGCCTGCGTAGCCGACCGCGATCGCTGTCCCCATCGGCTTCAGCAGCGTGAGCGAGGAAGCGAACACATCGCCGCCGACGAGATCGAAGACTGCGTCGACCGGCTCGAGCTCGTTTAACGAGTCGTACGTCACCGCTTCGACAGCGCCGAGAGAGCGAGGGAGCTCGAGCTTCTCCACGCTGCCGACGGCCGCGACCGGCTTCCCGTTGAGCGCGCGCACGATCTGTACCGCGGCGGTTCCGACTGCTCCGGCCGCTGCTGTGATCAGGACGCGCGCGCCGAAGGCGATTCGCACGAGCTCGCTGAGCGGGATCCAGGCGGTGAGGAACGCCATCGGGAACGCCGCGCCCTCGGCGAAGCTCGCGGTCGCTGGAAGTGGGAGGAGCCAACGCTGGTCGACGGCGACCCTCTCTGCGTAGCCGCCGCCCTCGCTGCTGACGAAGCCCATCACCCGGCTCCCGTCGAGCTCGCCTGCGATCTCCGAGCCGAGAACGGCCGGGAGTTCCGGCATCTGCGGGTAGCGGCCGAGCCTGACGAGGACGTCCGCGAAGTTGATCCCGGCCGCGCGGACGTCGACGATCGCAACGCCCTCCCCTTCCTCGGGCTCAGGCATCTCGCGGACGACAAGCTGTTCGGGCCCACCAACTCCTTCGAGAACGACCGCCCTCATGTTCCGTCCAGCGGTGTGCCCGAAAGCCTCATCCGGGCTTTGTGGCTCAGAGCCACAAAGTATGTGTTGCGCTTCATTTTGACTCGGGCTCCGACTCCGACTCCGACTCCGACTCCGACTCCGACTCCGACTCAGGTTGGGTCAACTGCCCGTGAACTGGGGCTCGCGCTTTTCGATGAACGCGGCCACGCCCTCTGCGCCGTCTTCGCTCGCGAGGCAGCGGAGGAACCCGTCGACCTCGCGGCGAAGGCCCTCCTCGAGCGGCAGGTCGCGCGTCGTTCGGGCGAGCTCCCTCAGGACGCCGATCGAGACGGGCGAGCGAGCCGCGATCGTGCGCGCGATATCGAGTGCGGCTTCAAGAAGCTCCTCCGGCGACACGACCTTCTCGACGAGCCCCCAGTCGTACGCAGTCGCCGCGTCAATGAAGTCGCCCGTCATGTTGAGGAGCTGGGCGCGGCCAAGCCCGACGAGCCGCGGCAGTCGTTGCGTGCCGCCACCCCCGGGAATCAAACCGAGCTTGATCTCGGGTTGGCCGAGCTGAGCGTTCGCTGCAGCGACGCGGACGTCGCAACACATCGCAAGCTCGAGCCCGCCCCCGAGGCAGAAGCCGTGGATCGCGGCGACGAACGGCGTCCGGGCGGCGTCCATCCGATGCCCGAGCTTCTGGATCCCGCGGGCTGAGCCCGCCTCGTGCGCTTCCTCTGCCGTCGCTCGTAGCGCCGGAAACTCCTTGATGTCCGCTCCCGCGACGAATGCGCGGTCGCCCGCGCCCCTGAGCACGATGGCGCGGACGGTGTCGTCTGCGTCGAGCCGCGCGACCTCGGCCTCGAGCTCCTCGAGGAGCGGCGCCGAGAGCGCGTTCATCGGTGGATTGTCGATCGTGACGACAGCGACGGCGCCGCCCTGCTCGGAGGAGATGAAGCTGCCCATGCTCGCTAACCAGCCTGGTCGCTCGCGACCAGGCTGGCGGCGAACTGCTCGCGCAGCGCCGTCTTGCGGAACTTGCCGACTGCCGTCTTCGGGATCTCGTCGACGAACTCGAACTGGTCGGGGAGCCACCACTTGGCGAAGTTCGGCGCCAGGAACTCACGCAGCTCGTCACCTGTCGCTGTCGCGTCTTCCCGGAGCACGACGACGGCAAGCGGTCGCTCCGACCACTTCTCGTCGGGAACGGCGATGACCGCTGCCTCCGCGACCGCGGGATGCCCCATGAGCGCGTTCTCGAGCGCGACCGTCGAGATCCACTCGCCGCCCGACTTCACCAGGTCCTTGGCGCGATCCTGCACCTCGACGAAGCCGTCGGCGTGGATCGTTACGACGTCGCCGGTCTTGAACCAGCCGTCCTCGGTCCAGCGGTCTGCGCCGTCGTCGGACTTGTAGTACGCCGACGCGATCGACGGCCCGCGCACCTCGAGCTCGCCCATCGTCAGACCATCCCATGGGACGAGCCCGTCCTCGCCGCTCGCACGGATCTCGACGAACGGGATCGGGATGCCCTGCATCGCGCGGCGCGTGTACGCCTCCTGCAGGGCGAGCCCGGTCTCCTGGCCCGGCGCACCCGAGAGCGTGCCCACCGGGGACATCTCGGTCATCCCCCAGCCGTGCGTGATGTGGAGGCCGTGGCGCTCGGAGAAAGCCTCGATCATCGCGCGCGGCGGCGCCGAGCCTCCGACGGTCATCGTTCGAATGGCCGAGAGGTCGTACGCGCTCGGATCGGCGTCCAGGGTCTGGAGGATTCCCATCCAGATCGTCGGGACACCCGCCGTGACGGTGACCTTCTCTTGCTCGAGGTCCTCTAGCAGGCTCGTCGGGTCGAGGTGCGGGCCCGGGAAGACCTGCTTTACGCCGGTCATGGTGCACGAGAACGGAAAACACCATGCGTTTGCGTGGAACATCGGCACGACCGGCAGGCACACGTCGTCCGCGTACATGCCGAGACACCCGATGACGGTCAGCGCATGGATCGCGATCGCGCGGTGCGAGTAGACGACGCCCTTGGGCTGGCCTGTTGTGCCGCTCGTGTAACACATCGCCGCGGCGGATCTCTCCGGGATGTCGCGATAAACGAACTGCGACTCGTCGGCGTCCGCGAGAAGGTCTTCGTAGTCGATCGCCCCGTCCGGTGTCGGGCCGTCGCCGACGGCGATCACGTGCTCGAGGGTGCACCTGCTGACGAACTGCTCGGCGAGCGGCCACAGCACCTTGTCGACGATGAGCACACGGTCGCCGCAGTGCGTCGCGATGTACGTGTTGTCGTCGGGATGGAGTCGGAGGTTCAGCGTGTGCGTGACGAATCCGCCCACGGGCGCACCCATGTACGCCTCCAGGTGCTGCGAGTGGTTCCACATGAAGGTCCCGACGCGGTCGCCGTCCTCCAGTCCGAGTGAGCGGAGGGCGACGATCAGCTTCTTGGTGCGGGAGACGAAGTCCGCGTACGTGTACCGGTGCCAGCTCTTGTCGGGCAGCCGGCTCGCGATCTCGCTGTCACCGTACAGATCGTCTGCTCTGCGCAGGATCGCGGGCACGTTGAGCTGGTAGTCCATCATCAGGCCTTCCACGTCTCAGCCTCCTTCTGTCACCGACACCGGTACCTGGCTCGAGCCAGGTACCTGGCCTTGGGGTTCATTGAGAAGTGCGGCCGCGATCTCGGCGTGTAGCCGAGTCCCCGACGTTCCGAAGCTTTCGATACCCAGCGCGCGCTTGTACAGCCGGTGCAGCTCGTGCTCCCAGGTGAAACCGATCCCGCCCAGGATCTGGATCGACGTCTCGCAGACCGCAACGGCGCTCTCGGCAGCCGAGGACTTCGCGGCGGCCGCAGCCAGCGACGTCTGCGGATCGGATGTCGCCACGCACCACGCCGCCCAGAGCGCGAGCGAGCGGGAGAGCTCGAGGCGCATGTACGCATCGGCGAGCGGGTGCGAGACGGCCTGGTAGATGCCGATCTTCTTCCCGAACTGCTCGCGTGTCGACGCGTACTCGATCGCGTACTCGAGGGCCCGACGCGCGACGCCGCACGACTCGAGGGCGAGCGCAGTCTGCGAGCGGGCTTCGATCTCGGTGAGGACAGCCGCATCCGCGAGCCTGCGCCCTGGATCGCCGCCGCGGACGACGCCGAGAGGTCGCGAGGCATCGGTCGTCGTGAGGATCTCGCGCTCGGCTCCCTCGAGCTCGTAGATTCCGTCGCCTCCGACGATCGCGATCCTGCCCGCTGTGTCGAGATCTGGCACGAGCGGCCCGAATGCGAGCGTCCAGCTCGTCTCGCCGGAGGCCACCTCTCCCCGGAGGTCGTCGGGGAGCGCGGGAAGCGTCAGCGCCACGGTAGAGAAGTACGGCCCGTGGTACAGGGCGCGGCCGAGCTCCTCGAAGAGCACGGCCTCTTCAACGAACGTGAGCCCGGCGCCACCGTCCCCTTCGGGAATCGAAACGCCCGTCCAGCCGAGCTCGGCAAGCTGCGTCCACGACGGGTTCTGATTCGCGGCGAGGAATTCGCGTGCCTGCTCGCGAAGGGCCTCTTGCTCGGGAGTGAATGTGAAGTCCATCAGTGAGGCACCATCAGCGCGACTTGGGCAGGCCGAGCACGCGCTCGGCGACGATGTTGCGGAGAACCTCCGACGTCCCCGCCTCAATGGTGTTCCCGCGGCTGCGGAGCTGCTGGTGCTGCCAGTAGCCGCCGTAGGGTGCGTTGCCCTCGGCGAGCGCCGCGTCGGGCCCGAGGATCTCGAGCGCGAGCTTCGTCACGCGTTGGTTCGCCTCCGACCAGACGAGCTTCGAGATCGAGCCTTCCGGCCCGGGCATCCCCGACTTCATGAGCGCGGAGAGCGACCGGTAGTTGGTGAAGCGGACGGCCTGCATCTCGATCCACTCGCGAGCGATCCGGTCACGCTGCAGCGGGTCGGCGCCGCGATCGCGTGCGAGTGCGATCAACTTCCGCACCTGCACCTCGAGAGCGGCTTGTAGTGCGAAGCCGAGCGTGCCGCGCTCGTGGAGAAGCGTGGTCATCGCGACCTGCCAGCCACCGCCGACCTCTCCGAGCAGGTTCTCCGCGGGCACCCGCACGCCCGTGAAGAAGATCTCGTTGAACTCGGCCTCGCCCGTGATCTGTGTGAGCGGGCGTACCTCGACACCGGGCGCCTTCATGTCGACGATCAGGTACGTCAGGCCGGCGTGTCGTGTCGACTCGGGGTCGCTCCGCGTCAGGAGGATGCAGAAGTCGGCGAGGTGCGCGAACGACGACCACACCTTTTGCCCGTCGACGACGAAGTGCCCGTCCTCGAGTCGCGAGCTCGTACGCACGCCCGCGAGGTCCGAGCCCGCGCCCGGCTCCGAGAAGCCCTGGCACCAGATCTCCTCGGCCGACAGGATCGGCGCCAGGTAGCGCGCCTTGTGCTCTTCGGTGCCGTGGGCCATGATCGTCGGCCCGGCCATGCCGAGACCGATCACACCGACGTGCGGGGGTGCCTCGGCTCGGGCCATCTCCTCGAGGAAGATCGCCTGGTGCGTGTACGGCGCGCCGCCGCCTCCGTACTCCCCGGGCCAGGTGAGCCCGGCGTACCCGGCGTCGTAGAGCGCGCGACTCCACGCGCGCATCTCCGGCCCGTCGAATCGAGCCGCTCCGCCGCGGTGCCCGCGGAGGTCGTCGGGGACGTTCTCCTCGAGCCAGGAGCGCAGCTCGGCTCTGAAAGCGGCTTCCTCAGGTGTGTCGCGGAGATCCATCGCACGATGCTAACCCGTTCGCGGACACGGGCGGTACACCGGCGGTGTCAGACACCGTTTCCTGTTCAAGGCAACCTGAACCGAAACAATGCCGAAGAAGTGACTCTGGCTCATCGCAGTCTTTCCTCACGACCCAGCGATGCCCCAAAGTGATGCGCTGATGACATAGGTCCTGATGCTATGATGCGGAGAATGCGGACGACGATCACCTTGGATCCGGACGTTCACGCGCTCGTGAAGAAGCTCATGCGCGAGCGTGGTATCGGCTTCAAGGAAGCCGTCAATCTCGCGATTCGCTCCGGCATTGCGCCGAGGCCCGATGACTCTCCGGCAGCGACGCCCACCTTCGACCTCGGCGAGCCGACGGTCCCGCTCGAGAAGGCGCTCCGCCTCGCCGGCGAGCTCGAAGACGAAGAGCTCGTGCGCAAGCTCGCGCTGCGGAAGTAGGGACCACGAAGCTCGTCGACGCCAACGTGCTCCTCTACGCGGTGAACGTGCGCTCTGTCCATCACGACGAAGCGCGCAAATGGCTCGATTCGTCGCTCGCCGGTCGCGAAACCATCGGCTTCGCGTGGATCGCGATCCTCGCGTTCCTCCGGCTGGTGACTCATCGAGCTGTGTTCCCGCAGCCGCTCTCGTCCGACGACGCGGTCGCGGTCGTCAGGCACTGGCTCGCTCTGCCGACTGCGACGATCATCGAGCCCACCCGAGGTCATGTCGACGTGCTCGCGGATCTGCTTGCGGCAGTCGGGACGGCCGGGAACCTCGTCAACGATGCGCACATGGCTGCACTCGCCCTCGAGCACGGCTGCGAGATCGTCTCGTACGACGCCGACTTCGCCCGGTTCCCCGGGGTTCGTTGGCGGATGCCTGCGGACGCCTAGAGAGGCGCGCCCGGCCGCGATCATTGCCACGGCACCTGAAGCCGGTTTAGGGTTCGTCGCCGATGGCCCTCCTCGAAGTACGGGACGTCACTCTCCGCTTCGGCGGCATCGTTGCGCTCGACGGTGTCTCGTTCGAGGTCGAAGAAGGACACATCTCCGGGCTCATCGGCCCGAACGGCGCCGGCAAGACGACCGCGTTCAACGTCATCACACGCCTCTACCAGCCCAACTCGGGTGCCGTCACGCTCGACGGCAAGTCCATCCTGCGTCAACCCGCTCACAAGATCGTTCGGCGGGGGATTGCGCGGACGTTCCAGAACATCCAGCTGTTCAAGACGATGTCGGTGCTCGAGAACGTGCTCGTCGGCGCGCACGGGCGTGGACGCCAGGCGGGGGAGAAGGAGGCGCTCGAGGTGCTCGACGTCGTCGGGCTCCGTGATCGCGCGTATTTCCCGGCGGCGGCGCTGCCGTACGGGATCCAGAAGCGAGTCGAGCTTGCGCGCGCGCTCGTAGCCAAGCCGCGGCTGCTGCTGCTCGACGAGCCCGCCGGCGGCCTGAATCACGAGGAGGTTGGCGAGCTCGGAACCTTCATCCAGCAGCTCAGGGACGACTTCAAGCTGACGGTCCTGCTCGTGGAGCACCACATGAACCTGGTGATGAGCATCTCCGACCACGTGAACGTACTCAGCTTCGGCCGCAAGATTGCCGACGGCGCCCCCGCCCAGGTGCAGGCGGATCCCGCCGTCATCGAGGCATACCTCGGATCGGACGACGAGCACGACGAGCCGCAGGCGGAGGTGCCTGCACAGCCCCCCTCGCCCGAGACGGGCGACGACGCGTAATGGCCCTGCTCGAGCTCGATCGCGTGGGCGCCCGCTATGGGCCGGTACAGGCGCTCCAGGACATCTCGCTGACCGTGCGCGAGGGCGAGGTGGTGGCGGTGCTCGGCGCAAACGGCGCCGGGAAGACCACAACGCTCAGGGCGATCTCGGGCACTGTCTCGCGTAGCGGGACGATCGAGCTCGACGGCAAGACGCTCAAGGGTGGCCCCGAGGCGGCCGCCAAGATCGGGATTGCGCACGTCCCCGAGGGGCGCGGGACGTTCGTCGACCTCACGGTCACGGAGAACCTCAGGCTCGGCGCGTACACGCGGCGCGATCGTTCGGTCAAGGCCGACATCATGCGGGTCGCCGAGTACTTCCCCTGGATGGTCGAACGTGGCGGACAGCGGGCCGGGACGCTCTCCGGCGGCGAGCAGCAGATGCTGGCGCTCGGGCGGGCGCTCATGAGCCGACCTCGACTGCTTCTTCTCGACGAGCCGTCTCTCGGCCTCGCTCCGCTGATCGTGCGCGAGTTCTTCCGCATCGTGGCCCAGCTCAACGAAGAGGAAGGTCTCACCGTGCTCGTGGTCGAGCAGGATGCGCGGATCGCGCTGAGAGCGTCTGCGCGCGCGTACGTGCTCGAGGTCGGCCACGTGGCGCTCACCGGTACGAGCGCGGAGCTCAGTGGAAACGAGTCCATCCGGAAGAGCTACCTCGGATATTGATGTTCCTCGCGGCCTTCTCGGACTTCATGCAGCAAATCGTCTCCGGCCTCGCGTCGGGCGGGATCTATGCACTGTTGGCGCTCGCGCTCGTGATCATCCACCGCTCGACCGGGGTCATCAACTTCGCGCAGGGCGAGATGGCGACGCTCTCCACCTACATCGCGTGGACCCTCACCGTGAACC
>JBOHAY010000235.1:0-6474 GCA_050697935.1 Gaiellaceae bacterium | reverse complement strand
CTACTGGAACGTCAATTTTAATACTTAAACGTCCACGAGCTAGAGGAACGCCTTGAGTAGATGCTTGTCGTTGAAGTCTCGGTGCCAGCGCTGCGACGCGATGCGCGCTGCCTCCTCGGGTTGCGGGACCGAGTACCACAGGTCCACGTACTCGAGCTTCGACCAGAGCCCGAGGTACGTGTTCGCGAGATCGAGCATCCGATGTGAGGCGCACGCGCGGAACCACGCATCGTCGAGACCGAGCTCCACGCCGTAGCTGTGGAGGCGAACGACGAACTCCTTCCCGGCCCTGACACGCAGGCCCTCGCGGTCGCCCGCGAGCGCTGACTCCGTGTCCGCCACGAACCGGTCGCTTTGGGACTCGAGCGCGCTCCACGACTCGGCCTCTGGGAAGAGCTCGCCGAAGGTCAGCAGCGAGTACCCATCCGCTTCGAGCTCGGAGACGATCCGTTGCTGGAGGTCGCTCAGCACCGGCGGAGCGCCGCTGAACCGACGCCGGCTCGTGCGGTTGGAAAGCACGCGATCGTGCAACGAGTACGTCGCTCGAACACCCCGCTTCTCGAGCGCCGTCGCGACGTGGTTGATGCGCGCTGCGAATCGTGTCTTAGTCCTGTGCACCGCATCCTTACGCTACCCCACGTGCACAGCGTCCCGACCCGTGTGCCTTCGGTGTTCTTCCTCTATCGCCGCTCGCAGCTTCGCGACGATGCGTTGGCAGCCCCCGTCGGCGCCGGAGCGCGCTACAGCCTGTACGGGCTCGACGAGCTGGCGTCAGCCGGCCTAGCAGTCGCGCACAATCTGGAGCCAGGTCGCGAGGCCGGGCAGGTGGCGCGGACTGCGGGGGCGCTACTCGATCGTGTCGTTCGCGCAGCCGGTGGCTACTCGGGAGACTTCGCCACAGTGCTTGCGAGTCGTCGAGAGCTGAACAACGCGGATGTCGTCTTCTCGACCGTCGACACCGTCGGGATCCCGCTTGCGCTTCTGGCTCGACGAGGCGTGATCCGAGCACCGATCGTCTATGCGGCTATCGGGCTTCCGGAGCGGTTGGGGCAGCTCCGCTCCGCGCGCGCGCGCCGGGTGTTTCTCGACGCCTACCGACGCCTGCACACGATCGTGGCGTACGGGTGGGGAGAGGTCGAGGCTCTTCGCGACTGGCTCGGCGAGGGCGGCCCATCCGTCGTCTTCGTACCGTTCGGAGTCGACGCGACGTACTTCGCACCGCAGTCTGGAACGACCATCGATACGGATGTCCTCTCGATCGGGGCTGATCCGCGACGGGACCACCAGCTCTTCCTCGCGCTCGCACGAGCCCACCCCGAGTGGAGGTTCCGGCTCGTGCTGACGGCCGACGCCTCGCGGGCCCTCGGCGCGGTTCCCGCGAACGTCACGGTCGAGGTGGACATACCGTTCGACGGTCTCCGAAGTCGCCTCGCGAGTGCCCGCGCCGTCGTTCTTCCCGTGCAGGAGAACAGCTACTCGGGTGCGACGACTGTGCTCTTGCAGGCCATGGCGATGGGCAAGCCGGTCGTGGTGAGCCGCACCGCTGCGATCGCGACCGGGTACTGCCTCGAGGACGGCGTGAACTGCAGACTCGTGTCGCCCGGGAGTCTCGACGTCCTGGACGCGGCAACCCGCGGCCTCGTCGCAGACGACTCACGAGCCGGAGCTCTCGGCAGTCGCGCCCGCGAGACGGTCGAGGCCAGTCTCACGTGGTCGCGGTATGCCGGCAGGATGGCGGACCTCCTGGCAGCCGCGGCCAGGTCCAAGGCGTCTGCATGACACTCGGTAGGGCAGCGCGCTCGGCGGCCTTCCGCGTCGGGCGGGCAGGGCGGGCGGCGGGCCGGGTTGCCGTGACCGAGCTCGATCGTGTCCGGTACCGAAAGCGTCGTGCCGACCTCGCTGTCTTCCACGACTTCGCGCCCCCTCCCTACGGAGGCGGCAACCAGTTCCTCCTCGCGCTCACGGGCGAGCTCGGTCGACGAGGGCTCGAGATCGAGGTAGACCGAATCTCCGGCGAGACCCCCGCCTGTCTCGTCAACTCGTTCAACTTCGACTTCCGACGGCTTCGGCGTTTCGAGAGGCCGGGCTGTCGCATCGTGCACCGGGTCGACGGCCCGATAGGCGTGTATCGCGGTTTCGACGACGGGACCGACGCGCGGATTGCCACCATCAACGCAGATCTCGCCGACGCGACGATCGTCCAGTCACAGTTCAGCCTCGAGGCGCATCGGAGCATCGGCATCGAGCTCCGCGATCCGGTCGTGATCCCGAACGCAGTCGATCCGGAGCTCTTTCGCCCAGCTGCCGTTCGCGAGCCGCTGCTCGGCCGGAAGGTTCGCATCATCGCGACGAGCTGGTCGGACAACCCGAACAAGGGCGGCGGGATCCTCGAATGGCTCGACCGCAACCTCGATCGAGACCGTTTCGAGCTCACGCTCCTCGGTCGCTTTTCGGGCACGTACGAGTACGCGCGTGTGTTGCCGCCCGCTCCGTCCGGAGCTGTGGCGGACGAGCTGCGCGACCACGATCTCTACATCGCGCCGAGCCGGAACGATCCGTGCTCGAACGCGCTCCTCGAGGCTCTCGCCTGCGGGCTCCCGGCGGCGTACCTCGACAGTGGTGGGCACTCTGAGCTCGTCGGCGACGCCGGCCTTCCCTTCCGCGAGCAAGACGAGCTCCCGAGCGTTCTCGGGAAAATCGCGGACGAGATCGACGCGCGCCGAGCCGCGATCCGCATCACGCCCCTCGCGGATGTCGCGGATCGGTATCTCGAGGTGCTGCAGGCGTGAGCGCTCGAACCGCGGTGCGCGGAATCGTCGTGCCACCCGCCAGGCTCGCGGTCCGAGGGCTGGTCCGGGCACGCACGGCGAGGTGGCACGACCACAGCCACCTATTCGCTCTCGGGGATCGCAACAGCTGGTCCGTCGCGGAAGACGCTGTCCACCTGAGCGCGACGGCCCGTCGTCTGGGCTACGAGGTGGGCCCGGCTCGCTGGGCACCGCACGCCGAGCGTCAGACAATCTTCCACGCCAGCCACTTCGAGGCGCTTTCTCCGCGCTGGCTCGGTTCGTCTCATCGGCTCGGTACCGCCTATCTGCACGGCAGGCCCGGCACGCCGGGGTACCCGGAGTTCGACCTGAGCTACGAGACCCTCCGCCGACAACCCGAACGCCTCGACTGCATCCAGGTGACGCACGCCGAGATGCACGAGCTAGTTCTCTCCGCGGGGGTCGATCCTACGCGCGTGTTCCGAATCCCGATCGGGATCGACATCGAGAACGTCGCGCTTGTCGACCCCCACCAGCGAGCCGAGGCCAGGCGTGCATTCGATCTGGGCCAATCCGCGTTTGTCGTGGGCTCGTTCCAGAAGGACGGTGTGGGGTGGGGTGAGGGACTCGAGCCCAAGCTCGTCAAGGGCCCCGACGTGCTCGTCGCCGCGCTCGAGACGGTGCATGCCCAGGCTCCGGAGCTCGTTGTGTTCTTGACCGGCCCGGCTCGTGGATACGTGCGGAGTGAGCTGAACCGCCTGGACATCCCATATCGTCATGTCCTCGCGCGCTCGCGCGGCGAGCTCGCACGCGCCTACCACGCGCTCGATGCCTACGTCGTGCCCTCTCGCCAGGAGGGCGGCCCCAAGGGCGTGCTCGAGGCAATGGCGGCCGGAGCGCCGCTCGTGACGACGCGCGTCGGTCAGGCGCCGGACCTCGTCGAGCACGGACGCAACGGGTTTCTCGTCGACGTCGACGATGCCGACGCGATCGCCTACGCCGTGCTGCGTCTTCGTGACGATCGTGCCGTCGCAGGCCTCATGACCGCCGCCGCGCGTGCGACAGCCGAACGCTTCGCCTACGAGCTCCTCGATCCGGCGTGGGACGAGCTCTTGAGTGCTTTGGTGGTCGAGGGTGGGCGCCATGGCTCGCATTGACGGCGCGCGCGTCGGTCGCCATGCGCGCGCAGGCACGCGCTGGGCGCGGCTGCTCGCCTCGGGCAGAGCAGGGCCTGGGTTGCGCGTGTTCTACGGCCACGATCGCGTCCCGGCTCCCGGCGAACGCGCTGCGGGTGGGACGGCAAAGGCCCAGAAGCTCAACGAGTCCTTCCCGAACAGCCCGCATGACTTTTCGCTGCTCTACCTCGGGTCGACGTGGCTGCCGCGCGATCTCCGGCCGCTTCTGGCGCTGACGCGGCGGCGGCGCGCCGCAGTCGTGCTCAACCAGGACGGTGTCGCCTATCCCGGCTGGGCAGGAGAGCGCACCGAGGAGCTCAACAGGCCGCTTCGGCACGCGCTTCTCAGCGCCGACCATGTGCTGTACCAGAGCGAGTTCTCCAGGCGTTCGGCCGATCTCTTCCTCGGTGAGCCGAGAGGGACCTGGGAGGTGCTCCAAAACGCCGTGGACACCAGTCTGTTCACCCCGTCCGAGGCAGCGCCGGCACGTGGGCCGATCCTGCTGCTGGGGGGCGACCAGACGCAGGCCTACCGACTCGAGCTGGCGCTCCGTGTGCTCGCGGCGCTTCTTCGCAGCAGTCCCGAAGCGCAGCTCGTCGTGACCGGCCGCCTCATCGCGTCCCCGGAGCCGCTACTCGCCGAGCTCGGTCTCCACGATCGTGTCCATCTCGTGGGCGAGTACGCCCAGCGAGATGCGCCCGAGATCTTCCGGCAGGCGCATCTTCTCCTGCACACGAAGGTGAACGACCCCTGCCCCACGCTCGTGGTGGAGGCGATGGCGTGTGGGCTGCCGGTCGTCTATCCCGCGAGCGGTGGAACCGTGGAGCTCGTCGGGGAGGGCGGGATCGGCGTTCCGCATCCGGATAGCTGGGAGCGCGACGAACCGCCTACGCCCGAGGCGCTCGCGGACGCTGTCGAGCGTGTGCTCGGTGACCTTCGCCGATACGCGAGCGCCGCCCGAGAGCGCGCCGTCGAACGCTTCTCACTCGAGCCCTGGCTTGATCGTCATCGCGAGCTGTTCGAGCGGCTCGCCCCGCGGTAACCGCGCACTCGACCTCGCCAGGTCACCGCGTGGTAGACGGCGCGGGAGCGATCCAGGCGCCCGAGCGAGACGATTGTCCCGCCCAGCGGCCGCGCGAGCATCCTCGCCACCGTCCGTGCCGGGTAGCGGTGCTTACGGAGCAGGTAGCCAATGCTCGCTCCGTCCCGGTACGCGACGCGTGAGTCGTCGACGGACACGTCGTGCTGTACGGCGAGGGACGGCTCGTACTCGATCCGAGCGCTTGCTCGAACTGCGCGGATGAGGTAGTCGATCTCCTCTCCCGAGGACCAGGGGTCCGGGGAGCCCAGCCCGAGTCGCTCGTCGAACGCGCCGACGCGCCTGACCACGTCCCGGCGCAGGAAGATCGTGAACGAGATCGCCCGATTCCAGAGGTTTTCGTCCGTGAGCTGAGCCGCGTCGGCTCTCCAGGACGCCGACGAGCTGCCCGCGTCGTCCACCGCTCTTCCCGTGAGGCCGTCGAGCCCGGGCTCCTCCGAGAAGCGCTCGGCCACGTGCACCAGTAGACCGGGCGGGTACACGCAGTCGTCGTCGGGGAACGCGACGATGTCGGCGCTCAGGTGCTCTAGGGCGACGTTCCGCGCTCGCGAAAGGCCGGGCTGGGAGCGCACGTGGCGTATCTCGGGGCTTTGACGAGAGAGAATCGACTCGAGGCGTCCGTCCTCGTTCTGGTCGACGACGAACACGCGAACGTGCGGGTACCGCTGGGCCACGATTGAGTCGAGCAGGCGTTCGAGCTCTTCCGAACGGCCTACCGTCGCGACGACGAGGTCGAACGACGGAAGCTCCTGCGGCACGGTCCGTAGGCTACGGGACATTGTGGTCGCCGCGCCGCTCGTCTCCGTGCTCCTGGCTGTCCACAACGGCGAGCCGTACCTGTGGATGGCGCTCGAGAGCGTACTTCGACAGACGATGGCTGACTTCGAGCTCATCGTCGTCGATGACGCGTCGACGGACACGACTCCGGAGGTCATCGCCGCGATCGATGACCATCGGCTGCGAGTTCTCCGAAACGAGGAGCAGCTCGGCCTCGCGGCGTCGCTCAATCGCGGCCTGGACGAGGCACAGGGGCGCTACGTGGCGCGCCTCGACGCCGACGATGTTGCGCTTCCGCGCCGGCTCGAGTTGCAGGTCGCGCGTCTCCGGGCGACGCCCGGGACAGTGGTTCTCGGGAGCTCCGTGTGCGCGATCGACGACGACGGCGCTCCCGGAGCGGTTCACGCGATGCCTGCCACCCCCAGGGCGGTTCGCTGGCATCTGCTCTTCAGCTCGCCGTTCTTTCATCCCACGGCGCTCCTCGATCGCGAGTACCTGGACCGGAACGGGTTGCGCTACGACCCGTCCTTCCTCGAGAGCGAGGACTACGACCTGTGGACACGAGTCCTCGCCGCAGGGGACGGCGCCAATCTCCCCGAGGCGCTCGTTCTCTATCGCGTGCACGGCCGCCAGGCGTCGCAGGCCAGGCGCGAGC
>JBOHAY010000234.1:0-6505 GCA_050697935.1 Gaiellaceae bacterium | reverse complement strand
CGCGAACCCCGCGAACCCGGCGCCGGTCTTCGCCATCTCGCCGATCGCCGCGCTCGGCACGAGCTTGGCGCGCATCGTGCCGAATAGGTCGGCGTAGGAGATCAGGAAATACTTGATACCGCGCTCGCGCGCGGTCGCGGCCAGATCGATCGCCATCGCCCCTCCCCTCGCCGCGCGCGGCGGCTACGTCCCCCGTCCGCCCGGCACCCAGTCGGTGCCCGCCAGCGGCACCCGCGCCATCGCCGCCGCCTCGACGGTCAGCGCGACGAGATCCTCGGGCTCGAGGTTGTGGACGTGCGACTTCCCGCACGCGCGGGCGAGCGTCTGCGTCTCGAGCGTGAGCACACGCAGGTAGTTCGCGACCTTGTGTCCTCCGACGATCGGGTCGAAACGCGAGGCCAGCTCCTCGTCCTGGGTCGAGATCCCAACGGGGTCGCGGCCGGCCTGATAGTCGTCGTAGAAGCCCGCAGCGCTTCCGATCTGGCGATAGGCCTCTTCGTACTCCGGGCTGTTGTCGCCCATCGCGATGAGAGCAGCTGTCCCGATCGAGACTGCATCGGCCCCGAGCGCCAGCGCTTTCGCAACATCTGCCCCACCCCTGATCCCGCCCGACACGATGAGCTGCACCTTCCGGTGCATCCCGAGCTCCTGCAGCGTGTCGGCGGCAATCCGGGTCGCGGGAAGCGTCGGGATCCCGACGTGCTCGATGAAGACGTCCTGTGTCGCGGCCGTGCCGCCCTGCATGCCGTCGACGACGATCACGTCGGCGCCCGCCTTCACCGCGAGCTGGACGTCGTAGTAGGTCCGGGTCGCGCCGACCTTGACGAAGATCGGCTTCTCCCAGTCGGTGATCTCGCGAAGCTCCTGGATCTTGATCTCGAGGTCGTCGGGCCCGGTCCAGTCGGGATGGCGCGACGCCGAGCGCTGGTCGATTCCCTTCGGGAGGCTGCGCATCTCGGCGACGCGGTCGGAGATCTTGTGGCCGAGGAGCATCCCGCCGCCACCTGGCTTCGCGCCCTGGCCGACCACGACCTCGATCGCGTCCGCTCGCCGGAGATCGTCCGGGTTCATGCCGTATCGCGAGGGCAGGAGCTGGTAGACGAGCGTCTCCGAGTGCTCGCGCTCCTCGTTCGTCATCCCGCCGTCGCCGGTCGTGGTCGACGTGCCGACCTCGGTGGCGCCTCGGCCGAGGGCCTCCTTCGCAGGCGCCGAAAGGGCGCCGAAGCTCATCCCCGCGATCGTGACCGGAATCTTGAGCTCGAGCGGCTTCTTCGCGAAACGCGTTCCCAGGACGACATCGGTCGCACAGCGTTCGCGGTAGCCCTCGAGTGGATACCGTGAAACGCTCGCGCCCAGGAAGAGCAGGTCGTCGAAGTGTGGGAGCCGACGCTTCGCGCCGAAGCCGCGGATGTCGTAGATCCCCTCGCGAGCGGCGCGCTGGATCTCGGCGATGACGTTACGGTCGAAGAGGTACGACTCGCGAAGCCCCCATGGCCGCTCTTGGTCCGAAACGGACATGCCCAGGGGTCTGACCCCGGGTCCGACCCCTGAAGGTTGCTCGGTACTCATCAGTAGGCGCCCGCGTTGTCGATCTTGAAGTTGTAGAGCTCGCGCGCGGAGCCGTAGCGCCGGAAGTCGGACGCCTCGCCATCGATACCGGCCGCATCGAGCAGCCCCGCAACCTGCGCGACATGCTCCGCCCGCATCTCCTTCTCGACGCAGTCCGCGCCAAGGCCTGCGACCGAGCCGCGAACGTACAGGCGCGCCTCGTAGATCGAGTCGCCGAGCGCGTCACCTGCGTTCCCGCACACGACGAGACAGCCGGTCTGCGCCATGAAGGCGCTCATGTGCCCGACCGAGCCGGCGACGACGATGTCGATCCCCTTCATGGAGATCCCGCAGCGAGACGACGCATCTCCGCGGACGACGAGGAGACCGCCGCGCCCGGTGGCGCCTGCTGACTGACTCGCGTTGCCGTCCACCACCACACGGCCGGACATGAGGTTCTCGGCGATCCCGGTCGAGGCGTTGCCGTGGACTCGTACCGTCGCGAGCTTGTTCATCCCCGCGCAGTAGTAGCCCACGTGACCGTCGATCTCGACATCGAGCTCGGCGTCGAGACCGCACGCGAGTGCATGCGCGCCACTCGGATTGAGGATCCTGAAACGTCTCGGACCGAGAGTGTCGCCCGCCAGGTCGTGCAGTCGCTGGTTGAGCTCGCGAACCGACGTTCTCTCGAGGTCGACGACCTCGAGCTCAGCGGTCTCTGTCTCGGTCGTGGCCACGGCCATCAGACTCTGGCTTTCTCCCAGACATAGACGACTCCAGGCTCGGGCTCCCAGGCACGCGCTTGGGCGGCACCGGGGAGAACTGCGATCGACCTCCACTCGGAGGACATCGCGACCCAGTCGGCGGTCTCCGCCAGCACTGCCGGCTTGCACGCGATCGGGTCGCGCAGGACCGCAAACCCGTCTGCCGTTCCGACGGCGAACGTGTAGAAGCCGTCGAGGTCCGTGAGGCAACCCTCGAGCGCCTGCTCGAGAGTCGCTCCTTCCCGCAATCGCCAGGCGAGGTAGCCGGCGGCAACCTCCGTGTCGTTCTCGGTCTGGAACTCGATGCCCTCGCGACGGAGGTTCTCCCGAAGCCGGTTGTGGTTCGAGAGCGAGCCGTTGTGGACGAGGCAGAGGTCGAGCCCGGTCGAGAAGGGGTGCGATCCCTCCGTCGTCACCCGGCTCTCGGTCGCCATGCGCGTGTGACCGAGCGCGTGCGTGCCCTGGAAGTCCTCGAGGTGGAACTCGGCGACGAACTCCTCCGGCAAACCGGTTTCCTTGTAGATCTCGATGATCTCACCGGCGCTCATCACTCGGAGATCGGGGCGGTGCGCCCGCACCCAGCCATCGGCCTCGGCCGCGTCCGCGCCCACTACGAGCACGGCATGGCTGGCGCGGATCGACGGCTCATCGCACTCGCCGAACGCATCGCGGAGCCCGTCCAAAACGGCACCCCAGTGCTCGCGCGGGTTCGCCGAGTAGAGCGTGAGCTTGCTCCAACCGCTCGACGCCGGATCGCGGTAGACGGCAACACCCGCCGAGTCGGGCCCGCGACTCGACATCTGCACCAGCATCGCAGCGAGGTGTTCGCCGAGGTGCTCCTCGACCGCGGGCGACTTCGCGAAGAGTCCGACGATCCCGCACATATGTTCAGAAGTTACACATGGAACTCAGTCTGGCATCGCCAAGAACTGCCAAAGTCCGCATCAGCTGTATGGAGAAATGCTCCATATAGTTCGACCCACTTGCAACAGTCTGTTACAAAGTGCGTGGTCGACCTCTCAGTTCTCTAGAAGCGGGTGAGATACTCGCGGATCTCCCACGGTGTGACCTGCTCGTGGTAGCGGTTCCACTCGTCGAGCTTCACGCGGATGAAGTAGTCGATGTAGTCCTCGTCGCGCGCGGCTCCCAACCCGGCGCGAAGCACCTCGTTCTGCGCGAGCTCGATCGTCGCCTGCAAGAGGTTGGACGGCAGCGTCTCGAGACCCCTCGCCTTGAGCTCGTCGTACGGGATGACGTACAGGTTCTCCGAGTTCGGCTCTCCCGCGTCGGCGCCGTTCTCGATCCCGTCCAGACCGGCGGCCAGAACCGCCGCGGCAGCGAGGTACGGGTTGCACGAGCCGTCGATAGTGCGATCTTCGATCCGCCCCGGCCCGGGGATGCGGAGCATCTGCGTGCGGTTGTTGTAGCCATACGAGATCCAGACGGGGGACCAGGTGGCGCCGCTCGCAGTCGTCCCCACCTTGAGGCGCTTGTACGAGTTCACGGTCGGGGCGGTGAGCGCACTCGTCGCGCGCGCGTGCTTCTTGAGCCCGCCGATGAAGTTGTACGCCGTGTCGGAGAGTCCCAGTCCGCGAGGGTCAGACTCGTCGAGGAAGAGGTTGGTCTCGCCGTCCCACAGCGACATGTGAAAGTGGCAGCCGTTGCCCGTGAGGTCGGAGAACGGCTTGGGCATGAACGTGGCGATCATCCCGTTCTGCTCCGCCAGCGTGTGCACCATGTACCGGAAGAAGATCGCGCGGTCGCAGCTCACGAGTGCGTCGTCGTAGGTGAAGTTCTGCTCGAACTGGCCGTTCGCGTCCTCATGGTCGTTGGCGTAGTTGCCCCAGCCGAGGCCGTTGCAGTACCGCGAGACGGTGGTCAGGAAGTCGTAGCGGCGCGTCAGGCCGGCCATGTCGTAGCAGGGCTTCTCGAGGGTGTCGTACGGATCCGCGATCTCGATCGACCCGTCGTCGCGCTGCTTTACGAGAAAGTACTCGAGCTCGAGGCCCATCTTGAAGTCGAACCCCTTCTCACGGGCGCGCGCCAGCATGCGGCGGAGAATCGTGCGTGGGCAGTAGGGCCACTCCTCGCCCTCGACCGTGACGTCGCAGGCGAAGCGCGCGAGGTTTCCCTGCCAGGGGACCGGCGTATAGCTCGCCAGGTCCGGGATCGCCGCGATGTCGGGATCACTCGGCACCTGACCGATCTCGCCGGCCGCAAAGCCGGCGAAGCCAGCGCCGTCCGAGAGCAGGCCGTCGAAGGCCTCTCGCGACCCCACCGGAACGAGCTTCGCGCTCGGCCGCGCATACATGTCGACGAACTGTGCGAACACGAACTCGACACCGCGCTTCTCCATGTCCTTCCAGATCGAATCGGCAGCTGCGGTCCCACCCATTGCTCGCCCTCCCTCTGACGTCGGATGCATACGCCTACCATCCAGCGACCCACCCGTGAAGGTGCGGGTTCCACACCTTCTCGGCAGCGATGTGTGCAGATTGGCCGATGTATTTCGCAGCCACTCTGGCCACGAAGGCGGCAACCCTCAGGGATCCTCGCACAACCGAATCCGCGGGACAGCGGATCGGTCTTCCACACTACCCCGCCTTGACCGCCCCCAGAGCCTGCTGGAGCCTGACCATCTTCACGGCGATCTCGATCAACAGCCAGTCGTCGCGGCGGAGATCGAGGCCGGAGAGCTCACCGATACGCCGCAACCGCTGACGGAGCGTGTTGGGATGGACGTAGAGAGCCTCCGACGTCGCACTGATCGAGCCGTGGCGGCGAAGGAACTCCTCGAGCGTGGCGACGAGCTGCGCGCCGCGCTGGGCGTCGTATTCGGCGAGCTTGGACACCGCGTCAACCGTGGCATCGCGCACGCCGCCGTCGACGGCGATGCGAAGGAGATACTTGTAGGCCCCGAGCTCCTCGTAGGTGAGGACTGCGGGCTTGCCCGTGAGCACGACGGTCCCGAGGAGGGCTTGCTGCGCCTCTGCGAAGCCGTCCGCGAAGGCTCCCTGATCTTGGCACACGCTCGAGACTCCGACGGATACCGGATGCTCGAGATCGCGGTGCGCGCGGCGAAGCCGCTCCAGGAATGCATCGCTCGACTGGCTCGTGAGTCTGACGAGCGCTCGCAGGGACTCCTCCCGGTGATCGAAGAGCGATCCCGAGGCAGCGCTGCGAAGCACGCGCGCGAGCGCCTCGCTCGGCGGCTCGGCGACGAGGACGACATGCGGCTGGTCGAGATCACAGCCGAGGCGAGCCGCTCGGCCCTCGAGGTCGCCACGCGGCCTGCCGCCTGCGAGCTCCTCGAAGAAGTCCTTGATCAGGTTCTTCTCGGTGAGCTGCTCGATCACCTGGACCTTCTTGATGCCGACGGCGACCTGGCTGGCGACCGCGCGCCCCAACTCGACTCGGGTGCTGCCTTCGGCGACGAGCAGGCCGATGAGCTCGCCGCTTGCCACGAGCGGAATCGCAAGCCGGGTGCTGCGGCCGCCCCGGGCGAGCTCCGGACCGAGCTCCGCGAGGCCGAGCGTCTGTCGCGCGTTCTCCGCCTCGGGGTCGCTGGCCATTCGGTCGAGCTCCTCCCTTGCGGGATCGAGGAGATACACGTGGCAGACGCGCGCGGCCAGCAGTGGGCGAGCGTCGGCGACGACCGTCTGCAGCAGGTCGTCGAGCGCTTCGGCACGCGCGATCGCCTCAGCGAGTTCCGTGAGCTGCTCGAGCTCGGCCACGCGAAGCCGAGTCTCCTCGTAGAGGCGCGCGTTCTCGATCGCGCCGCCAACAAGCGACGACGAGGTGACGAGAAAGTCGACCTCGTCATCCGAGAACTCGCGTGGTGCCTCGGTGTGGGCCGTGATCACGCCGATCGCCTCCCCCGCGCGGTCGACGATCGGCACCGCGAGCAGCGACTGGAACCGCTCCTCCTCGAGCTCGGGGACGTACTTCGTCCGGGGGTCGGCGAGCGCATTGTCGCGGATGAACGCGGGCTCGCCGCGCTCGGCAGCCCACCACGCAAGGCTCTCGCCCCGTTCGAACGCGACCTTGCCGACCTGGCGCTCGTACGGGGGCGACGCGGCCCGAAGCACGAGGCGCGTGCCGTTGTCCTCGACGAGGTATGCGAAGCACGCGTGTACACCACTTGCCTCCGACATCAGTCGGACGACCGAGCGGAGGACCTCCTTGAGCTCGAG
>JBOHAY010000233.1:0-6136 GCA_050697935.1 Gaiellaceae bacterium | reverse complement strand
CTTCACCCGTTAGTCCCGAAACGTCAGGCGCGGAACACCTGCATCGGAAGGCTCGCGAGCGGGACTCCGCCGCTTTCGGTCACGAGCCACGTGTCCTGCATGTACAGGCAGTCCTCGCCGTTTTCCGCGATTGCGTGTGGGTGCATCGAGAACACCATGTTCTCGGCGAGCTCCGTTTCGACACCTTCGCCGATCTTCGGGAACTCGATCATGGTCATCCCGATCGAATGCCCGGTCACGTGCCCAAGGTGATACCCGCGCCCGACGAACCCGGCGGATACCGCGCGATGCACGTCATGACAGCTCGCGCCCGGCCTCATTGCACCGCGAGCAGCTTCGAAGTACTCGACGTACGCGTCGAGCATCTTCTCCGTCTCGGCCGACAGGGTCGCCTCTCGCGCTGCGATCGCACGCGAGACTTCGACCCAGTGCATGCCGGGCCCCGCGACCTCGAGCGACGGCAGCACGAACTCGCCGAGCACCTCCTCGCGTCGGGCGATCTTGAACTCCGGACGTGCGAAGGCGTCGGTTCCGGTCAGCACCATGTTCATCGTGAGGCGTCCGCAGCCCTCGGCGACGAACCACTCCTCGGCTGCCGCCATCACCTCGGCCGCCGACTTCCCGGGCGCGTACGCCTCGAGGAAGACCTCGAACCCGCGCTCGTTGATCCGCACGGAGTCGCGCACCGATTCGAGCTCCGCGTCGCTCTTCACCGCCCGCGCGATGTCGAACTCCTCGTCGAACGGGATCAGCTCGAGCTTGTCGAGGGCGCGGTAGTCGCGAACGGTCATCACGTAGTCGAGCCCGTACACGCCGACACGCCTCCAGGCCGCAGAACGAGCGAGCGCGCCGATGTGCTCGCCCGGTCGATCGTGGAAGACCTGCTCGAGCTCCGCTGTCCCGTGCTCGCCGACGTAGCGCGCCTCCGTGGGGAACACGATGCACGGGTCGTCCGAGGTCGGAACGACGACGTAGGCGTAGCGGTGGACGATCTGGAAACCCGAGAGGTAGGTGACCGCCCCTTCGAAGCCCGAGTACTCGCTCCCCGCGACGATAAGCGCATCGAGGTCGCGCGCGGCCATCGCGGCCCGGACGTTCGCGTATCGGCGTTCGAGCTCTGCGCTCAGTGCAGCTTCCACGATTCCTCCAGTCCTTTGACGAGAGCGGTGACTGCGTCGTTCAGTGGCGTCCAGACGCCGAGCTCGCGGCCGAACCGTCCGATGCCGCCGTTCAGGAAGTCGATCTCGGTGGGCCGGCGTGCCTCGACGTCCTGGAGCATGCTCGCCTTGTGGTCGTACGCAACCTCGGGTCGTGCGGCGTGGTCGATGAGCGCTTCGGGATCGGCGTCGAGAGTGATTCCCTGTGCCGCCGCGACGGCCTTGCCTTCCTCGACGAGGGCGCTGACGAGGGCGCGCAGGTCCGGGCGCTCGCACACACGTCCGTGCGTGAGACCGGTGAGCGCGCCGACGGGATTCGTTGCCGCGTTGAAGATGACCTTGCGCCACTGGGCCGGCCGCGCGTCCGCAACGGCCGAGGTCGGCATGCCCCCTCGAGTGCACGCGTCGGCGAGCCGCTCGATCTCGTCGATCGCCGCCGGGCTCGGCTCGAACGGCCCGAGCGTCGTGTCTCCCTTCACATCCCACTGCACGACGCCGGGCTCGAGGATTTTCCCCGCGGGGAACGTCGTTCCCCGGATGACGCGCGAGACATGCCGCGCGACGACTTCCTCGTTGCCGACGCCGTTCTGCACCGTGGCGACGGCGCCGTTCGCGAACGCATGCGCCGTCGCGCCGATTGCCCCGTCCGTGTGCATGGACTTCGTCGCGACGATCCCGAAGTCGCAGGACGGGAGCGTGGCTTCATCCGAGGTCGCCGTCACACGCCCGAGGATTTCACCCGCCCCGACGAGCCGCAGCCCATGGGCGTTGATCGCGTCCACGTGCGGCTGCGAGAGGTCGTAGGCCCAGACCTCGACGTCGTCGAGCTGCGCGAGGTTCGCTGCGAACAGCGACCCGACGGCGCCACAACCGACGACGCAGACCTTCACGAGTACGACGCCTCCTTCCCGCGCACGAGCGCGTGCAGCGCTCGTTGAAGCGGCGTCGGAACATCGACCTTCTCGGCTTCCCGCACAAGAGCGCCGTTGATCGATTCGACCTCGGTCGGCCTGCCCGCCTCGACATCTTCGAGCATGGACGGGCGATGAGCACTGCCGCGCTGCGTCGCATGGACGTTCATCTGCCACGGATCCTCTCGAAGCTCGATGCCAGCGCCGGCAGCCACGGCCTTCCCCTCGTCCATGAGCTCCCGCACGAGTGTTCCCAGGTCGTCCGGTCCAGCTTCGGCAGCAAAGTGCCGCTCGTGCGGGAGCCCCGTCAACGCCGCAACGCCGTTCACCGTCGCGTTGAAGATCAACTTCGACCATTGCGCGGGTCGCAGATCTGCAAATACCTCTGCCCGGAGTCCTGCGGAGACGATGAGCTCTGCAACCTCCTCTGCGCGCTCCAGCGGTGCGTCATCGTACGGCCCGAGCCATGTGGGAGTGTCGAGGACATACTCGACCTCGGTGTCGGAGTGTCGTGTGCCGCTCATGAACGTAATCGCGGAAAGAAGTGGCCAACGCCCGTACCGACGGACGACGGCCTCGGCGCCGAGCCCATTCTGGACGGTCATCATCATCGCCCCCGCGAAGTGGCCCTCTAGAGAGCTCGCCACCGCGTCGAGATCGGTGCCTTTGCACGCGATGATCCCGAGGTCGAAGTCGGGCAGCTCATCGGGGTCGACGGTCGCCCGAAGGCGCGCTTCGAGGCTGGCCCTCCCGGTCACCCGAAGCCCGCGCTTGTTGAGCGCGTCGGCGTGCTCCCGGCGCCGCGTGAGAACCGAGACCTCCACGATCTGCGCGAGATGCCCGGCAAACAGGCTGCCGATCGTCCCGGCACCGATGACACAGACCCGACCGATCATGCTGCCGTCTCCTCGGCGCGTGGAACGCGTCGCCACAGCCTCGGAACCCGGAATTCTCGTCCGCGCGTGATCCCCTCCGGCAGGAATACGAGCACCACTGCCATGAAGATCGCCACGCCGACCAGGCGACTACCGCCCCAGAGCGGTTTGCCGAGCACCTCGTTGACGAAGCCGATCTCTCCGCTCTCGGCCTTCAGCAGGAATGTGTCGAGCGCACTCACCGCGAGGGCGCCGACAACCGCGCCCCATAAGCTTCCGACGCCCCCGACGACGAGCATTGCGAGCGTGAGGAACGTGAGATCGAGGTAGACGTCGCGCGCTTGGAGAGTCCCGGCCAGGTGCACGAGAAGGCCCCCAGCGAACCCCGACAGCGCCCCTGACAATGCAAAGGCCCACAGCCGCTCGCGATGGATGTCGATTCCGGCGGCGCGCGCGGCCGCCGCGTCCTCTCGCGACGCGCGCAGTTTCCGGCCGTAGCGGCTGCGCTGATACGCGAACGCTGCTACCACCACGGAGATAGCGCCGACCGTTGCCTGGAAGAGGTCGGTCGTCTCCGGGATGGTGGTCAGCGTGAGCGGCCCGGGCCCGATCTTCTCCCAGTTGTTGAGGATGTTGTAGGTCACGCCCAGCACGGCGAACGTCGCGATTCCGGCCGCGAGACCGGAAAGGCGCATCAGCGGTACTCCCACGACGAGCGCGAACACGCCGCCGAGCACGGTCGCCAACGCCAGCGACGCGATGTTGCCGACCGAGTGCTCGCCGAGGAACGAGAAGAGACCGGGAGTTATCGTCGGCTTCAACGCGACGGGAACTGTCATGACGCCGGCTGCGAAGGCACCTATGGCAACGAAGCTCACATGGCCGAACGAGACGACGCCGGAGTTTCCGACGAACACGTACAGCGCCACGACGATGGCCACGGAGACGAGCGCGCCGCGGAACTCGATCTCGAGAGCGGCATCGATGAAGCCCCGGCTTCCCACGATGCCGACGACCGCCAGGACCAGAATGGGGCCGAGCAATTCGGCAAAGTCGAGGTGCCGCTTCACAACCGCTCCACGGCAGTGCGCCGCCCTCGCGCGAACAGCCCCTCCGGGCGGAGCAGAAGCACCCCGATCACGAGCACGAACACGGCGGAGTCCAGGTAGACGCTGCTCGTGAACGGCCACGTGCCGCTACTCGGCAGGTAGCCGGAGAACATCCCGACGGCGAACCCCATCGTGAAACCACCGAGAGTCGCAGAGAGGAGGCGGTCGATCCCGCCAACCACCACGCCCACGAGCACGATGATCGTTTCGCGCAATGCGTAGTCCGGGCTCACCAGAACGCGTTCCGGGACCGCCATCGGCAGGATCACGGCAACGATGGCCGCGATGACGCCCGAGACCAGCACCGCAGCTGTGATCACGGCGTTCGCGCGAACTCCGAGCAGGCGAGCGGTCTGCGCATCGATCGACGCTGCTCGCATCTGGAGGCCGATCGTCGTCTTCGTGAGGAGAAGTGTCAGCGCGACGAAGACTCCGATCGCGACCAGGATCGTGACGATCGTGATCCAACGGATATGGACACCCCCGATCGTCAAGGGCTCACTGAGCTTCGGAATGACGACGACGATTTTCCCGATCGCTCCGAACCTCACGAGGGCGATGTTCTGGAGGAGGTAGCTGATCGCGAAGGTCGCGACGAGCATCGTCGTCGGCGAAGCCTGGCGAAGCGGCCGAAACGCGGCGAACTCCAGCGCAAGCGAGAGCGCGAGAACGACACCGAAGCAGAGCGCAATGCTGAGCAGGACCGGGCTGTCGTTGGTGAGCGCGAGCGCGTAGGCGCCAGCCATGATCAGCTGGCCGTACGCAAAGTTGACGAGTCGAAGGACGCCGAAGACGAGCCCGATCCCGACCGCCATGAGCGCGTAGATCGAGCCCAGAGCAATCGCATCGACGAGGGTTTGGACGTCCTCGGTCATGACCCGCCGAAGTACGCCTCGACCATTCGGCGGGAATCCCCTGCGTCCTCTGGGCCGAGGATCATGCGCAGCTCGCCATTGGAGACGACGTACGTCCGATCCGCGAAGGCGACCGTACGCTGGGCCCGTTGCTCGACGAGGAGAATCGTGACGCCCTGCGTCCTGATGGCCGCGAGAGCCTCGAACACCGTGTTGACGACGGTCGGCGCAAGCCCGAGCGACGGCTCGTCGAGGAGGAGTACGTCCGGCTCTGCCACCAGGGCTCGGCCGATCGCGAGCTGCTGCTGCTGTCCACCCGACAGCAGTCCGGCCTGACGGCGTCGTGACTCGCGAACGACCGGGAACAGCTCGTAGACCCGCTCGAGAGCTCCCGCGGCTCCGTTCTTGGATCTCCGCCCGCAGAGCCCCAGGCGCACGTTCTCCTCGACGGTCAGCTCAGAGAAGATCCTTCGTCCTTCGGGAACGAGTGCGACACCTGCCCTGACGACCTGCTCGGGAGCCCGCCCGCGAATCGACGACCCGTCCACGCGGACATCTCCCGCGCTCGGGCGGACAACCCCCATGATCGCGTGCAGCGTCGTCGACTTGCCTGCGCCATTTGGCCCGATGAGGCCCACGATCTCCCCTTTTCCAACGGACAGGTCGAGGCCCCGGACAGCGGGAACAGTTCCGTAGCGAACCTCGAGGCCGGACAGTTCGAGCATCGGCTCAGGAACGGTCATCGGAGGCGCCTTCGTGGACCGCGCTCTCGCCCAGGTAGGCCGCCGTCACGTCAAGGTTCCCTCGGACTGCGTCCGGCGTTCCCTCGGCAAGCGTCCTTCCCTGGTCGAGCACGTGGATCCGATCGCATACCTCCATCACCAGAGCCATGTTGTGGTCGATGAGGAGCACCCCCGCCTCCTGCTCGTCGCGCACGGTGCGGAGCACGTTTGCGAAGTTCGGGATCTCTGCCTCGGGCAAGCCGGCGGCCGGCTCGTCCATGAGCACGAAACGCGGCTCGATCGCCAGGGCGCGTGCGACTTCGAGCTTTCTCTCGTCGCCGTGGGCGAGCGCCGATGCTCGCGCATCTGCCTGCGCCGAAATCCCGAGCAGACCGAGAAGCTCTGTATCTGTGGGACTCGACTCTGTAGTATTGAACGAGTCTCGTCTGGCTGTAAAGTTGTGTTTATCAGTAACGGAGATGTTCCCTATCGTATGGCTGTGCTTAAA
>JBOHAY010000232.1:0-11279 GCA_050697935.1 Gaiellaceae bacterium | reverse complement strand
CGCCGGATCACGACGATCGTGCTGGACAAGACCGGCACGGTGACGGAGGGCCGAATGGAGCTCGCCGAGGTGAGCCTGCTGGACGGCGCCTCCCGGGCGGATGTCCTTCGCTTCGCCGGAGCGGTCGAGGCCGCGTCCGAGCACCCGATCGGGCAGGCAGTCGCCTCGGCGGCGCGCCGTGAGGTCGGGGAGCTGCCGCCTGTTAGCGACTTCCGGAACCTCCCGGGCATCGGCGTCGAGGGCGTCGTCGAGGGCGTCGAGGTGGAAGTCGGACGTCGCGACGCAACGATCACGGTGGTCTGGGACGGAGTACCACGGGCGACGCTACTCGTTCGCGACACCGTCAAGGCGACCAGCGCCGAGGCGGTGGCCGCTCTCGAGGGACTCGGCCTGACGCCGGTTCTGCTGACGGGTGACGCACGGGAGACCGGGGAGCGCGTCGCCGCCGAAATTGGCATCGAGCGCGTGCTGGCCGAGGTCTATCCGTACGACAAGATCGCGGAGGTGCGCCGGCTCCAGGAGGCCGGCGAGGTCGTCGCGATGGTCGGGGACGGCATCAACGACGCGCCGGCTCTCGCCCAGGCCGATCTCGGCCTCGCGATCGGCACGGGCACCGACGTGGCGATCGAGGCCTCCGACATCACACTCGTCTCGGGAGACCTGCGCGCAGCCGCCGACGCAATCGCGCTCGCGCGGAGGACACTCGGCACGATCAAGGGCAACCTCTTCTGGGCCTTCGCCTACAACGTCGCCGCGATCCCGCTCGCGGTCGCCGGTCTCCTCAATCCGATCGTCGCCGCTGCGGCCATGGCGTTCTCGAGTGTGTTCGTGGTGACCAACTCGCTCCGCCTGCGTCGGTTCCGCTCGGCCCGCGAGGGAGCCGCAGCATGACCGAGACCGGGACCCAGACCCATGGCTATGCAGAGGACAAGCAGGCGCTCGTCCGCCGACTCCATCGCATCGAGGGCCAGGTGCGCGGGATCGAGCGGATGGTCGACGAGGACCGCTACTGCATCGACGTGCTCACGCAGATCGCGGCTGTCAACACTGCTCTCGAGAGCCTCGCGTTCACGATCCTCGACGATCACGTGAACCACTGCGTTGCGCGTGCGCTCGCCTCGGGCGATCCAGCCGAGGCGGACGCGAAGAGCAAGGAGCTCCTCGAGGCGGTCCATCGCTTCGCGCGAGTCCGCTAACCGCTACATCGACCCTTGTGGCTCTGAGCCACAAAGTCGTCGTTGACCAGATCTCTCACTTCGACTCGGCAGCGAGGCGGGCGCCGAACACGATCAGCACGACTCCCGTCGCGGCATCGAGGATTCGCCTGGCGGCGCCTGAAAGGAGCGGCTGGAGACGTGCGACCGCCACTGCGTAGAGCGTGAGCCAGCCGAAGGTCAGCGAGCAAAAGAGAAGGCCGAACCCGAGGAGCCCGGCAAACGAGGTCGTACCTCCGGGCGCGAACTGCGGGAGCAAGCTGGCGAAGAACACCGCCATCTTGGGATTGCCCAGGTTGCTGATGATCCCCTGACGAAGGCCGCGCGCTGGATGCACGGCTGACTTTGCACCAGTCTGTTGCATGGCGTCCGGGCCGCGATTGCGGTTGGCGAGCGCGATCCAGAGTGAGTGTGCGCCCAGGTAGATCAGATATGCCGCTCCCACGAGCTTGAAGGTGCGGAAGACCGGTTCCGATGCGCTCAGGAGTGCGACGACACCGGCGCTGGCGGCGATCGTCCAGATCGCCTGGCCGAGCGCGACGCCACCGGCCGTTGCGACCCCGGTACGCCGGCCGCCGGCGAGCGTGTTGCGGATGGTGAGCGCGGTGTCCTGGCCCGGCGTGCAGATGACGACCGCGGAGACGGCGATGAATGCGGCGAGGCTCTCAACCATCTGAGGAAGTATCGCGGAGCGCCGTTCGTTGCCACCTCACGATGTCCGGGCTTCGCGCGTTGAACACTGGAGTGAACACACGCGCGCACCTATCGCTCCTTGCCGTCGTGGTGATCTGGGCCGGATCGTTCTCGGTCATCAAGGCCCTGCTCGACGACGGGGTGCCCGCGGGAGACATCGCGATCCTGCGCTATGCGATCGCGGCACCCGGCTTCGCGTTCATCCTCTGGCGAGCTCGAGGATTGCCGGGCTTGACGCGTGGCGACGCCGCTCGCATCGGCGTCGCGGGGCTGCTGATCGTGGTCGGCTACCACGTGTTCCTCAACATCGGCACGCGCTACACAACCTCGGGCGTCGCGGCACTCGTCGTCGCGCTCGCACCTGCGATGACGCTCGTTCTCGCGCTTACCCTCGGCCTCGACCGCATTCGACCACGACACGTGGCCGGGCTCGCGGTGGCCTTCGTCGGAGCAACCATCGCGGTCGCCTTCGGCTCGGGAAACGAGCTCTCGTTCGCGAACGCGAAGGGACCACTCATCGTCATCGGCGCCCCGCTTGCCTTTGCGCTCTACAACGTGATCCTGAAGCCGCTCCTGGCTCGTCATGACCTCCTTGCGCTGACAGCGGCGACGAGCCTCGTCGGCATTGCAGGGCTCCTTCCGCTCGTACGCCGATCGACGATCGACACCGTGGCGAGCGTCTCTTCGGAGGAAGCGGCACTCCTGGTCTATCTGGGTGTGCTGGCGACGCTCCTCGGCTACGTTCTGTGGAACGTCGGGCTGCGAGGCATCGGGCCGACTCGCGCGGTTGCGTACACGTACGCGATCTCCCCCCTCGCAGTCACGATCGGCGCGATCGTGCTGGGCGAGCCCATCACGCTCTGGCTCGTGCTCGGCGGAGCGTTCGTCGTGGGCGGCATCGTGCTCACCCAGCGCGCGCCGGCGCGCCGGCGCTCGGATAGCGTCGAAGCGTGGCCGAGCGCACCCTCTCGCAGCGCGAGCTGAATCGCGCTCTCCTCGCCCGGCAGCTGCTACTCGAGCGCGTGCGGCTGTCGATTCCGCGCGCACTCGAGCGCATGGCGGGAATCCAGGATCAATACGCACCGAACGCGTACATCCGGTTGTGGTCGTGCCTCGAGGGCTTCCGGCGAGAACAGCTGACGCGGGCGCTGGAGCGGCGAACAGTCGTGCAGGCGACGTTGCTGCGCTCGACGATCCACGTCGTGTCGAAGGCCGACTTCTGGCCGTTCACGGTCGCGATTCGCGCTGCCCAGCGCGAATGGTGGTTACGAGTACGGAAGCCGCGGCCGGACGAACCCGAGCTCGAGCGTCAAGCGAACGAGCTCCGTGCGCTGCTGTCCGACGGACCGCGCCGCCACGAGGAGCTCGTCGCCGTCGTCGGTCGGAGTTGGGGCATGGTCGGGCCGTGGCTCGAGCTCGTGCGGGTTCCGCCGTCGGGAACCTGGCAGCAGCGGCGCGCCCATTTGTTCCAGACGGCCGAGAGCTGGATCGGGGCTGAGAGCATCGGAGCCGATGACGCGCTCGACCACCTCGTACGACGCTATCTCGCCGGGTTCGGGCCGGCGACTCGCACAGACATCGCAGCGTGGGCACACATGAAGGTGGGCGACCTCGCGCCTGCGCTCGAGCGACTCTCACTGAGACGGTTTCAGGACAAGGGTGGAGAGGAGCTGCTCGACCTTCCTCGTGCGCCCCTTCCGGATTCCGAGACACCGGCGCCGGTGCGCTTCCTACCGACCTGGGACGCCGCGCTGCTCGTCCATGCGCGGCGGACCGGGATCCTGCCCGAACGTTTCCGGCCGCTCGTCTTCAACACGAAGATCCCTCCCTCGGTGCCGACGTTTCTCGTCGACGGCGCGGTCGCCGGCACCTGGAGATATGACGACGGGCACGTCGAGATCGAGCCGTTCGAGCGACTCGACCCATCGGTGCTGAGGGAGCTGCGCGACGAGGCAGAGCGTCTTGCCGCATTCCACGAGTAACGCAGGACGCCCGGTCAGGCGGCTACTCGTGCCCCGCATGCTCGACCGCGTCTGCCGTGCGGTGAACGTGTGCTGGCCGTCCGCGATCGTTGCCACCTTCCCGTCTCGGGGAACTCGGCGACGTCCGGATCCGCATGGGCGGCCACGATGAGCACACGCGCGACCGACTTGCCGCCGTTGCTGACCTGATGGCCACGCATACGGGAACGCCACGACATCTCCCTAAGCCCTTCACTGACCTGCGAAGCGGCGGAGCTCCTCCTCGACGAGATCCGCCCAGCGGTCGGCACGGGGGAGCGTGACAAGGCCGCCCCACGGCGAGCGGAGGGCCATGCCGTGCACGCCGCCCGGGATGAGGACGTAACGGCCGTCCGCACCCCGTGCTCGTGCTCGCTCGAACCCTTTGCGGGAATGACCTGCGGAGACGCCGGGGATACCGGGCAGCCACCGGTCGAGGGCGCCGTGGAAGACGCTGAGCCGCTTCCCGTGGAGTCGCGACACGTCGAGCTCATCCGGGATCCACGGCGCCAGGCCGACGACTCCTTCGACCCCGGGCTCGTCGGCGATGCCGATGGACACTGCGCCGCCCATCGAGAACCCGAGGAGCATCGTGCGAGGAGCGCCGACCTCGCGAACGGCGGCACGCGCATCGTCGAAGCACGACTCGAGTCGCTTCCACGACTTGACGCGGTACCGGACTTCCGCAAGGCCGACGCCTGAAAGTCGCGCCGAGAGCTGGTTCACGAGCCACTCGATGGACGCGCTCCAGGTGCCCTCGACCTCGCGGGCCTGACCGCCGTTCACGCAGACGACCGCACATCGGTCGGTCGGACCGGTGACGCGCATCTCTGCGCCCGTCGCGAGGATCACGGAAGCACTCGAGCCACCCACCCCGGAAGCTCCCCGAGGAGCCCGGGATCTATGGCGTGGCCCATGTGCGGCGACTCGCGGTAGAGCGGCTCAGCGCCCGCCTCTTCGAGCAGCCGCCTCGCCTGCCGACTCCACTCGACCGAGATCACGGGGTCGAGCGCGCCGTGCCCGATCGCGATGTGTGGGAACGGCGACTCGAGATCGAGCTCGAAGCCCGCGACCGTGGGCATGAATCCGCTGAGCGCAATGAGCCCGGCGGGGCGGGATCGTGGCGCACCGAGGCCGAGTGCGAACGTCATCACCGCGCCCTGCGAGAAGCCGCCGAGGATCGTGCGTCCAGGAGCGATTCCAGTCTCGGCGGCCAGCGCGTCGAGCCATGAGCTCGCCTGCGCGAACGTCGCCGAGAAGGTGGCGGGATCCGGGAAGCCGATCTCGTGCACCGCGTACCAGTGCGCTCCTCCAGGCGGAAGATGGAGGGGCCCGCGCGGCGTGACGCCCAGGAGCCTCCGCTGCGGGTCGAGCAGGTCGAGCAACGGGTAGAGATCTCGCTCGTCGGCACCGCGCCCGTGGAAGAGCACGAAGAGGCCGTCCGGCTCTCCCGACGCCGGTCGACTCAGGTATGTGAGCGCGTCCGCGGGCATGCTCTGCGGAACGTACCTGCGCGGTCGAGCCCACTCGGCCCGGAGGCTCTGTAAGCCCACGAGCCGACCCCGACTAGGGTTGGCCAGGGGCGCGACTAGCATTGCCGCGTGGGCGCGGACCGGTTGAGGGGGCTCGCCGACCGCGCCGTCGGCGTCGGCTTCGACCCGCACGACTCTCTGGACGTTCGGTCGCGGAAGCGTCTGCTCGTAGGCGTCGCGCTCATGGTGTTGCCCGCTGGTGTGATCTGGGGCGCGCTCTACTGGGGGCTTGGCGAACGAGGTGCAGCCCTTCTCCCGTGGGCGTACACGCTCGCGTCGGTCATCGCTCTCGTTGCCTTCGCGCGGAACCGGAGCCTTCGGTTTCTCCGCACGACGGAGCTCGCGCTGATTCTCGTCACTCCTGCACTGCTCGTGATTGCGCTCGGCGGGCTCGCGCCTTCGAGCGGCGTGATTCTCTGGTCGCTCCTGGCGCCGCTCGGCGCGATCGTGTTCGACAGCCCGCGCCGAGCGTGGGCGTGGTTCATCGCGTTCCTCGCGCTGATCGCCGTGACGATCCCGCTCGCGCGGGTCATCCGCCCGGACGCTGCAGAGATGCCGGACGATGCGGTGCTCGCATTCGCGGCTCTCAACATCGCTGCCGTCTCGCTCGTCGCGTTCACGTTGCTCGTCACCTTCGCTCGCCAGCGCGAAGCTGCACAGCTACGGGTCGAGACCCTCCTCACGAACATCCTCCCCGACGAGATCGCCCGCCGTCTCCAGGCCGAGCCGCAGGCCATCGCGGATCACTTCGATGCAGTGAGCATCCTGTTCGCGGACGTCGTCGACTTCACACCCATGAGTGGTCGGCTCGATGCGCGCGAGGTGGTGGACGTGCTCGATCGGCTGTTCACCTCGTTCGACGAGGTGGCCGATCGCCACGGGGTGGAGAAGATCAAGACGATCGGCGACTGCTACATGGTTGCGGCCGGGGTTCCGATCCCGCGTGACGATCACGCGCATGCGCTCGTGCGCGTGGCGCTCGAGATGCGCAAGTGCGCTCACGACTGCTTTCCGGCCGAAGGAGAGGTCGATCTTCAGCTGCGAATCGGCATCAGTTCCGGCCCGGTCGTGGCCGGAGTCATCGGCAAACGGCGCTTTCTCTACGACCTCTGGGGAGACACCGTGAACATGGCGAGCCGTATGGAGTCGCACGGCGTTCCCGACACCATCCAGATAACGCGTGCGACGTGGGAGCTCGTTCGAGACGACTTCGCGACCGAGCCGCTCGGCCTCGTCGACGTCAAGGGCAAGGGCATGGTCGAGACCTGGCAGCTCCTCGGGCCGCGGGGGTAACGAGCGAACGGCACCTTTGTGGCTCTGAGCCACAAAGGTCGAGTCGTCCGTAGCGGTTTGACGTCAGGGCGGCGCGGCCACTGCGTACAGCCGCCACCGCCCAGGGACGCCGCGGAGCTCGTGCTCGCCGCGGTCGTCGAGTTCGATCCCGGAGCCGAAGACGAGATCCCGGACTGTTTGGGAGACGAGAATGCCGCCGCTGTCCGCCACTGCCATCACGCGCGCGGCGATGTGGACGGCCAGGCCGCGCACCCCTCCGTTTGCGAGCTCCACCTCTCCGGTGTGCAGCCCCGCCCGGATGCCGATGCCGAGTTCGCGAAGTGCCTCGTTGATGTGCGTTGCGCAGGTCACTCCACGGGCCGGCCCGTCGAACACGGCGAGGAAGCCGTCCCCGGTCTGACTGACCTCGCGGCCGCGATAGGCAGCGAGCTGCGTACGGACGATCTCGTCGTGGTATCCGACGAGATCGCGCCATGCCGCATCGCCGTGCTGCGCGGCGAGGCGCGTGGAGCCGACGATGTCGGTGAAGAGGATCGTGGCGAGCTGGCGGTCGACGACCGGCCGCGCGCGCGTCCCGGTCAGGAACTCCTCCACCTCATCGAGGAGCGGCTGAAAGTCGCCTGCGTGGAATGGCAGCGTGTCGATTCCGGGCAGCTCGACATAGCGCGCACCCGGGATCTGGTCCGCGAGGTAGCGCCCGAAAGGGGCTCGATGGTGCCGGGCTGCGCTCCGCTGGAGGACGAGCGTGGGAACGCGGATACTGGGCAGCACCGCGCGCACGTCGACCTGCGTGACCCACCGGTACATGGCTGCCGCCGCGCCAGGTGACATCGACAGGCGCTGATACCTCGTGAACCACTCCCGGAACCGTGCGTCGCTCGCGGCCGTGGGCGCGGTCATGTCCAGGATCTCGGCGGTCACGCCCCAGTGCTGCTCGTAGCGCTCCACGAGCTTGGCCGTCGTCGGCTCCGGCATGCCGATCGGGTAGTCGTCGGCGCGGCGCCAGCGGGCAAAGCTGTTCACGAGCACGAGCGCGCTCACGATGTCCGGGTGAGACGCGGCGAGGAGCGCGGCCATCGGCCCACCCTCCGCGTCGCCGATGAGCGCCGCCCGCTCGATGCCGACGGCGTTCAGCACCGCGGTCGCGTCGTCCATCCACTGATCGATCGACGGTAGCGCGGCGAGAGGCACGGGGTCGGAGACGCCCGAGCCGCGCTTGTCGAAGCAGATGACACGGGAGAAGGAGGCGAGGCGGTCGAGGTACGCGGCGAGTGACGGCTCGTCCCACATGACGTCGATGTTCTGGAGCCAGCTGGTGATGAAGACGACGACGAGCGGCCCGTTCCCGAACATCTGGTAGGCGACATAGGCGCCGTCGGGGCCGCGCACGTAGCGGGTTTCGGGACGGCGCTTCACGGGCGCACCGTACAACGCCCGCGGCGTCCTCTCCCGGCCGCGGCCCGGATGCGAGCCAGCTGCTCGCCGTCTCGGCTCGCTGGCGAACGAGGCGCCCGCCTGGCCCGCCTCGCGAGCTGTGACGTCATCACGGTCTTCGGAGGGTAGGGGGCCGATCGAGGCACCTGAGGCGAGCTGGACCGTGTTCGTCCGTGCTGGCTACCTCCGGGGGAAGCGACGGGCGGCATCTTCGAGCGCAGCTCTGGCGTCCCGGCTCAGAGCTCGGACGATCTCGGCGGCCGGTTTGGCGTCGGCAAGGCGGTGGGTCTGACCGGCCCAGAGGTTGAAGCCGTCGGCGTCCCCACGCGAGCGTGCCTCAGCTCGCAGCGGAGCGGTCGCGTGGTGGATGTGCGGGTAGGCGGAGGGGGCTTGCGCACTGTGGTCGGCGAGGAAACGATTAACGAGACCGCGAGCTCGGCGTCCGGTGAATGCGCGTGTGATCGCCGTAGGAGTCGCGGTCGCAAGCGCCGCGGCGTGCGCTGGGTTTGTGCCCGCTTCGAGGGCGCGTAGGAACGCGCTACCAACTTGGGCGGCGGCTGCGCCTGCGGCGAGTACGGCAGCGACGCCGGCGCCGTCTGCAATACCGCCAGCCGCGACGACGGGGCGATCGATCTCGCGTCCGACGAGCCGGAGCAACGCGAGGACGCTCAGCTCTTCGCCTGCGTCACTGTCCTCCCATGATGCGCGGTGCCCCCCCGCTTCGAAGCCCTGCAGGACGAGCACATCTGCGCCTGCGTCACGCGCGGCGCGCGCTTCGGCGACATCGGTGATCGTCACCCAGATCTCCGAGTTCTCCCGGCGCAGGCTCGCGATCGTCTCGGGGGTCGGGCAGCCGAAGGTGAAGGAGACGACTGCGACGGGGTCCTCCTGCAGGATCGAGAGCTTGCCCTGCCAGTCGTCGTCGTCGAACCGAGGCACCCCGAGCTCGACGCCATAGTGTTGGGCCTCAGGCCGTAGACGATCGAGATACCGACCGACCGCCGCCTCGTCGACCTCCTGCTCGCCGGGGACGAACACATTGACACCAAAGGCCGAGGTCGTGAGTGCGCGAACTGCGCGAATCTGGTCGCGGAGCGTCTCGGCACTCAGATATCCCGCGGCGACGAAGCCGAGCCCTCCGGCTTCGCTGACGGCAGCCACAAGCTCTGACGTCGATGGTCCCCCCGCCAGCGGGGCGAGCACGATCGGATGCCGAAGGTCGTCGAGGATCACTGCCGGGTAGCCGGGGTGCCCCAGTCCGCCTCGAGTACGCGCCGTAGCTCGGTAACGTTCGTTCGCCCGATCCGGTCCCCGAGCGCGTCCTCCAGCTCCAAGAACACGGCGTGTGCAGATCCCACGGTCGTTTTCCCTGCCGGCGTGAGGACGACGAGCTTCGAGCGCCGACTCGCGGGGTCGGGGACGATCTCGACCAACCCGAGCTCGACGAGCTCGCCGAGCGTCTGATTCACCGCCTGCCGCGAGATCCCTATGCGCTTGGCGAGCTCGCTCGGCCGCGTCCCCGCCTGGTCGAGATGGGCGAAGACGAGTGAGTGTGCACGCGTGACCTCGGGCCAGCCGGCTTCGTCGAGCTGGCTCAGGAGGCCGTCCTCGAACCAGCGGAAGCCGCGCAGAAGAAGGTCGATGAGGGGCCGGGAATACGTCACACGTATTGACAGTTATGTACGGGTGCTTGACAAACTACTCGAAGGAGGACTGGTGAACAACGTCATTTCGATCAAGGGGGAACCCATGCTCCGCATTCTCGGAGTCGGTGCGGCAGTTGCAGTCGTCGCCCTCTCGCTCCTGCTTGCCGGTACCGCGTCCGCGGCGCCGAAGACGGTTGTCGGCAAGGTCGGCCCGGGCTTCACGATCAGCCTCAAGCTGGACGGCAAGAAGGTGACGAAGCTCAAAGCCGGCATCGCGTATCGCTTCGCCGTCACGGACCAGTCCTCGGCCCACGACTTCCACCTCACGGGCCCCGGCGTGAACAAGGTCATCACCGGGGTCGGTTTCACCGGAACGAAGTCGGTCGTCCTCAAGCTCAAGAAGGGCGCCTACCGCTTCGTGTGCGACCCGCACGCGGCGTTCATGAAGGGGAGCTTCAAGGTCTCCTGACCTCGACTCGGTGGGGCGGCGTTGCGGGTAGCGTCGCCCCACCGAAGCGTGGACGGAGGACCTCAGCGCCTTCTCCTGACCGGTCTCGTCGGTCACCCTGCAAGGCTGGGGTGCGGAGCTCACTGGAGCCAACCCGGGGCGCGGTCCTTCGCCCGGCGCAGCTCACGCAGGCCATGGAGCCGCGGCCATCACTGCCCGCGCGTACTCGGCCAGCCGCTCGTCGTCATGGCCGCGGATCTGTGCGAGGAACGGGAATTCGCTTGGATCTACGCGCAGGCGTGCGAATGGTTCGACCGCCACTGGGCTCGCCAGCTGAGGCACGCGCGCGCTCTGGCCGGCGTACGTCCCGGCCGGCTGCTCCACGAAGCTCCGTGCTGGCAGGAGGTAGACGTAGCCAGTTCTCCACGGTCGACGGTGGAGCGCGCTGCGGCTGATCGAGAAGTAGTAGTGAGGCGCGCCGGGACGCCCTTCCGAATCCAACAGCAGGATGCAACCGTTGTTGAGCGTGATCCGGTACCGGTGGCGGTCGACGATTGCGTAGAACATCGCCCAGATCGGATCGCTCGTGGCAAAGACGGCCTTCTGGTGACCGAACGGCGCGAAGTCGATCGGCTGTCGCGGCTCGAACGACTCGATGTTCGGGTCGCCGGTTCCGTGAAAAGCGATCTGCCGGCGGTTCGCGAGTCCGCACAGGAATCTCCAGGGCGTTACGTCACTTCTGGCGTGAAGGAGGGTGTCGACGTCCAGGATCCCGCCCGGGACGTTCCCCTGTGCACGAAAGAGGAACTCGTCGATCGCAGAACGCGTGGGGACGTCCAGGTCCAGCGGCGGCCCCTCGAGCCAGTAGTCAGGAAGCACTCTGTCCGCCCTTCTGCGAGACCAGAATCGCGGCAGCTACGGGAATGCCCAGCCACGGCAGCCCGAGGGGATGACCAATCCAGCCGATCACTACTAGCGGGGCCACGCCTAGGAAACGTAACCGAACTATGACTGTGAGC
>JBOHAY010000231.1:0-2616 GCA_050697935.1 Gaiellaceae bacterium | reverse complement strand
ACACGTCCTCCATCGCGTGCGGTGACGGTTACCTCACGCCAGCCGATCCGGCCCGGAAACGACGTATCCCGGAATGCGAGCTCGGAGCCGTCGCCTCTCGCCCGATAGACGACGTCGAGTCGGACTGTCTTCAGCCCGCCGGCACCGCGTCGCGTCACGGCCCGGTGCTCGACGACTCGAAGAGGCAAGCGTCGGCCGTCGAGCGTCAGCACGAGGTCGCGCGCGAGGGCGGCGGGATAGCCCGAGCTCCGCAGCTTCGAGCCGAGCTGATACGTCGGGATCTCGGCGACGTCGAGCGCGTATCTGACGTAGATGTCGCTGCCGGCGACCTCGATACCCGCGTAGCGATTGATCGTGAAGTTGCCGAGTGGGTGTGCGCTCGCGGTCACCGGCGCCACGAGCAGAGCTGCCAAGGCCCCGCAGAGCGCAAGGAGAAGAAGTGCAATGCGGCGCCTCACGGGACTGGTTCGCACCATGCCGACAAGCGGTTCGTGGAGACCGATCCGAGACCAGCCCCCACGATCGAACGTCCGCCTTACTTGCCCTTCGTGTTCTCGAAGCCGCTCTGCGGATCGGCGATGTACGGGAACGACCCGAGGAGCTTGCGATCGTCGCCGTTCACTCCGTCGCCGAGGGGGAGCTTCGTCCCCTTCAGGAAACCGCCCACCGCCTGCTCGGCGATGTCGATGACGTCGTCACCGAGGCGGCGGCCGTTCGGCCACCCCTGGTTGTCGCCCGCAAGCACCGCCAGGCGGTTCGGGTTCTTCGTGACCGGGATGCCCAGGTTGAGGCGGAGCACCTCGGCGAGCCGAGGGCTCGTGAAGTTGAGCTGCGGGACACCCGTCAGGAGCACCGCGACGAGGTCGTCGCGATCCTTCTCGGGCGCTCCGAGCTTGTACAGCTGGTTGATGACGGCAGCGAGGATCGGCGAGTCGTAGTACTGCCGGAAACGCCCTTCCTGCCACGGCTGCAGTGCATTCCACTGATCCTTGAGACCGGTCGGGATGATCACCTCGTTGACCAGCGGGTTGGCGAGACGGTTGACCTGAACCCATGCACCGGAGTCGCGGGTCGTTGCGCCTCGCGTCGTGACCTTCCGCCGGTCCACCGACGACCAGATGCCGATGATGCCGTCCTTCGCCTTCAGATCGGCGATCGGGATCTGCACTCCGAAGGTGTGAACGCCGTAGCCGGCGAGGAAGTCCTTGCCGCCGCCCATGTTGCCCGTGCCCTTGCGGATCGCGACGAGATCGAAAATCGCGCCGATGTCGCCGAAGAACGGGTCGTCACGCTGACCGGCGAATGCCTTGCCACCGCCGGCGACGGAGACGACGCCCTTCGCGGCGAGCGCTCGGTAGTTCGGGGTCGAGCGGGGCCCGATGTTGTTCGGCGGAGTCGTCCCGCGGGCGACCACGCGCTCACTGCCTCCGGCAACCCGCGTGACCGTGTACGGCTGTGCGGTGTCGCCGAGGAAGAACGGGCCGGTCTTTGTGCGGAACTGGAACCGGTACGTGACGTTGGGGCGCGCGTCCCCGTTGGTGTCGATCTTCAGGTTGTACCGCGCGTTCGGTGAGAACGTGTACCAATTCGGCCCGGCCGCGGGGTCCTCGCCAGGGATGACGTTGGCGAGAATCGTGACGGTGTTCGGCTTGTCCGGGCTCCGGAACGCGTACACGTCCGTGAGGTCGGCTGACGGGTCCTCCGAAATGAGCGGAGCCTCCCGGTGACTCGAGGCCGTGCCGTTCCCAGGACCGAGTGTCGTGGCGCCGACGACGGCTGCTGCAGCGAGCAGGCCGACGGCGGCAACGGCGGTGATCCCTCTGTGCATGTCGTACTCCTCTCTGGGTTCGTGATCGGGAACGGCAGTTGTTCGCGTCCGCCCGAGCGGCGGTTCGACGAGCGGAGCAGCTGAACCGCAACGCCACATTTGACGAAGCAGGGCTATGGAGGCGTTCGCGTCCACCGTGTTAGCGTTGCCCGGGTCCTCGGATCGGTTCGCAATGCGCAAGCAGCACACCCACCTCTCCGACGAGGCCCTGGTGGCGATGGTCGCCCGGGGCGACGAGGATGCGCTGGCAGAGCTGTACGACCGGGTCGGGCGGGTCGCCTTCGGCCTCGCCTTCCGCGTGCTGCGCGACGAGCGGCATGCGGAGGACGCCGTCCAGGAAGCGTTCCTCGCGGTGTGGCGGACGGCAGCGACCTTTCGCGCCGAGCGCGCGAAGGCGAGCACGTGGATCCTCACGCTCGTGCATCGGCGCGCGGTCGATCTCGTGCGCCGTGAGGAGCGCCGCCGCGCCGAGCCGCTGGCCGACGACGCGAGCCTCGGCGCCGAGGCCGAGGGCACCGAGGAAGCAGCCTGGCTCCGCTTCGAACGCGAGCGCGTGCAGTCCGCTCTCAAACAGCTCCCCGACGCTCAGCGGGAAGCGATCGAGCTCGCCTACTACGGAGGCTTCTCGCAGTCCGAGCTCGCCGAAAGGCTGGGCGTACCGCTCGGTACGATCAAGAGCCGGATGTTCTCCGGGCTCGCGCGCCTGCGCGAGCTCCTGGAAGACTCCGCACAGGAAGGGTCATGGAAACCGGAATTCACGAGCTGACCGCCGGCTACGCGCTCGACGC
>JBOHAY010000230.1:0-4423 GCA_050697935.1 Gaiellaceae bacterium | reverse complement strand
GATCACCATCGCGACGACCACCTCGCCCGGCAGGCCGCCGTTGGAACGCGAGCGGGCGAGCGCCAGGCGCTCCGGCCGCACCGCGACCGTCGCCTCGCCGACCTCGATGAAGTTCGTGTCGCCGATGAACTCGGCGACGAAGTGCGTGGCCGGGCGGTCGTAGATCTCGCGGGGCGCCGCGAGCTGCTCGATCCGCCCGTCCTTCATGACGGCGACGCGGTCGGACATGGACAGCGCCTCCTCCTGGTCGTGCGTGACATACACGAACGTGATGCCGATCTCCTCCTGGATCCGCTTCAGCTCGATCTGGAGCTCCTTGCGCACCTTGAGGTCGAGCGCGCCCAGCGGCTCGTCGAGGAGCAGCACACGGGGGTGCATCACGAGCGCTCGAGCGAGCGCGACCCGCTGCTGCTGGCCTCCTGACAGCTGCCGCGGCTTCCGCTCGCCGAGCCCGGACAGCCGTACGAGCTCGAGCATCTCCGTCGCTCGCGCGCGCCGCTCGCTCTTGCCGAGGCCTCGCTGCTTCAAGCCGTATCCGACGTTGTCGAGCACGGACAGGTGCGGGAAGAGCGCGTACGACTGGAAGACCGTGTTCACGTCGCGCTTGTAGGGCGGGACTCGCGAGACGTCTCGGCCGCCGATTCGCACCTGCCCCTGATCAGGCCGCTCGAAGCCGGCGATCAGCCGAAGTGTCGTTGTCTTCCCGCAGCCGGAGGGGCCGAGAAGCGAGAGGAACTCACCCGGGTGAACCTCCAGGTCGATCGCGTCGACGGCAGCAACGGCGCCGTATCGCTTGGTGACCCCGACGAGCTCGACGTCCGGCGTGGAGGCAAGCGGCTCGGGGGGCGTCAGTAGCTGGGTGGACTGATGATCCACATCACCTCCGCCCGGTCGCCGCCGATGTTGGTCAGTCGGTGCGGGGTCGAGCTGCGATAGTCGATCGAGTCGCCCGTCGACAGCTCGAAGATCTCCGCGCCGAGCTGGAGCGAGACGATCCCCGCGAGCACGACGAGAAGCTCCTCCGAGTCGCCGTGCGTGTACGGCTCGTCGCCGGTCGAGCCGCCTGCGTCGAACTCTCCCAGAATCACCTGGAGATGCTCGAGCGGTCGGGGGGTGAGTATGACCTTCTGCCCGAGCGTGCCGAAGCCGAGTGTGGGCCGCGCCTCGCGACGCAGCACACGCGGACGGCTGGTCGAGCCGTTCGGCTCGAAGAGGTCGGCAACGTTCACGCCGAGCGCGGCGGCAATCCGCTTCAGCGAGGCAACACTCGCATTGGCCCGTCCGCGCTCGACCTGGCTCAAGAAGCTTTCGGAAAGATCTGCGCGCTCGGCGACGGTCTTGAGAGTCACGCGGCGCAGACGGCGAATCGCGCGGAGTCGTTCACCGACGTCGACGCGGGTCTCATCGATAGCTGTCTGAGAGCTCATCGAAGAAAACTGAAGTGACACTACTGCTCGCTTCAGTGAGATGCAACCGTGCCGCACGCGCGGCTACTGCCCGGGCGGCTCCTCGAGCGTGCGAATGTCCCAGAGCCGCGCGCCGAGCTGCGATTCGGTCAACGCCATGACGGAGAGCTGGCGCGTGTCGGGGTACTCGACCGCTTCGGGTGAAGGTCGGTTGCTCACTACGAGATACCGAACGGGCGCGTCCGTGCGATTGATCAGCTGATGAGCTCCGCCCGGGCCGACCGAGAAGTGCACGACGTCACCATCCTCGAGCGTGCGCTCGCCGTCCTGCTCGCGCAGCGCCGGGCGGCCGCGGAGGATCACGAGCAACTCTTCGGCGCCGTGGTGGAAGTGGTAGAGGCCACTCGTACCACCCGGCTCGATCTCGTAGAGGCTGGCGCCGAGCTTTTCGCCTCGCGGAAGCCGAGTCGTTTTGCCGGCCGCCCATTCTTCGTCGCTCTCGAGCTCCCACTCGTTGCTCCAGATGTTCGGTGTCTTGCTCATCCGCCCCTCTTCCCTCGTCATGATTGGCGTCTGGACTTCTACCGCACACCGGACGAGTGCTTCGAAGGGCTCCCCGGTTACACGTTCGCGCCGCACTACCTCGAGCAGGACGGGCTCCGCATGCACTACGTCGACGAGGGCGACGGCGAACCCGTGCTCCTCCTGCACGGCGAGCCGACGTGGGCGTTCCTCTACCGGAAGATGATTCCGGCATTGGCCGACGTCGGGCGCGCAGTGGCGCCCGACTACTTCGGCTTCGGCCGCTCGGACAAGCCGACGCAGATCGGCGAGTATTCCTACGACTTCCATTACCGCTCGATCGAGCGTTTCACCGATGATCTCGACCTGCGCGGCACGACAGTCGTCGTCCACGACTGGAGTGGCCCGATCGGACTGCGGCTCGCCGTCGAGAGGCCTGATCGCGTGGCGCGGCTCGTGATCCTCAACACCGGGATCGGCGCCGGACGAGCGCCGTCGGATGAGTGGCTCCGCTTCCGTGCATTCGTGCGAAAGGTCGGCACCGATCTCGTTCCCGGACAGCTCATCCGCATCTCGTGCGTCACCGAGCTCGGCGACGAAGTCGTCGAGGCTTACAACGCGCCCTTCCCGGTACCTGAGTCGAAGGCGGGTGTTCTCGCATTCCCGGAGCTCGTGCCCACCGAGGTCGATCATCCGTCCGCCGCGAAGATGCTCGAGGTACGCGAGGCGCTCACGCGCTGGGAGCGGCCCGCGCTCGTGCTCTTCTCCGACTCCGATCCGATTTTTTCAACGGTTGCCGCCGAGCACATGGCGGCGCGAATTCCCGGCGCAGGTCCGGCCGAGACCGTTGCCGGCGCTGGCCACTTCCTGCAGGAGGAGAAGGGCGAGGAGATCGCGGAGCGGATCGTGCGTTTTCTCGAGGAGAGCTCGTAGGGCGACGCTCGCGTCGCCCGCGGGCGTGGCAAGCCTCGCCCCTACATGCTTTGTTAGCGACCGGGCATGCCCGGCCACCCGCTACGCGACGGTCCAGGTGTCGCCTGAGTGCAGAAGCGCCTCGAGGTCACCTGCGCCGGACCGCTCGCGCGCTGCCTCGAGCTGCTCGCTCATCAAGTCGTCGTAGACCGGTCGGTCGACCGCGCGGAACACGCCGAGCGGCACCGCGCCGTCGGTCTCGTAGGTGATTCGCGAGAGCGCGAACGCGAGGCTCGGCTCGCGGTGCCCGGCGTCGTGGACGAGGAGCGCGCTCTCACCAGCGGCGGCGACGTCGACGACCGCTGCCGAGCCGTCGACGTTCTGGACGACACCCTTCTCATCATCGGCGCCGAAGCGAATCGGCGCGCCGGTCTGCAGGTAGATGCGATTCGCCTTTTCGTCCCGGACATAGTCGAACGCGCCGTCGTTGTAGATGTTGCAGTTCTGGAGGATCTCCACGAACGCCGAGCCGCGGTGCCGCGCGGCGGCTTCGAGTACCTCCGTGAGCCCCTTCTTGTCGGTGTCGATCGCGCGCGCGACGAACGACGCCTCGGCACCGATCGCGATCGAAAGCTGGTTGAACGGATAGTCGAGCGATCCCATGGGCGTCGACTTCGTCACCTTCCCGATCTCCGAGGTCGGCGAGTACTGGCCCTTCGTCAGCCCATAAATGCGGTTGTTGAAGAGAAGGATCTTGAGGTTGACATTTCGTCGCAATGAGTGGATCAGGTGGTTGCCGCCGATGGAGAGAGCGTCGCCATCCCCCGTCACGACCCAGACCGAGAGGTCGGGCCGCGTCACGGCGAGACCGGTTGCGATCGCGGGTGCCCGGCCATGGATCGAGTGCATGCCGTACGTCTGCATGTAGTACGGGAAGCGTGCCGCGCAGCCGATCCCGGAGACGAACACGATCCGCTCGCGTGAGAGGCCGAGCTCGGGCATGAAGCCCTGGATGACGTTCAAGATGGCGTAGTCGCCGCAGCCCGGACACCAGCGGACTTCCTGGTCCGACTTGAAGTCCTTGCCCGTGAGCTGGACGAGATTTCCGTTGCCTTCGGTCACGAGTCCACCAGGTCGGTGATCGCCTCCGCGAGCTCGGCAGCCCTGAACGGGCGCCCGCGAACCTTGTTGTAGCCAACCGCGTTCACGAGGTAGCGCGCGCGGAGAAGCATCCGTAAGTGACCGAGGTTGATCTCGGGGACGAGCACCTTGTCGTACGCGCTCACGACGTCGCCCGTGTTGCGCGGGAACGGGTTCAGGTACCGGAGGTGCGCCGTCGCGACCTTGCGACCGCTCGCTCGCACTCGCCTGGCCGCCGCACCGATGGCTCCGTACGTCGAACCCCAGCCGATCACGAGCGTCTCGGCGCCGTCGGGGTCGTCGACCTCGAGCTCCGGGATGTCCGCAGCGATCCCTGCGACCTTCGCCGCGCGGAGCTGCACCATCAGGTCGTGGTTCTCCGGATCGTAGGAGACGTTCCCGGTCTCGTTCTCCTTCTCGAGCCCGCCGATCCGGTGCTCGAG
>JBOHAY010000229.1:0-4368 GCA_050697935.1 Gaiellaceae bacterium | reverse complement strand
TCGGTCGACCCGTCGGAGGCGACGATGATCTCGAGCTGATTGGCTGGATAGTCGAGCTCGAGCAGGTTCTCGAGGCGCCGCCCAATGACGGCCTCCTCGTCGTGTGCAGAGACGACAAGGGCGACGGAAGGCGTGATCTCGGCCTTCCTCACCGGTCTCGGTCGGAGCCGTGCCAGCACGCCCATCGCCACGGGGTAGCCCGCATGCGTCCAGGCGAAAGCTCCGAGCGAGCCCCAGAACATGGCCTTAGCGAGCACGCGCGCGAGTGTAGACGGGGTCAGACCCCAGGCCATGTCCCGAGGCGACGCGTCCTTGGGATTGACTCCCACTCCTGCCTCAAAGTGGCGGCGGAGTACCGCTCGAAACGGAGGCGACCCGGCGTCTGGCCCCGGCGCGATCTCAGAACGCGCCCGCGTAGGCGTTCAACGCAGGCTGCCCGCCGAGGTGGGCGTACAGCACGCGCGAGCCCGGCTCGATCCGGCCAGAGCGCACGAGGTCGATCAGCGCAGCCATCGACTTGCCCTCGTAGACCGGGTCTGTCAGAACGCCTTCGAGTCGAGCGCACAGACGAATGGCATCGATGGTCTTCGCATCAGGGATGCCGTACGTGCCGGCATGCCACTCGTCGAGCAGGACGATCTCGTCGTCGCCGAGTGGACGATCGAGGCCGATCGCCTCTGCCGTGCTGCGAGCGATCCGCGCGATCTGTGCCCACGTCTGCTCCACCGTTGCCGAGCCGTCGATGCCGAGCACGGCCCGCGCGTCCTCCTGGGCGGCGAAGCCGGCGATCATGCCGGCCTGGGTCGAGCCCGTCACGGAACAGACGACGATCGTGTCGAAGAAGACGCCGAGGCTTCGCTCCTGCTCTGCGAGCTCGTCCGCCCAGCGCGCAAAGCCGAGCCCTCCGAGCGGATGGTCCGATGCGCCCGCAGGAATCGCGTAGGGCTTGCCCCCTCGTTCCACCACCGAGGCGAGCGCTTCCTCCCAGCTCGGGCGAATTCCGATGTCGAACCCCGCCTGATCGAGCCGCACATCGGCGCCCATGATTCGTGACAGGAGAATGTTCCCGACGGTCTCGTAGCCCGGGTCGGTCCAGTCCACCCAGTGCTCCTGAACGAGCACGCAGCCGAGCCCGAGTCGAGCGGCTACCGCCGCGACCTGGCGTGTGTGATTCGACTGAACACCGCCGATCGAGACGAGCGTGTCGCATCCCTGCGCCAGCGCCTCGGCTGCGAGGTATTCGAGCTTGCGCACCTTGTTGCCGCCGTACGCAAGCCCGGAGTTGCAGTCCTCCCGCTTCGCCCAGATCTCGACCTGGCCTCCGAGGTACTCGCTCAGACGTTCGAGCCGATGCACAGGAGACGGCCCGAAGAGAAGCGGCACGCGCTCGTACCGATCCAGGCTCACGCGGGCGAGTATAGACCGGGTCGGACCCGTGGCGTTGCCCCGTCAGGCGGCGAGCATCTCGCGCACGAGAGCGCGATACCGCTCCATGGCGACCACGCGGTCAGCCTCGTCTTCGACGTAGGCGCGGCCAAGGCGACCCATCTCGTCGAGTGAGAACGTGCCGTCTGCAGCCTCGCGAATCGTTCGCGCAAGCAGATCGGGTCGGGCGGGCGGGATAACCACTCCGCAGCCGATCTCTCTGACGAGACGCGCGGTCTCGCTCTCGTCCTCGGCCGCAACGATCACCGGGCGTCCAACGGAGAGGATCCCGTACAAGCGGCTCGGGACGACGTAACCCGCAAGACCCTTTGCGAGACCGACCACGTGCACGTCGGCGCTCGAGAGCGACAGAGGGAGCCGTTCACGCTTCTGGTACGGGAGGAACCTCACCGTTTCCTGAACCTCGAGCCGCGCCGCCAGGGAAGCGATCTCAGCGTGCCGCGCGCCAAATCCGGCGATCACGATCTGAAGATCGCCCCGATCACGCAAGAATGTCGCGGCACGCACGAGGCTGTCGAGATCCTGCGCGTGCCCGACGTTGCCGGAGTGCATGACGACGAAGCGCGAGACGAGCTCGTGCTGCTCGGCCCACGGATTGTCGCGGCGCTGTGGGGTGATTGCGCGAGTGTCGACCCAGTTGGGAATGACGCGGAGGCGCTCGGGTGGGGCGCCTTTCGCCTCGAGTCGCTCGCGCATGGTCTCGCCGATCGCCACGATCCGGTCGGCCCGACGCAGATACGCGCCGACGAGCGTGCCCAGGACGCCGACGACAGCGGGGTTGCGAAGACGGTGGAGCTCCGTCGCGATCTCCGGGAAGACGTCTTGGCTGATGACGAGCACCGGCGCGCCGACGCGGCGCCCCACGAGAACGCCGAGGTCGCCGATGATCGGTGGATCCGTCATGCACAGGACGAGATCGGGTCGAGGGCCACTCAGCGCATGGCTGAGCGCAGATCCGAGGTACGAGAGGTAGTTCACGGCTCGTCTCGCAAGCGCCGAACGCTCATAGGACGTCGAGGCGACGCGCGTAATGCGGACGCCGTTGTGCTCGATCTCTCGCGGTTCCCCCTCGTGGCCGTGCAGAACGCCCGTGACAACCTCTACCTCGTATTCCTCCGCAAGCGCCTCGCAGAGCTCGGTGAGGAGATGCGCGGTCGCCTCGACTCCCGGCCAGTAGTACTGGTTCAGGACGAGAATCCGCGGCTTGCCGCCGTTCCGGGACACCGGCCCAGGTTAGCCCCGATCAGCGACGGCTTCGCGGACTGCCGCCAGGAACCCTTCGACGCTCGGCCCGTAGCCCCAATCGCGCGCGAGCTCGCGCGACCGTGTGCCCTGAACCCGCCGCAACGCGGGATCGGTAGCCAACGCCCTCAGTGCCTGCGCCGCAGCTTCGACGTCACCGGCCGGTACGAGTGCGCCGTTCTCGCCGTCTCGGAGAAGGTCATGCGCAGCGCCGACCCGGTCCGAGAGGACGAGCGGTAGCCCGCACGCCGCCGCCTCGTTCACCACGACGGCCCAGGGCTCGCGTTCCGAGAGGAGCGCGAAGACGTCGGCTGCGACATACACCTCGACGATCCTCTCCCACGCTGCGTCCCCGACGAACACCGCCCGAACCCCGAGCTCCTTCGCGAGCAGCTCGAGCTTCTCCCGCTCCGGCCCCTCGCCGGCGAGAACGAGAACCAGGCGTGGGTCGTCGGCGGCGGCGGCGGCGCGTATGAGCGTGTCGAGGCCCTTCTCGGGCACGAGCCGGGCTACGGAGAGGATGGCGACGTCGTCGGAGTCGACTCCCAGCTCGTGTCGCAGCTCCGCACGGTCCTTGGCGAGGAGGTCCGCCCGCTCACCGAAGCCCTCGACGTCGATCGTGTTCGCAAAGACACGCACGCGCTCGGGCGAGGCTCCTCGCGCGATCATCGAGTTGCGCGCGAGAGTTCCCGTGACGAGAGCGCCGGAGGCGTTCTGAACGACAGGCGGAACCACCGCCCCCTTGACCGTGCGGCGCCAACCCGCACGCGGTCCTTCGTCATGACTCTCCACCACCAGGACGTAGGGAACGTCCTTGAGACGACACCACGCGATCGCCGCTTGCGCGGCGAACGTACTCCAGCCGGAGACGACGACCACCTCGGGGCGCACCTCGATCAGTGCACGAACGACTCCGGGCGTGAGCGGATAGTCGTGGTGGAGCACCTTCCGTGCTCCGGGTACCCGCACTCCCTGCAGAAACACGGCTCGATGCTCGGTTTCCACTCGCCAGGTTCGCCGAGCGACCGTGTCGGCCGCGTAGATCGCGGTCAGCTCGATCTCGGGGAGTGCCGCCACCCGGTCGAGGAGCGGCGCACGGTACGGAGTGGGCTCCGGGAAGACCGCGGCGACTCTGATCGGCCGAGGGCGCTCGCGCGAGACGACGTCGAGCTCGTCGAGCCAGGCACGGGCCTCGTGACGCGCCGCCCGCTCGCGCGAGCGCCTCGTGACGCGCTCGGCTGAGGCACGAATAGGAAGAGCGCGGTCGAGCTCGAGGGCGTGCCTGAGGAGGCGGAGGCGCGCTCCACCGGGCGCGTGACGAGCAGCGCGCACGAGCGGACGCGCGAACGTCTGGCCCAGGGAATCACCCTGTGACTCACCCTCGAAGGCTCGTGCGAGCTCGACGTAGGCGGCGACCGCATGGCCGATCGACGCGGGATCGAGCCGCTCGCCCACCCCAACGCTCCACGCAAGCTCGACCTCGTCGGCCGACAAGTGCCGAGCGACACGAGCGATCTCGCGGCGTGCGACCTGGAGCTGGAAAGAGCGCTGAAGCTCGCGCCTGGCCTGCGACGCCTGGCGGCCGTGCACGCGATAGAGAACGAGCGCCTCGGGGAGATTGGCGCCGTCCCCTGCGGCGAGGACTCGTGTCCACAGGTCGTAGTCCTCGCTCTCGAGGAA
>JBOHAY010000228.1:0-5046 GCA_050697935.1 Gaiellaceae bacterium | reverse complement strand
CGCCCACGAACCTCGCCACCTGCTCCTGGAACGAGTCTTTGAGAGGGCAGCCGACAACGGTGAGCGCGATCGTCACCGAGACGGACCCGTCGTCCTCGACCAACACGTCGCGGACCATGTCGAGCTCCGTTACGGGCCGCCGGAGCTCCGGATCGATGACGTTCTCGAGCGCCTTCAGGATCGCGTCACGGTCGGGCTTCACACAAGCGAGGGTACCAGCGGGTCAGCGGAGGGCAGCCGCCAGCTCGGCGACGAGCTCCGGCGAGCCGGCCGCCACAAGGCGAGAGCGCATCTCGAGGTCGAGCGCCGCCTGCTCGAAGGGTGGATCCTCGAAGAGCTCGATCGCAAGGCCACACTCGCGCACGAGCAACTGCGCCGCGGCAATGTCGACCGAGCGTGCAGGCTTGAGCGAGCACACGGCGTCGACGCGTCCGGCGGCGAGGTGACACAGAGACAGCGCGAGCGAGCCCATGACCCGCACGCGACCGGCAAGCCCGAGAACGCCCCCGATGCGGTCGGCGATGATCGGCGTCGTCGTGCCCTCGAACGAGAGGATCTCGATCGTCTCCTTCGGCCCGACAGCCCCGATCCGCTTTCCTCCGAGGAACGCCCCGCCGCCACGCTCGGCCGTCCACTCCTCACCCGTGCCGAAGTCGTAGACGTAGCCGAACGTCACGTCCCCCATCGTCGGGCCCTCGGCGACCGCCAGGGAGAAGGAGAAGAACGGGATGCCGCGCTTCGCGTTCACCGAGCCGTCGATGGGATCGACCACAACACGCGGTTCGCCACCGGCCCCGAACGACCGCTCGCCGAGCTCCTCCGAGACGAGAACGAAGTCGCCGTCACGAGCCTCAAGCCGCGCGACGACGGCATCCTCCGCGGCCTGATCGATCGCCGTCGTCTCGTCGCCGCCCTCACCCATGCGCAGCACCGGCTCGCGCTCGCGCCGAGTCGGAAGGTGCTCGAGCACGCCACGGATATCAGCGACGCAGAGCCGGCACGTGTCGAGCCACGTCGTCACGACTCGACCGGGTGGAAGAGGAGACCCGACAGCGGCTTGGGGAAGAAGTACGTGCTCTTCGGAGGCATGCGCTCTCCGCGGCGAGCGACCGCGAACACGTCTTCGACTCGCGGGGCGCGGAGGAGGAACGCGACGTCGGCATCGCCGTTGTCCACCAGTGCCGCCGCCTCAGCCGTGCGCGGGGTGTAGCGGATGCCGTCGAGCCCGTAGGCGTCCACCAGCTCGACATCGAGCTCTCCCTCGGACCCGTGTACGAGCTCGATGCTTCCGCGTCGGTAGACAACTGCCCCCGAGCGCTCGAACGGCTCGCCGGCGAGGAGCGCAAGAGCCTCGTCGAGAGACGGGCACGGCTTACCGCCCCCCGAGACCAGAAGATCGGGTCGATGCGAGAAGACCCTGTGCGTCGGAAAGGCGTGCAGCCCGGGGTCGTCGACCGAGACGACCAGTGCCATGATCCGCGCTCCAGCCGGGCCTAGCTCAACGCCGAGCTCGACCGTGCTCTCGTACCGATGATGGCCGTCGGCGATCAGCAGCTCGGACTCCGCGAGAGCAGCCGCATCGAGGGCCGGGAGCCGCCACAGGCGCGTCTCGTCGACCTCGAGATCCGGCTTTCGCACGGGGATGTCGAGGTCGAGTCGTGCATCGGTGAGGAGGAAGATCGGCTCGGGCTGAACACGGATGGCGCGCAGGAGCCGCAGCCGCTCCTCACGAATCCGTGGATGCGTACGCTCGTGCGGCAGGACGCTTCCGGTCGAATAGGGTTCCGCGGCCAACGAAACGGCGATTCCACGGCGCTCACGGGCGACGCCGTCAGGTCCGACGTAGTCCTCGACGACGAGCCACGCCGAATGCAGGTCGTCCTCCTCGAGGATCCCGTCCGCAAGCCACGCGCGGTAAAGCCTCCCTGCCTCGTCCGCCGACTCGGGCAGCGTGACATGGATCACGTTGTACGGGCTTCGGGTGAAGAGTTGCGCGCGCTCCGCGTCACCGACGGCGTCGTATGGAGGAGCGACGAGATCCGCCAGCGAACCGGCCGCGCCCGAGTAGCGGACGGCGCGAAACGGCTTGACGTCGGCCATCAGATGGCTGATCGGAAATTGCCGTCGATGCGGGGATGGCGGAGCCCAAGCCGGAGACGTCGCCCGTGCGAGCGCGTATCGGGAATCCGGGCGAGGACGGGCGGCGCCAGCCGGCGCCGTGTCTCGGCCACCAGCCGCGCGACGAGGAATTGCCCATCAGCCATCTTTGCGAGCGTACCAACGGCCTTCACCCATCTAGACTCGGGACGTGACCACGATCGCCGAGCTCGCCGAGGATCGCACCGTCGAGGGCGTCTTCGCGGTCACGAAGAAGGAACGACGGAAGACGCGTGCCGGGGCGTCCTACCTCGCTCTCGAGCTCGCCGATGCGAGTGGGCGCGTCGAGGCCAGAGTGTGGACGGACGTCGACCTGCTCGACCGCCGCTTCGAGGAGGGAGACGCGGTGCATGTCCTCGGACGTGTCGAGAACTTCGGCGGCAAGCTGCAAGTGCAGGTGCGTGCGGTCGAGCCGGCCGAGGACGCCGACCCTGCGTCTCTCACCCCTGCGCTGCGGCGAGATGCCGACGAGCTCGACGGCTTTTTCGAGTTCCTCGCGGCCGAGATCGCACATCCCGGACTTGCATTCATCGTCGACGGGTTCGTTCGCGACTCCGAGATCCACGCGGCGTTCCGAGCGCTCCCCGCTGCAGGCGTGGACGGGCATCATGGGTATGCGGGAGGTCTTCTCGAGCACACGGTCGGCGTCGCGACGCTCTGTCGTGAGACCGCTCAGCTCCATCCGCGGCTGCGCTCGGATCTGTTGCTCGCGGCTGCCCTGCTCCACGACGTCGGCCGGATTCGCGAGCTGAGAGGAGGCCCGTCGTTCCGGCAAACCGACGAGGGCCGCCTCCTCGGCCACGTCCATCTCGGGCTGCGAATGATCGAGGAACGCGCGCGGGATCTCGATCCGGCCGCGCTGGCGGAGCTCCTCCATGCCATCGCCTGTCACCACGACCGACCGGCAGTCCGTACCGCAGAAGCGGCCGTGCTCTATCACGCGAACCAGCTCGACGCACAAGCCGCCACGCGCCCCGTCGATTGATGCTTTGCGCCAGACCGGAATCCGCTCGCGCAGATTCCGGTCGCGCGAGAACCCCTGAAGGCGTCCACTTCGCGGCCGCGGCGCTCCGCTTCACATCAAGGTGCTAGGTGGTGGCGCTGCTGGCGCTGGGCGGCGCCCTCTGCTGGGGCGTTGGCGACTTCTTCGGCGGCCTTGCGGCAAGGCGGCTAGCCGTCCTTGCCGTGATCGTCGTCTCGCAGACGATCGGGCTCACGGGGCTCGTGCTCTGGGTATGGCTTGCAGACGAGCGCTTCCCAGGGGTGGCGAAGCTCCTTCCCGCCGCTGGAGCAGGGCTCGCAGTCTTGATCGGCGTCGCCGCCCTCTACCGCGGCCTCGCCATAGGCGCAATGGGAATCGTGGCGCCGATCTCCGCCGCGTCCCCGGTCGTGCCACTCGCAGTCGACGCCGCGCACGGAACCGTTCCGGGGATGCTGCAATGGCTTGGCATCGGGCTGATTCTTGCCGGCATCGCAGCGCTCTCACGAGAGCCGTCGGCGTCCCAAGGTCGACGCGTCGCCTCGGGAGCCGGCCTTGCGATCGTGGCCGCTCTCGGCTTCGGGTTCTTCGTCGTAGGAATCGATGCCGGAGCTGACGAGAGTGCCGCTTGGGCAGTCGTCGCTGCTCGAGTTACTGCGATATCGCTCGCCGTTGTCGCCGCGCTCGTCACGTCCACGTCACTTCGTTCGCCGGCAGCGCTTCTTCCGCTGCTCGCAGTCGTGGGTCTCGTCGACACACTCGCGAACGTCCTCGTTGCGACGGCAACGACACATGGCGCGGCCGGCATCGTCGCCGTCCTGAGCGCCCTCTACCCGATAGTCACCGTGATCCTCGCACGGTTCGTGTTGCACGAAAGGCTGAGTACGACGAAGCGGGTCGGTGGCGGCGTCGCACTCGCGGGTGCCGCACTGGTCGCCGCCGGCTGAGAGGAGCGAAACGCGTCATCGCGGTCATCGATGCCGGCAACGTCATGTCCACGATCGGAGCGCTTCCAGCGAGCCGCCTCGAGCGAGCCTAGACGTTGAACCGCACGTTGAGGACATCTCCGTCCTCGACGACGTAGGTCTTCCCTTCGAGACGTTGCAGGCCGCGGCGCGCGGCTTCGGCATGTGAGCCGCATTCGAGTAGGTCGTCCCAGCGGATCACCTCGCAGCGAATGAATCCTCGCGCGATGTCGGAATGAATCGACTCGGCCGCGTCGAGCGCCGACTCCCCGTGGCGCAGCGTCCACGAGCGGGCTTCGGTGTCGCCGATGGTGAAGAACGTGATCAGCCCCAGCGTTTCCTTTAGTCGATTCACGACGTCGTCGAGGGCCGACGGGCCGGAGCGAAACTCAGCCGCCTCTGCCTCCGGCAGCTCGGCGAGCTCCATCTCGAGAGCGCAGTCGATACCCCCAACCCCGTTCTCGAGCGGGATGAGAGGCTTCGTAGTCAACGGCTCGAGCTCGCGCGGGAGATCGCCGCGCCACTCTGCGAGCGGCTTTCCAGCCTCGAGGTGCCCGAGCAACGCTTGGAGCTGCTCGACCTCGAGGCGCTTCGAGCGATCTCCTGACTTCGCCTCCTTGCGCACTTTTTCCAGCCGGCGCTCGACGTGATCGCGATCCGCAACGATCAGCTCGAGCCGCAGGCTCTCGAGATCAGCGGCGGGGTCGGCGCTCTGCGAGAAGCCGTCGAGCACTGCGAGCAGCGCATCGGCCTGCCGTAGTCCTCCCGGGACCTCGACTCCGGCGCCCGGGACGTCCACGACCCGGATCGCGGCAGGAGTGATCTTCTTCGAGCCGATGAGTGCACCGAGCCGCACCAGCCGATCGTCGGCGATGACCGCCATGCCGACGTTCGCCTTCTCCGTCACGGCGGCGTACGCCGTGACCTCGGCGCCTGCATGTGTGA
>JBOHAY010000227.1:0-6183 GCA_050697935.1 Gaiellaceae bacterium | reverse complement strand
GCGCAGAGGGATGTCTCGGTAACCGAAGTGGAAGTCGCCTGAGAACGCGACCTCGAGTCGCTCGCTCACTCCGAGCGAGCCGTCGGGCTGGACGTCGACGGCGACGTCTGCCGAGATCAAGGAGAAGCTGTCGGCGTACGCCGCGCCCGGCAGCGCAAGGGAGGCGACCGCGGCAGCCGCTAGGCAACAAACGAAGCGGAGCGACAGCCACCGCGAAGCCGGTGCCTGCATTCGCGGATCCGGACTCAGCGGATCAGAAGTCGACGGCCCGGGGTTCGCGTTGCGCCTCCTCCTCGACCTCGAAGAACTCGCGAATGGAGAAACCGAACGGTCCTGCGACCAGGAGCCCCGGGAACGTCTGCACCGTGTTGTTGTAGGTCAGAACGGAGTCGTTGTAGACCTGACGGCTGACGGCGACCCGGTTCTCCGTCTCTGCGAGCTCCGTCTGGAGTTGCCGGAAGTTCTCGTCGGCCTGGAGCTCGGGATACGCCTCGGCCACGGCAAAGAGTCGCCCGAGCGCCGCGCCCAGGATTCCCTCCGCGGCGGCGGTCTCAGCCGGCGTCTTCGCGCTCTGCGCCCTCGTGCGCGCCTCGGTGACGGCCTCGAAGGTGCCGCGTTCGTGTGCGGCGTAACCCTTCACGGACTCGACGAGATTGGGGATCAGGTCCCAGCGCCGCTTGAGCTGGACCTCGATCTGGGCCCAGGCGTTGTCGACGCGGTTGCGCCCCTGGACCAGCCGGTTGTACAGGGCGACCAGGAAGACCCCGACGAGGAGGATCAGGACGATGATCGCGATGAGAACCCAGATCACGGCTGTACGACTCTATGGATACGTCACGCCGTTGGCAACCACGTCGTACCAACTCAGAGCGCGCGGCAGACGAAGATCATGTCCTCGTCGCCGCCGTATGGCCTGAGGTCGAACCAGCCGTGAACGGCCTCGACTTCGAAATCCGCCTTGTCGAGGATGCGTAACCACTCGGGCGCCGAAAGCCAGTGCAAGCCGAAGGTCGTGACGGTGTCGCCGGAGCGCACCGAGAGGGAGAGCGTGCGCGTCCCCTCGTCCCAATCGGCGCGTTCGAAGATTCCCGGCTCACGCTCGAGCCAGCGGCCGTCGGTTTCCTCGATGTCTTCCGGGCTGGGAGAGAAGACGTCGAAGACGAAGCGTCCGTTCGGCTCGAGCAGCGCGTGGGCTGCGTCGAGCGCGACCAGCTTCTCGTCCTCGGTCTCCATGTGGAGCAGCGAGCGGAACGGGCAGATGACGAGAGGGACACGCTCTGCGACGGGCGGCTCGCGGAGGTCTCCGACGCGCAGGTCGAGGAGGTGCGACACACCCGCGGCTTCGGCAGCAGTGCGAGCGACCTCGAGCATGGCCGGTGACGAGTCGACTCCGATGACCGGGATGCCGGCCTCCGCGATGGGCACGGCGATCCGCCCGGTTCCGACCGCCAGCTCGACGACCGGGCCGCCCGACGCGAGCGCATGGTCGACGTAGAAGCCGACGTCCTCCGTGACCGAGCGGCTCCAGGGGTCGTAGAAGGACGCGATCTTGTCGTAGAGCGCCATCGCAGCGATTCAAGCGGGGTCAACTCTTGTGTGCAACTACGCCCGGTTTCGCGCGCAAGGCCTGACCTCGCACGTTGGTAACCTCGGCGCTCCCGTGGACGCCCAGACTCTTGAGAACGCAGCGCTTGCGGCGGTTGCCGCGGCCTCGTCGGTCGACGAGATCGAGAGCGTGCGCATCGAGTACCTCGGGCGAAAGAGCGAGCTCAAACTCGCGCTCCGCGAGGTGCGCGACCGCGAGACCGGCATGGCGCTGAACGCACTGCGGGAACGGCTCGAAGCGGCGATCGACGCGCGCGAGGCGGAGCTCGCGCGGGCCGAGCTCGACCGGCGTCTCACCGGGGAGCGCATCGACGTCACCACGCCTGGCTTACGCGTCCGGCGAGGGCATCTTCATCTGATCACGCAGATCCGGCGCGAGTTCGAGGACATCTTCCTCGGGCTCGGCTATTCGATCGTCGACGGTCGAGAGGTCGAGACGACGCGCTACAACTTCGACGCGCTCAACTTCCCGCCGGGACATCCGACTCGGTCGCCGGTGCAGACGCTCTTTCTCGACGAGGACACCGTTCTCCGCACTGAGACGTCGCCTGCGCAGATCCGCACGATGGAGCGGCAGCAGCCGCCCATCTACGTCGTCTGCCCGGGCCGCGTGTATCGGCGCGACACGCCGGACGCCACGCACACGCCGACGTTCCATCAAGTCGAAGGACTTGCGGTCGACGAGGGGATCACACTCGGCGACCTCCTCGGCACCCTCGACTACCTCATCAAGGCGCTCTTCGGCGAGACGCGGCGGAGCCGGTTCGTCACGAATCACTTCCCGTTCACCGAGCCGTCGGTCGAGGCTCTCGTCTCGTGTCACATGTGCGACGGCTCCGGCTGCCCGGTCTGCCGTCACTCCGGCTGGATCGAGGTGGGCGGGTCGGGGATGGTCGACCCGAACCTCTTCGAGTTCGTCGGTTACGACCCCGAGCGGTACACGGGCTTCGCCTTCGGCTGGGGGCTCGAGCGAATCGCCGTCCTGCGACACGGGATTCCGGATCTCCGCGAGTTGTGGCGCAACGATCCACGCCTCCTGGAGCAGTTCTGATGCATGTGCCGCTCTCGTGGCTCCGTGAGTACGTCACTGTGGACGCGACGGCGAGAGAGATCGCTGACCGCCTCTTCACTTCGGCGGCCGAGGTCGAGCGGGTGTTAGAGGTCGGAGTGCCGGACGTCGACGGCAACCTCGGCCGCTTCCTTGTCGGCCGCGTGCTCACCGCCGACGCGCACCCCAATGCAGACCGTCTTCGCGTCTGCCACGTCGACGTGGGGGAGGGCGACGCACGCCAGATCGTCTGTGGGGCTTGGAACTTCGAGGCGGGAGCGACCGTTGCTGTGGCGCTTCCCGGCGCGTTCCTGCCGATCTTCGACCAACCGCTCGACGAGCGCGAGCTCCGGGGCCAGGCCTCCCGCGGGATGATTCTCGCCGAAGACGAGATCGGTCTCGGAGACCAGCACGCGGGGATCATGGTGCTCCCCTCCGGCTCGGAGCCGGGGACACCGCTCGTCGACGTGCTCCCGATCCATGACCAAGTGCTCGACGTCACGCCCACGGTGAATCGGGTTGATCTGCTCTCGATGGTCGGAATCGCGCGCGAGGTCGCGGCGCTCCTCGACGGCGAGCTGCATCCGCCGGAGCCGAACGATCCTACAATCGTCGACGCGGAGAACGTCGATGTCGCGGTCGAAGACTTCCACGGTTGCCCGCGCTATATCGGCCGCGTCTTCCGTGACGTCGCGATCGGCCCATCTCCGCAGTGGTTGCGCTCGCGTCTCTTCCTCGCCGATATGCGGTCGATCTCGAACGTCGTCGACGTCACGAACTACGTCATGCACGTGTGGGGGAGCCCGCTTCACGCATTCGACCGCGCGAAGCTCGCGAACGGCCGCATCGTCGTCCGACGCGCCCGTTCAGGCGAGGAGCTGCGCACACTCGACGGAACCCAGAGACGCCTCGATGCGGGCGATCTGCTCATCACCGACGGCGAGCGTGCGGTCGCGCTGGCGGCGATCATGGGCGGTGAAGACAGCGAGGTCACTGACGGTACGACCGAGGTATTGCTCGAAGCGGCGAACTTCGAGCCGCTGGGGATCCTCCACTCCTCCGACCGGCTTGCGCTCCGTACGGCGGGCTCGAATCGCTGGGAGAAAGGGGTCGATCCGTACCTCGCCGAGGACGCTGCGATTTTCGCCAGTCGCCTGCTCGTCGACCTAGCCGGTGCTCGGATGACGGGACATGTCGACGTCCACGACGGACTGCCGCCACGTCCGGTTGTCCGCCTGCGTCCAGAGCGCTCCTCGCGCCTCCTGGGGATCGACGTCCCGCCCGATGCGCAACGCTCGACGCTCCGCGGGCTCGGCTTCGAGGTCTCCAAGGACTGGGGCGTGACCGTGCCGACGTGGCGCGCACGCGATGTGACGCGCGAGATTGACCTCATCGAAGAGATCGCGCGCCCGCTCCTCGATCGCATCCCGTTGACGATGCCGCTGCGCCGGCATGTTCACGGGCGACTCACGAAGGAACAGCGTCTCAGGCGAGTGGTCGAGGACACTCTCGTCGGCGCGGGCATCTCCGAGGCGTACACGTGGAGCCTTGTCGCATCCGATCCGAGCCCGAACACGATCCGCTTGCCTAGTCCGATGACGTCGGATCAGGCGATCCTCCGAACGACGATCGTCCCCGGTCTCGTCGAGGCGGCACAAACGGGTGTCGACGCTGGCTCCGATCATGTCGCGCTCTTCGAGATCGCACGCGTCTACCTGCCGTCGGGCGAGCAGCTTCCGGACGAACGTTGGCGCGTCGCGGGCGTAGTCGCCGGCGGTTTTGCCGTCGTGAAGGGCGTCATCGAGACGCTCTACTCGGCGGTCGGGCTCGAGCTTCGGGTGGAGCGCGGCTCACACGCCTTGCTCCACCCCGGTAAGGCCGCGACGACCGAAGCTGGTTGGCTCGGTGAGCTCCATCCGGCACTGCTCGAGGGCACGTGGAGCGCGTTCGAGCTCGACCTCGAGACATTGTTCGCGAGCGTGCCCGAGCGCATCGTCTACGAGGACGTCATCACGTACCCGGCCGTCCTCCAGGACATCGCAGTAGCCGTGGACGAGGAAGTCGAGGTCGGCGCTATCGTCGATGCGGCCCGGGAGGCGGCGGGTGACCTCCTCCGCGAAGCCAGCGTGTTCGACGTCTACCACGGCGAGCAGGTTGGCGAGGGGCGGAAGTCCGTCGCCATGCATCTCACGTTCCAGTCGTCCGAGCGCACCCTGACTGACGACGAGGCGGCGAAGGCACGCGGCCGTATCGTCGCTTCACTTGCGGAGCGGTTCGGCGCGGAGCTCCGAGAATAGGACCAATCCGATCCGGCGTCTCGATGCGTAGAGTGACGTAATGCCGCGTGTCCTCGTCTTCGCTCTGGCGCTCGTCGGCGCTGCGCTCCTGGGCGCAACGGACGGGTCGGCCGTCCAGTCCCAGAACGTGAAGCTGTTCGGGACGGTCGGACCGGGGTTCTTCATCACGCTCAAGGACCAACAGGGCAACCGTGTCACGAACGTCCAGCCCGGGACCTACGACATCGAGGTCGAAGACCTGTCGGAGGAGCACAACTTCCACCTCAACGGGCCCGGTGTCGACCGGATGACTCCGGTCGGGTCTGAGATCACGGAGTCCTGGACCGTCACGTTCACCGAAGGGACGTACCGGTACAACTGCGATCCGCACTTTACGACGATGCGTGGCTCGTTCACGGTCGGAGACGTGCCGCCTCCACCTCCGCCCCCGCCTCCGTCCCCGCCCGTGACGGCGAAGAAGCTCGTGCTCACATCAGGGCCAGGCTTCGTCATCACTCTGAAGACGGCGACGGGAAAGGCTGTGAAGACGATCAAGCGCGGCGCGTACACGATGGTGGTGCGTGACCGCGGCCCCATCCACAACGCACACGTGGTCGCACCCGGCTTCAACCGCAAGACGACTCCGCTGACCTACACCGGGACGAAAACCTGGAAGGTCAAGCTCGGAAAGACCGGAACCCTTCGTTTTCTGTGTGACCCGCATGCCGCCAGGGGCATGAAGGGCTCCGCGAGGATCGTTCCCTAACGGCCTAGCTCTTTGGGAGTGGGGCCGGCCCGTCTGTCGGCCGGGTTGCGGCAGAACGAGGTCCTCGATGTCTACGACTCGGCGTGTGCACGTTCGCCCGGGCGAGGGCGTCTACCCTACGAAGCGAGAAGAGATGGCTACCGCCGGACGCTTCCCAGGCATCTCGTTCCGAGAGCTTCGCGTCGAGGATGCCGAGGAAGTCGCCGAGCTCTTTCGCGTCGTCTATGGCGACGAGCGACCGATCGACGCTGAGGAGGTCGAGTCTTGGGTTCGCAACGAGGAGTTGAAAGCCGAGTGGCTCCGTGTACTGGAGCTCGATGGGCGCATCGTCGGCTACGGCGACATCTGGATCACTGAAGACGAGGTTGCGGTCGACTTCGCGGCGCCGGTCCATTGGGGGCCACTCTTCGAGTGGGCGGAGGAGAGTGCGCGCGCCGAGCGCGCGCGACGCGTCCGAATCTTCGTTCCCGCGGGTCATGAGCTGGAGG
>JBOHAY010000226.1:0-3395 GCA_050697935.1 Gaiellaceae bacterium | reverse complement strand
CCACCGCACGGACCGTACTCGCCGAAGCCGTAGGCGTTACCCGCCGCTTCGGGTCGTTCACCGCGGTAAGCGACGTCTCGATGAGCGTCGCCGAGGGCGAGATCGTCGGACTGATAGGGGCGAACGGGGCTGGAAAGACCACGCTCATCCGCGTCCTTCTCGGTCTGTTGCCGGCGAGCGACGGCCGTGTCGCGCTCTTTGGGCAGGTGCCGTCCCGAAGGACCCGACAGCGACTGGGGTACGTCCCGCAGAGCCTCGGTCTGTATGCGGATCTCACCGTGACCGAGAACCTCCGGTTCACCGCACGTGCGTTTCGATCGACACCGCCGCCGACGCTGCCCGACGACCTGTCGCAGGCGCGAGGGCGACTCGTCGGAGACATCGGCCTGGGGCTCCAGCGGCAGCTCGCGTTCGTCTCAGCACTCGCCCACGAACCGTCGCTCCTGGTCCTCGATGAGCCGACCTCGGGCGTCGACCCGCTTGCGCGTTCACTCCTGTGGGAGACCATTCACGAACAGGCCGAGCGCGGCATCGGCGTTCTCGTCACGACGCACTACATGCAGGAGGCCGACCAGTGCGACCGCCTCGTCGTCATGGTGGCTGGAAGGGTTGCGGCTGCAGGGACGGTTCGCGAGATCGTCGGCGGAAGAACCGCTGTGAAGGTCGACACCGACTCGTGGGAGCAAGCGTTCCGCACGCTCACCGATGCGGGAATTCCGGTCCTGCTCGCCGGACGCAGCGTGCGCGTCCCGGACGCCACGGCCAGTGAGGTCGAAGTCGTCCTCGACGGCGCTGGGTTGTCAGCTCACGTCGCTGCTGTTCCCAGCACGCTCGACGAGACTCTCATCACTCTGGCCCTGAGCACGTCGGGGCCTTGATAGCAGGTGCCCGGCTTCTTCGGTGACAGGTCCGACGGAACGCGCACCCCACGACCAGCCCCACGGGCGCGAGGGGTGGGGAGTGGCTTCCCTCGCCGCTGGGCCATTGCCCACTTCGTCTGGGGCCGACGCAAGTCACCGGACATTGAGCAGTGGCGCGAACCTTCGTCGGCTCCCACGAACCGAGGTCGTCTGATCTGAGCGCTGACGCCACCAACATTCGAACCGAGACTGAGCCATGACCGGCACCGACATCGGCGCAGCGCTCTCCGAGCATCCAGAGGACGAACTCGTCCGCGTGCAGCTCGAAGAGGCCCGTAAGAAGAAGCGTGCCGGCTGGAAGCGCTGGGCGATGATCGGCCTCTCGGTCGCGATCATCGCGTTGACGTTCGCGTTCGTGCTGCCGAAGATCGCCGACTACCGCGCGGTCTGGGACGTCGTCAAGGGCCTCTCGTGGCAGTGGATCGTGGTTTTGATCCTCGTGGCGCTCCTCAATGCAGCGACGAACGCCCCGCCGTGGATGGCGGCGCTACCAGGGCTCTCGTTCATACAGGCGGCCCGCGTCACGCTCGCCTCTACCGCGATGACGATGGTCGCGCCCGGCGGCGCCGCCCCTGGAATGGCGACATCGTTCGCGATGCTGAAGAAGTGGGGGTATGAGGGGCGCCCCGTTGGCCTCGCGGTCGCCGTCACGAGCATCTGGAACCAGCTCCTCATCTTCGGGATCCCGATCCTGGCCGTTGCCGGCCTCGTCGCGCAGGGCAACCGCAACAGTACAGTCGAACTCGTCGCCCTAATCGCGCTCGCGGCTTTCTGCGTGATCGTCGCGGGGTTCGCGATCGGACTCTCGAGCGCGCGGCTCGCACGTCGAGTGGGCGACTGGGCCGCGCGGATCGTGACCCGCCTCAAGGGTCTCTTGCGGAGGGCACCGGTGACCTGGAACGGCGAAGGCTTCGTTCGCTTCCGCGGAGAGGCGATCGTCCTCCTCCGCGCCCGCTGGTGGTACCTCACGCTCGCGACGCTCGCGAACCACCTCTCCGTCTTCCTGCTGCTCGTCGTCTGCCTCCGCGCAGTCGGCGTCGAAGCGTCGCACGTGACGATCGTGGAAGCGTTCGCAGCCTGGGCGCTCTCCCGCGTCCTCTCCTCGATCGCGATCACCCCGGGTGGCCTCGGATTCGTCGAGCTCGGCCTGACCGGAGCACTCGTGAGGTTCGGCGCGACGAACACCGAGGCCGTCACCGCCACGCTCGTCTACCGCTTCCTCTCCTTCGCCCCGACACTCGTCCTCGGTCTGCTCGCCGCTGCCACATTCAGAGTCAGCAGTCCGTCGAAGAACGTCGACTCGGAGGCTGCGGCGTAGGGGCGCGTCGCAACCGCCTCGGACGAGGTCCCGGTGGCGGGGAGTGGTTCGTGGGGTGACCGCCGTGGCTGAGCTCCGTCATGCAACGTCGGAGGTCGCGACGCCCTGAGAGGTCTCACAACCGTAGATCGAGGTAACCGATTTCGCGCGGGTGTGCACTGGGGTGTGCATCAGACGAGCAAACCCGGCACTCCCGACACAGATGACCCCCGCAGCTAAGCCAAATCGGCTCGGCCACGTGGGTCGGAATGGGCGCACCTGGGATCGAACCAGGGACCTCTCGCGTGTGAAGCGAGCGCTCTCCCGCTGAGCTATGCGCCCGGGAGGCGTAGGGTAGCGCAGGCCTTGGTACGTTCCGCGCGTGGCTCCGGCAACGCTCACACCCCCTCGCCAGCGCACACGGCGAGGCACGGGCAGCGGGCTCGGCCGGCCATGGCGCGTGATCGTCCGGAACGACGACCACAACACGTTTCAAGGAGTCGCGTTCGCGCTCTCGAGCGTGCTGCCCGGGGTCACCTACGAGCAGGGGATGAAGCTCGCCAACCGGATCCACGACACGGGCCAGGCGATCGTCTGGTCGGGGCACAAGGAACAGGCCGAGCTCTACTGGGCGGAGCTCGAGGGGTTCGGATTGACGATGGCGCCGCTCGAGCAGTAAGCGGTGTCTCGGCGTGGGACACCGTGGTAGCGTCCTCGCCGTGCTGTTGGCGCTGACCGGGTACGAGACTGGCCTGCTCGCCGTCGCGGCAGTGTTCATCGCGTTCGCGCTGACTGTTGCGCTCGTCGTTCCTCGGTCGCGGCCCGAGTTCCCGTCCCGGCGGCTCGGCGTGTTCGTCGGTGTCTGCGTCGCTCTCTTTGCCGCTCAGATGACCGCGGTCCTGCTCCTCGCCGAGGTCGGCGAGGCCGATGAGCCAGTCGCGCACGAGGAGACGACAGCGACGGAGACGACCGAGACCGAGACGACCGAGACCGAGAAGACCGAGACGGAGCCGACAGGAACGGAGGCGACGGACACCGAGACGACTGAGACGGAGACGACGGAGACAACAGGGGCTCAGGGTGATCCGGTTGCGGGCAAGGAGGTATTCGCCGCTGCCGGATGCGCGAGCTGCCACACGCTCTCCGATGCAGGAAGCTCGGGCGCGGTTGGGCCGAAT
>JBOHAY010000225.1:0-3497 GCA_050697935.1 Gaiellaceae bacterium | reverse complement strand
CGAAATGCGCATCGACGGCCTCCACCACGTCACCTGCATCACGGCGGATGCGCCGCGGAACGTCGACTTCTACACCCGCGTCCTCGGACTCCGTCTCGTGAAGAAGACGGTGAATCAGGACGACCCGACCGTCTACCACCTCTTCTACGCCGACGAGGCGGGAAGCGCCGGCGCCGACATCACGTTCTTCGAGTATCCGGGAGTCCGGCGTGGGCGCGCCGGTGCGGGGATGGTGCACACCGTGAGCTGGCGCGTGGCCTCGGACGCAGCGCTCGATTTCTGGGAGCAGCGGCTCCCGGGCGAGACCGACGTGCTCGTGCGTGGGGAAGAAGGCGTAACCTTCGAGGATCCCGAGGGCCTGCGTCACCACCTGGCCGTGTCGGCGGTGGACGATGCGCCACTCGTGGCCGAGCATCCGGAGGTGCCGGCGGAGCATGCACTGCAGGGATTCGACGCAGTTCGCGCCTTCGCGAGCAGTCCAGGCGCTAGCCGCGATTTGCTGGAGGGAACTCTAGGCTTCCTTCCCGCAGGGAAGGAAGCCTGGGAAGCGCGCGGCCCGAGCCGTGGAGGCCTCTACACCTACGACGAACCACCGGCTGAGCGAGGCTTCGGCGGCGCAGGAACCGTGCATCATGTCGCCTGGTCGTCGACGATGGAGGACCACCAGAGCTGGCACGAGCGGGTCATCGCGGCCGGCATGCGACCGTCGCCGATCATCGACCGTTTCTGGTTTCGCTCGATCTACTTCCGCGAGCCGAGCGGCGTGCTGTTCGAGATCGCCACACTGGGGCCGGGGTTCGGCGTCGACGAGGACCTTGAGCACCTCGGCGAGGTGCTCATCCTCCCGCCCGCGTTCGAACACCTCCGGGAACACGTCGAGCCGGCTCTCACACCGATACCGGACCCGCGCCCCTGGGCCCGAACCGCCTAGAGCCGCGACTCGCGCCCGCGTCCTTTGCGCTGGGGACGCCGAGCTTGGATACTGAAGGCACGTGTCGAAGGAGGCTTCGATGGATCTCGAGTTCGTCCAACTTATCCACGAAGGACCGGTCAGCCGTCTGACTCTCGCGCGACCGGAGCGCCGCAATGCGCTCAGCCTCGCCCTCATGCAAGAGGTGATCGCCGCGCTCGACGACCTCCCGGAGGAGACGCAGGCCGTCGTGATCGCCGGCGAGGGGCCCGCGTTCAGCGCGGGACACGACCTCGAGGAGATGCTCGATCGCGACCTCGCCTTCTACCGCGAGCTGTTCGACGTGTGCACGCAGATGATGGAGATCGTCCACCACATCCCGCAGCCCGTGATCGCCCGCGTGCACGGGGCGGCGTACGCCGCCGGGTGCCAGCTCGTCGCCGCCTGTGACCTCGCCGTTGCCGCCGACTCGGCGACCTTCGCAACACCGGGCGTGAAGATCGGGCTTTTCTGCTCGACGCCGATGGTTCCGGTGAGCCGAGCCGTGGGGCGAAAGCGGGCGATGGAGATGCTCTTGACAGGCGAACCGATCTCCGCGCTCACGGCGCAGGAGTGGGGACTCGTCAACCGGGTAGTCTCGGCCGAGCGGCTTGATGATGCGGTCGACGAGCTCGTGGGGCAGATCACGAGCTTCAGCCCGCATGTGGCCGGGATCGGCAAGAAGGCCTTCTACGCGCAGATCGAGCTCGACGAGCGCCGGGCCTACGAGCTCACGAAGTCCGTGATGGCGTCGAACGCGGAGCTCGACGACGCGCAAGAGGGAATTGGCGCCTTCGTCGGGAAACGGCAGCCGGCCTGGAGCAACCGGTAGCGCCATGCCCACGGGCAAGGTCTCGATCACCCAGCTCACGCCGCTTCTCTTCCTCGAACGCTCGGCGGAGGTCTTCCCTGACCGTGTCGCGATCGTCTACGGCGACCGGCGGCTGTCGTATGCCGGCTTCGCGGAGGATGCCCAGCGGCTCGCCGGCGCGCTCCGCGCGTCCGGGATCGCCCCCGGCGACCGGGTCGCCTACCTGCTCCCGAACATCCCCGAGCTTCTCGTGGCTCACTTCGGCGTGCCTCTCGCTCACGCCGTCCTCGTCGCGATCAACATCCGTCTCTCCGGTGCCGAGGTCGAGACCATCGTCCGTCACTCGGGCGCCAGGATCCTGGTCGCGGACACGCAGCTCCTCGAGACGATCGCCCTCGATCCCTCGAGCTGCCCGAATCTCGAGGAGGTCGTGGCGGTCGACGAGGTCGGCCAGGAAGCTCCGTTCGAGACGACGCCGTACGCCGAGCTTCTCGCGCGGGCCGACGGCTCGGTCGGTCCGTGGCGTGTGGACGACGAGGAGCGAGTGATCTCGATCAACTACACGTCGGGTACGACCGGCAGCCCGAAGGGCGTGATGTACACGCACCGCGGCGCCTATCTCAATGCGCTCGCGGAGGTCGTCCACTCCCATCACGACACCGACTCGGTCTACCTGTGGACGCTGCCGATGTTCCACTGCAACGGCTGGTGCACGACCTGGGGCGTCACCGGCATCGGTGGACGCCACGTCTGCCTTCGCACGGTCGACCCCGCTCTGATCTGGAGACTCGTCGACGACGAGGGTGTCACACACTTCAACGCCGCTCCAACCGTGCTCACGTCGCTTGTCAGCCATCCTGACGCACACGCCTTCCAACGCCGTGTGACGGTGACGACTGCAGGCGCTCCTCCCAGCCCGACCCTCATTGGCCAGATCAGCAATCTGGGTGCCCGGATCGTCCACGGCTATGGCCTCACCGAGACATACGGCCCGCACACCGTGTGCGAATGGCAACACGAATGGCAGGGCGAGCCGCAGGATCGACGCGCTCAGCTCCTCGCGCGCCAGGGAGTCGCATTCCTCGGTGCCGATCCCATCCGTGTCGTCGACGAGGAGATGCGCGACGTGCCGCGCGACGGCGAGACGATGGGCGAGGTCGTGATGCGGGGGAACAACGTGATGGCCGGGTACTTTGCCGATCCCGATGCCACCGAGCACGCCTTTCGCGGCGGCTGGTTCCACTCCGGCGATCTCGGCGTGTGGCACCCGGACGGCTACATCGAGCTGCGCGACCGGGCGAAGGACATCATCATCTCGGGAGGCGAGAACATCTCCACGATCGAGGTAGAGCAGGCGATCGTCAGCCACCCCGCCGTTCTCGAGTGCGCCGTCATTGCAATGCCGCACGAAAAGTGGGGAGAGCGGCCGAAGGCCTTCGTCGTATTGCGCGACGGCGCAGAGACCGATCCCGACGAGCTGATCGAGCACGTCCGCGGACGGATCGCGCGCTTCAAGGCGCCCGACGAGATCGAGTTCGTCGACGCCCTGCCGAAGACATCCACGGGGAAGGTGCAGAAGTACGCGCTGCGCGAGCTCGTCTGGGCGGGGCGCGACAAGCGCAACAACTGAATTGGTTTGCGCAAGACCGGAATCCGGCTGGCGCCGGATTCCGGTCGCGCGGAGATCCCTGAAGGCGTCCGCTTCGCGGCCGCGTGTCTGCGACGGGATGCTCAGTG
>JBOHAY010000224.1:0-2318 GCA_050697935.1 Gaiellaceae bacterium | reverse complement strand
CCGTTTCCTCGCCGCGTACGTCCGCTACGGGACTCATGTCATCGCGTTTCTCTACGTGGTGGGACGTCGCTTTCCCGGGTTCACCGGCCGTGCCGGCTCATACGGCATCGACATCGAGATCGACCCGCCCGGGCGACTGAGTCGCTGGAAGGTCCTCCTTCGCATCTTCCTCGCGATCCCGGCGCTCATTCTCGGTGGAGCGCTCGGCGGCGTGGCGCTCGTCGTGGGCTTCCTCGGCTGGTGGTTCGCGCTCGCACGAGGACACATGCCCGAGGGTCTCCGCAACCTTGGTGCCTCCTGCCTTCGCTACAGCGCCCAGACCTATGCGTACCTCGGCTTGCTGACCGATCGCTACCCGTACGCGGCACCCGTGCTCGAAGGTCGGCCGGAACCTGATCCGGTCGCCGACCCCGTTCCGATCGTGTTCACGGGAGACGCCTTCTGAGACGTGCGTTCGGGGTCGCCGTCGCGGCAGCTCTCGTCGTCGGCGCCGTTCTGCTGTTCCCGACGGCAGTTCCAGGCGACCTGAGCCTTCCTGCGGTCGACGTCGACGCCACCTTTGGCGCCGAGCTCGTCGAAGATGCCAAGCGCTACGAGCGGTTCTTCTACGTCGTGTGGATCCTCGCGCAGGTCGCGCTGATCGCGACGCTGTGGATCTACGCCCGGCGAGGCGTTGCACTCACGCGAGAGTCGTCCGCCGGGCCGATCGGCACGGGGATGCTGCTCGGGATGCTCGGTCTCGGCATCGCGTGGCTCGTCGGGCTTCCGTTCAGGATCGCCGCGCACTGGTGGGCTCGTCGACACGACCAATCCGACCTCGGTTACCTCGACTGGATCGTCGGTGACTGGGCAATTCTCGCCGCCGAGTTCCTCTCGATCTGCCTCGCACTCCTCATCGTGATGAGTCTCGCCCGTTGGCTCGGCGAACGGTGGTGGCTGCCAGGCGCAGCGGTCTTCGTGGGAATCGCAGCGCTCTTCACCTTCGTCGCGCCGTATCTCGACTACACGACCGATCCTCTCCGCGACAAGGCGCTCCTCGCCGACGCGCGACGCTATGAGCGGGAGCTCGGGCTCTCCAGGATTCCGATTCGCGTCGAGGAGGTGAGCAGCGACACCGACCAGGCGAACGCGTACGCCTACGGCCTCGGCCCGACCCGGCGCGTCGTCTTCTGGGACACGATGCTCCAGGATCCCTTCTCCGAGGGCGAGCAACGAGTCGTGCTCGCGCACGAGCTCGCGCATCATTCGCAGACTCATCTTCCGGAGGGAATCGGCTGGTTCGCTCTGTTCGCGGTGCCCGGCGCGTGGATCCTCATGCGCGCGACTCGGCGTCGAGGAGGGATGGGGGCACCGGAGGCGATCCCGCTCGCCCTGCTCGTTGTCGTCGTCTTCCAACTCGCGACCGCTCCCTTCGCGAACACGATCTCGCGGCGAATGGAGGCGGAGGCGGACTGGAAGGCGTTGCAGGTGACGCGAGACCCAGCGTCGCTTGAAGGGCTGATGATCGGGTTCTCGGAAACAGGGCTCGGCGACCCCGATCCGCCGGCGTGGTCTCAGCTCGTGCTGGGCACCCACCCGTCGCTCGCCGACCGCGTCGCGATGGCGCGGGCGTGGGCCGAGCGAGCGAGCAGCCCCTGACGTCGGGCGCTCATTCACGTTTGTGGCTCTGAGCCACAAGGTGGGATTGCTCGCGGTCGAGACACAGGCGCAGAACGGTGCGAACCAAGTGGAAGCGCGGTCTCGTTCACCTTTGTGGCTCTGAGCCACAAAGGCGGATCTGCGCCCGGTCGGTTCCAAGCCCGTGAGGCCGCCAGAACGCGAGATGTTCAGCGACAGGACACCGAGCGCCCTCGTCAGGGCTGCCGTCAGGTGAGCGTGTACTCGGGGCCGGAGCCGCCCTCGGGCGGGGTGAGGCGGCCGCCCTTTGCCGTGATCGCACCGCACTGCACGCAGTTCGACGGCGTTATCTCGACGGACACCATGCCGTTCCCGAGATCACGGCCGACCTCGTAGACGTGCGCGGGGCACATCCATTCCCAGGCTTCCGCGACGGGACGCCTCACTCGGGTCGTCACCTTGAGGTGGTTCGGCTGGTCGTCCCGTGTCCGGTTACCGGACGCAAAAACCGACGAGAGCTTGTCGAAGACGTACTTCCCGTCCGGCGCCGGGTAACGCGCGGCCCGCCCCGTCTTCATGAGTGGCGCAGCCGAGTTCGGGTGCGTCGGGAAGCGCCCGTTCGGCATGCGCCCCTTCGTCACGGTCATCATGCTCGCGAGGGCCCCGCCGACGAAGAATCCCTTGTCGAACGCCTGGCGCAT
>JBOHAY010000223.1:0-4112 GCA_050697935.1 Gaiellaceae bacterium | reverse complement strand
TCCCGCAGGCATCCGGCTCGCCGTCAAGGACCTGTTCGACACGGCAGGGCTCTTGACGACGTACGGCTCGCCGCTCTTCGCATACCACGTGCCGGCCGCGACGGCCGCGACGGTCCTCGCGCTGGAGGCAGCGGGCTACGGGAACGTCGGCAAGACGAACCTGCACGAGTTCGCCTACGGCACGACCTCCGAGAACCCACACTTCGGCGTCGTTCCGAATCCACTCGCGCCGGACCGGGTTGCGGGCGGATCGAGCGGTGGAAATGCGGCCGCGCTCGCGCTGGACGCTGCAGAGCTCGCTCTCGGCACTGACTCCGGTGGGTCGATCCGGATCCCAGCGGCGTGCTGCAGCGTGGTCGGTTTCAAACCGACATACGGCCTCGTTTCGCTCGACGGCTGCTTTCCGCTCGCGCCCAGTTTCGACCATGGCGGCCCCATGGCGCGCGACGTCGCCACCTGCGAAGACGCGCTTCGGACGCTGGCTCCCGGCTTCGAGCCGCTCGCGCTCGATTCGCTCGCGGAGATCGAGGTCGGGATTGCCTGGATCGAGGATGCAGACCCGCTCGTGAGGGCCCGGGTCGACGCGGCCGCGGCCCATTTCCCGCGCCGGCGTGCGCTCGAGCTTCCCAAACCAGAGGGTGTCGGACCCCTCTTCATGCACGAGGTGGCCCGGGTCCACCAGGAGCTGTTCGCCGAGAACTCCGACCTCTACGGCGAGGATCTGCGGATCAAGCTCGAGCGCTGTCTGGGCGTGACGGATGCCGAGGCGGATCAAGCGGCACAGCGTCGGGCCGAGTACCGCGACCTCGTCGAGCACGCGCTCGAAGGAATCGATCTCGTCGTCACGCCCACGCTCCCCTGCGTTGCTCCCGAGATCGGAGCCGGCGGCATCGGCGACGTGGAGGTGCGCGAGAAGCTGATCAGCCGGACGTTCCCCTTCAACGCGCTCGGCTGGCCCGCGCTCGCGTTGCCGTGCGGCCCCGCCGAGCACGGACTGCCGGCGTCCGTCCAGCTCGCCGGAGGGCATGGAGCCGATGCGCTCGTCCTCGCGGCCGGACGCCTGCTCGAAGCGGCCCTCACCCACTAGGGCATCCCTCGATCGAGGGAAGGCCCTGCAGCCCTCGATGTCGAAGAGACAAGCGTGCGTGCGGCCCGCCTCGCCCTTGTTGCCGTGGTTCTCTTCGGCACGCTGCTGACAGCTACCGCGTCAGCGCGGGAGGCCGCTGCTCCCAGCGCACCGAACGGCCTCCGTGGGTTCGCGCTGAGGCCCAACGAGTCCACCACGCACACCTTCTCGCGAACGCCGGCATTTGCGTGGAACCCGGTTCGCGGCGCCTCATGCTACGAGTTCGAGCTCGCGACGAGCAGAACGTTCGACGGCAGCTCTGTCTTCTGGTCGAACGTCGCCTACGGCGCCACGTCGGGCAAGTTCTGTCGCTCCGTCTCCTTCAGCTCCCCTGCCGCAGGTGACACAGAAGCAAACGAGAAGACCGTCAAGACGGTCATCGCTCCCATCAGGATCCCCGCGACCTCCGTCAACCTCGTCCTGCCGTGGTTCACCGGCAAGCCGTACGCGCTGTACGCCCACGTCCGCGCGATCACGACGCAGGGGGCGACCGCCTGGAGCAAGCCGTTCGGATTCAACGTGCGCTGGGAGGACACGCCCGTTCCAATGCCGGCGAAGCCCGGACTCGTTCGCTGGGCGCCCGTGGAAGGAGCAACCGCGTACGACGTCTGGTACACGGACATCCGCAAGATCGTTCGCACTCACACGAACGTCGCGGATCAGCGCGAGTTCTACACCTTCCACCTCGAGGACACCTGGTGGCAGACCGTGCGTTGGCGAGTGCGGCCGGTGCGGCAGGTCGTGGGTGCGCTTCCGAACGGCCTTCCTGCAGTCTCGTACGGTCCTTGGAGCCCGATCTACGCCGCGACGAACCCTCCCTGGTCGGCCGGAAAGCTGCAGGTGCGCTTTGCCGTGTCGGACGACATCAGCACCGACTCCAAAGCGGCGGCTCACGAGCTCATGCCGGCGCTCACGTTCACTGGGGACACGGGGAACGACGGACAGGAATACCGACTCTTCCGCGCGTACGCCTTCACCGATCGGGATTGTGTGAACGTCGTCTTCCGCGGCTCGGTGGTAGGCGGACCCGCTTTCGCGCCGCGGGTCTCCGGGCCGTTGAAGCTGCCCATAGGCCAGAGTGAGCTCGACGCGGCGCTCGCCGGCATCCTCGGGAGCGCCGAGACCGAAACCGCGAAGACCTATATGGTCGACGGAAGCCCGGTGATCGCCAACGAGACGATCGGGGAGGAAGGCGCCGTACGTGTTGACTTGCCCGATGTGGACAGGGACAGCACGCGCTACTTCTGGACGGTCGTCCCAGTCGGGATCTATGTGCCCGAGAGCGGGGCGTTCGAATACGTCGATGTCGAATCGCCGCAGGACGCTTGCGAGTCCGGACGGGTTGCAAGCTTTGGCAAGGAGTCACGGCCTGCGATCACCACCGCCGGGTCGCCGTACGTGTCGGGCCTCTCTCCAACGGGTCGCCTTCTTGCCCAGGCGGGCAAGCACCCCGTCGTCTACTCCACACCGCTCGTGGCCTGGAGACCCGTCGTCGGCGCGACCGCGTACGAGATCCAGTGGTCGCGCACGAAGTACCCCTGGCGAGCGCGCGGGTCCTCGATCACGTTCGCAACCTCCTCGGTCCTGAAGCTCAGCTCCGGACTGTCGTACTACCGAGTGCGCGGCTTGAACGCGGCGCAGGTAGGGACTCCGGCGATGACGTGGTCGACTCCGATCGCGATTCGGGTCGTCCGCCCGACGTTCCGAATCGCCGGCGGGTAGCGCTGTATCGTCGGGACGTGAGTCCCGACCTCGCCCTCGCGCTTCGGCTCGCCGACGCGGCGGACGCGATCTCCTTGCCGCTCTTCCGCTCGGGCCTCGCGATCGAGACGAAGCCCGACCTCACTCCTGTCACCGCAGCGGATCGCGCGGTGGAGGCCGAGTTGCGCCGGCTGCTGGAGATCGAGCGCCCGGCTGACGCGATTCTCGGTGAGGAGCACGGCGCGATCGCGGGAGGGGCGCGACGGTGGATCCTCGACCCGATCGACGGGACGCGGAACTACGCCCGAGGGCTCCCGATCTGGGCGACCCTCGTTGCGCTCGAGAAGTCCGGCGTCGTGCAACTCGGAGTGGTCTCCGCGCCCGCGCTCGGACACCGGTGGTGGGCGGAGCGTGGAGGGGGCGCGTTCGTCGACGGAGTGGTCATGAGGGTTTCCGGGATCTCGCAGATCGAGAGCGCGGTCCTCAGCCTGGCGCTCGAGAACCCGGTGCCCGAGCTCGCTCGCCGTGCCTGGCATGCGCGCGCTCTTGGAGACTTCTGGGCGCACATGCTGGTTGCAGAGGGAGTCGTTGATGGCGCGGTTGACTCCGTCGGTGTGAGCGAGTGGGACCTGGCGGCGGTCCAGGTGGTCGTCGAGGAAGCCGGCGGCACGTTCACGGATGCCACGGGAGCTCCACGGATCGACAGCGGGACCGCGGTCACCTCGAACGGGCTTCTTCACGCCGAGATCCTTGCGGCGCTTGCGACTCCGTAGACGCTTCAGGCGACGAGAGCCGCGCGCTTCGCGTCGATGCCGGCGAGGAGCGCGTTGAACGAGTCGGAGAACTTCTGGACGCCCTCCGCCTCGAGTGTGTCCACGACGGCGTCGTAGTCGACGCCGGCAGCAGTGAGGTCGTCGAGGAGCGCTCGGGCCTCGTCGAGGCCTTCGGTGAGGGTGTCCGCGCAAATCCCGTGGTCCTGGAAGGCGGCGATCGTCTCGAACGGCATTGTGTTCACGGTCGCTGGGCCGATCAGCTCCTCCACGTAGAGGACGTCGCGGTACGCGGGGTTCTTGGTCGAGGTCGATGCCCACAAACAGCGCTGCGGACGCGCGCCCTTGTCGGCAAGTGCCTCCCAGCGAGGGCCGGAGAACGTCTCGAGGTAGTGCTGGTACGCGAGCTTGGCGTTGTCGATCGCGAGGCGCCCTTGGAGATCCTCGCGCCCGACCTCCGCGAGCCGACGGTCCGCCTCGGTGTCGACGCGCGAGACGAAGAAGCTCGCGACGGA
>JBOHAY010000222.1:0-6506 GCA_050697935.1 Gaiellaceae bacterium | reverse complement strand
TCGCACGATGTAGCAGTTCGTCCCGATCGGTCCGAGCGAAAGCTGTTCGACGCGCAGCGCCGTCACCGAGAGGCTTGATGTGGGTTAGGAGTGCGGCTGGAGAGGTTCTCGGCGGCCACGGAGCGTGTTCGATGCGGACGGTGGCAAGGCTGGACGCCTTGCTGCCGGCCGAAGCGGGCGCGATCCGCCGGCCCAGGCCCCCATCCAGACGTGCTTCTAACCCACATCAACCCTCTAGCCCCGTCAGCTCCCGCGCCGACCGTCCGCCTGCTCGCGTCGCGCCAGACGTCGCTTGTAGTTCCGATAGAAGACGCTGTCGAGGAAGTAGCTGAACGGTATGAAGATGGCGACGATGAGCGTCGTCTGCGTGATCTGCTGGCTCAGAGTCTGATCGTTCGAGAGAAGCATCACCGTGACGAGCATGATCGGCGCGAAGATGCCACCTCGCTTGAGAGATCGTCGCCACGAGGGCGCCTGCGGCTCACGTCGGGCCCTCGCGGGAGCAGCGTTCGACCGTGACTGCGTCTTCGTGGAAGCACCGACCGGCGAATCGAGCTCGTTTCCCTCGGCGTCCTCCCAGACGTACTCGTGACGATGCTCCTTCGCGCGGCGACGGCGCTGTTTTCGCGTCGGCATGCAGCGATTATGCCCGCGCCGTCCATGCGATCCGGCCGCCTTCGACCACCGCGTGCACGACGTCGCCTCCCAGGTGGTACGCGAGGTGCCGCCAGTCTTCGGCAGCCACGAGCACGATGTCGGCGTCGAACCCCGGGGTGAGACGCCCCTTGCGGTCCGCGCGGGACAAGACATGAGCGGCGTTGACGGTGCACGCGGTCAGCGCCTCCTCGGGTGCAAGCCGGAGCTGCGTCGCCGCGAGCGCGCAGACGAGTGGGAGGCTCTCGCAGAACGCGCTGCCAGGGTTGAAGTCGGTTGCGAGCGCGATGGCCGCGCCCGCGTCGACGAGCGCTCGCGCCGGAGGCATTGGTCGGTCGAGGAAAAGAGCGCTCGCAGGCAGCAACACGCCGACCACAGCGCTCGAGGAGAGTGCCGCGACGCCGCTTGGCCCTGTGCTCTCGAGGTGATCGACCGACCTCGCGCCGAGCTCGATCGCGAGCGGTATCGCACCGGCCTCGGTGAACTGGTCGCCGTGAAGGCGAAGGTCGAGCCCGGCCACGTCACATGCCGATAGGACTCGTCGTGCCTGCTCGATGTCGAAGGCGCCTCGCTCGAGGAAGACATCCGCCGCCTCGGCGAGCTGCGCCGCATCGGGAAGGACGTCGGAGATCAGAAAGTCGACGTACGCGTCGGCCCCGGCATCCGCGAACTCCGGCGGTAGCGCGTGGGCACCGAGCCAGGTGGGGACACCGCCCGCGTCTCTGATCACGCGCAGTTGCGCGAGCTCGGTTTCGCGGTCGAGCCCATATCCGGACTTGGCCTCGAACGTCGTCGTGCCCGCTCGTAGCATCCACGCTCGATGTCGGGCAAGAGCTGCCGCGAGGCCCACTTCGCCTGCAGCACGCGTGGCCCGGACCGTCGAGAGGATCCCGCCGCCTTTCGCGTGCAGCTCCTCGTAGGTCGCCCCAGCGGCACGAAGCGAGAACTCGTCGACGCGGTCGCCAGCAAAGCAGGCGTGAGTGTGGCAGTCGACGAGACCGGGGACCGCGGAGAGCCCACGGCCGTCGACCTCGACGACATCGTCGGTGAGCGACCCGAGTCGCCGCATCGTCCCGACGTCGGCGACCCGACCCCCCTGGCACAGGATGTACGCGTCCTCGACGAGATCGACGGACCGCAACGCCGCCCCCCGAAGAGGCGACGTCGTGCCGGACGGAGACGCCACCTGCGCGAGGTCGCGGATCAGCAGCCGGACGGGCTGCTCCCGCTCCCCGCTCGCGCTCACAGATCGGCGCGGCGGATCGACGGCAGGTCGACGCCCAGCTCTCGCGCCGTCGCGAGCGCCTCCTCGTAGCCCGCGTCCGCATGACGCATGACGCCCGTGCCGGGATCGGTCGTGAGAACGCGCTCGAGCCGCTCGGCCGCAGCGTCTGAGCCGTCGGCGACGACGACCATGCCGGCGTGAATCGAGTTGCCGATTCCGACGCCACCGCCGTGGTGGACGCTCACCCAGGTCGCGCCCGCCGCCACGTTCACCAGGGCGTTCAGGATCGGCCAGTCCGCGATCGCGTCCGAGCCGTCGCGCATCGCCTCGGTCTCACGGTACGGAGAGGCAACCGATCCCGAGTCGAGGTGATCGCGTCCGATGACGACGGGTGCCGACACCGTGCCCGAGCGAACCAGCGCGTTGATCGCAAGCCCTGCTCGCGCTCGATCGCCGTAGCCGAGCCAGCAGATCCGAGCCGGTAGCCCCTGGAACGCGACCCGCTCGGGAGCGAGCTCGAGCCAGCGCTGTAGCAAGACATCGTCCGGAAAGAGCCTCCCGAGCTCGCGGTCGATCTCCTCTATGTCTGCCGGATCGCCCGAAAGAACGGCCCAACGAAACGGTCCAATACCTCGACAGAAAAGAGGCCGGATATATGCCGGGACGAAGCCCGGGTATGAGAACGCATCCTCTACGCCAGCTTCGTAGGCCTCCCCTCTGAGATTGTTGCCGTAGTCGAAAACGTGGCAACCCATCCGGACGAACTCGAGCATGGCGCTCACGTGCGCGGCGATCGACTCGGACGCGAGCCGCAGATACCGCTCCGGCTCTCGAGCCCGCAGCGCCGCGGCCTCCTCGAAGGGCACCTCGGCCGGCACGTAACCGGTGAGGGGATCGTGCGCGGCAGTCTGGTCGGTGACGAGGTCGAAGGTCTCACGCCGGCGCACGAGCTCCGAGAACACGTCGGCCGCGTTGCCGAGCAACCCGACAGAGAGTGCCCGGCTTTCGCGTGCGGCAATCCTCACGCGACTGACCGCATCGTCCAGCGAGTCCCCCACCTCGTCGAGATACCGAGTCTCGAGGCGGCGCTCGATCCGGCTCGGATCGACCTCGACGCACAGAATCGCGGCGCCGGCCATCGTCGCGGCAAGTGGTTGGGCGCCACCCATGCCTCCGAGGCCGGCGGTGAGAATCGTTCGTCCCGTGAGGTCAGGGGACCCGAAGTGCTTCTCGCCGGCGGCGGCAAAGGTCTGATACGTACCCTGCAAGATCCCCTGCGTCCCGATGTAGATCCAGCTCCCGGCCGTCATCTGGCCGAACATCGTCAGCCCCTCCGCCTCGAGCCGGCGAAACTCGTCCCAGGTTGCCCAACGCGGAACGAGCAGCGAGTTCGCGATGAGGACGCGGGGCGCCCATTCATTCGTCCGAAAGACGCCGACTGGCTTCCCACTCTGGACGAGGAGTGTCTCGTCCACTTCGAGCCGAAGCAGCGTGCGTACGATCTCCTTGAGGTCGGCGTGGCTGCGCGCTGCGCGCCCGGTCCCGCCGTAGACGACGAGGTGCTCGGGGTGTTCCGCAACCTCGGGATCGAGGTTGTTGAGGAGCATCCGAAGCGGCGCCTCGGTCTGCCATCCGCGGGCATTCAGGGACGATCCTCGCGGCGCACGGATCGCGCCGAGATCTCCGCACAGCGTCTCGACCGTCGCGTCCGCGACGTGCGCTCCGCTCACGCGAGCATGCCGATCTCGCTCTCCGCGGCTGCCAAGACGAGACCCGAGCGAACCGCTTCAGCGACGCGCTCGATGTCCGCGCTCAGCGAACGGTCCTCCACGAGTCGGTCCGAGAGCGTCCGGACGACGTCGTGGACTGCGCGCACTCCCTCACCCGGTCGAAGCGGAGCCAGGAACTCGATCGCCTGCGCACCGGCGAGGAGCTCGATCGCCAGCGTCCGTTCGGCGTTGTCGAGCACACGAAGCGCCTTCAGCCCAGCCGCGTTGCCCATCGACACGTGATCCTCCTGTCCCGCGCTCGTCGGGATCGAGTCGACGCTCGCAGGATGGGCGTAGACCTTGTTCTCGGAGACGAGAGCCGCGGCGACGTACTGCGGGATCATGAACCCCGAGTTCAGACCGCCTTCCTCGACGAGGAAGGGCGGCAGTCCTTCGGAGAAAGTCGGATTGACGAGTCGCTCGATGCGACGCTCCGAGATGCTGGCGAGCTCGGCAACGCTGATCGCGAGCGCGTCGAGTGCGAAGGCCAGCGGCTGGCCGTGGAAATTCCCTGCCGACACGATCTCGCGCTCGTCGAGCAAGACGAGCGGGTTGTCCGTCGCCGAGTTGAGCTCGACCTCGACGGTCGACTCGACGTAGTCAAGGAGATCACGGCACGCGCCGTGTACCTGCGGAGCACAGCGGAGCGCGTAGGCGTCCTGAACCTTGTCGCACCAGCGATGGGACTCGATGATTGCCGATCCTTCGAGGAGCCGCCAGACGTTGGCCGCCGCCTCACCCTGTCCTTTCAGCGGCCTCGCGCGATGGACCGCGGGCGTGAAGCTCGTTCGCGATCCCTGCAGCGACTCGAGCGAAAGCGCGCACGCCAGATCCGCCGTGGCCGCGAGCCGGCGGGCTCGCACGATCCCGAGCGCCGCCATCGACGCCATGAACTGCGTCCCGTTGACGAGCGAGAGCCCTTCCTTGCTCGCGAGATGGATCGGTGTCAGCCCAACGCTGCGGAGCGCATCACCGCCACCGAGCCGCACTCCGTCGACGATCGCCTCGCCCTCGCCGACGAGGGGGAGAGCGAGGTGCGCAAGCGGCGCAAGATCGCCGCTGGCTCCCACCGACCCGCGCGCCGGCACCACCGGCAGGACACCGCGATTGAGGCACTCGACGAGCAGCTCGACGGTTGTGACGTGTGCGCCCGAAAAGCCTTTGGCGAGCGCGTTCGCGCGCAGCAGCATCGCACCGCGAACGACGGCGTCGGGGTACGGCTCTCCGACGCCGCAGGCGTGACTACGTAGGAGCCGCAGCTGGAGCTCCTCCGCCATTTCCTCGGGGATGTGCGTGGAGACGAAACGACCAAATCCGGTGTTCACGCCGTAGGTGTGCTCGCCCTGAATCGAGTCGACGAGCTCGCGCGCCGCTCGCATTCGATCCTTCGCACGCTCGGCGATCTCGGCCGGCGCCCTGCTGACGGCGGCTTCCCAGACGTCGGCGAGTGTGAGGTCCTCACCGGTCAGGACGATCGTCCGCGTCACGGCTCGAGTCTAGTTGTGCGCAAGACCGGAATCCGCTCGCGCGGATTTCGGTCGCGCGAGGATCCCTGAAGGCGCCCGCTTCGCGGTCGCCGCCGTCGTGACTACATGAAGCCTCTGGAACCGAGAACGCGTTCGAGCACCCGCGATTCGTCGATTCCCGGCACCTCGACGCCGGCCTCGAGTGCAGCGCGAAAGACACTCTCGGGCACGAGGCCGACGAGCTCGCCCTGTGTGACGGCGATGCCACGCGTCGCCGCCTCGGCTCGCACACGCTCGACCACGACGTGGAGCGGAGCACGCTCGATGTCCACGATGTTCATGCTGACTTGAACCCGTCCAGAGCTCGGGAGCAGCAGCCCGATGGCTTGCACGCCGGGCATCCCGCCTCCCGACTCGCGCACGACCCCTGCGATTTCGCGCGCGATCGCGACGTTGTCGGTCTCGATGACCACGTTGTAGGCGATGAGTGGACGACGAGCGCCGACGAGCACCGCTCCAGACCTCGGATCGATGCGGCGTGGGCCTGCATCCGGCACGAGCTCGTCCATCTCCACACGCCGCTGGAGTCCCTCGAGACCACCTGCCCGGAAGAATGCCGGCCGGCGCCCGTCTCCGATCTCTCCATAGTGGAAGACAGGCAACCCCAGCTCCGCACCGATCCGTCCGGAAATACTCCGCGCAGTCGTCTTGGCGAGCCCCATGTCGTCGTCCGAGAGTGGGACGATCGGGACAACGTCGACGACTCCGACTCTTGGGTGAACGCCGGCATGAGACCGGAGGTCGACAAGCGCGACCGCGGCCGAAATGCCTGCGAGCAAGGCGTCAGCCAGCGCCGCGGGATCGGCGACGAGGGTGAAGACAGAGCGGTGGTGATCGCTGTCCGCGTGGACATCGAGCACTCGCGCAGCACGCCCGAATGCCCGCTCGATCGTGGCGATGACAGGGCTGCTGCGCCCCTCGGAGACGTTGGGCACAGCCTCGAGCACGACCCGTACCCTACGAGCACGTGCCGGACGAGGACGAGCCTACGACGCGACATCGGGCCGGGCGGACGTTCGTCCGTCTGCTCGGCTTCCTCCGCCCCTACCGCGCGTCTCTCGTCGTCTCGTCTTTCCTCGCGATCACGTCGCAGATCGCGGGCATTCTCGTCCCAGTCCTGGCGGGCGTCGTCATCAACGAGCTGTCCGACGACCCGGACACACGCCTCCTCGTCGTTGAAATAGCAGCAATCGTCGGGCTCGGGCTCCTGCGCGGCGCTCTCATGTTCGGGCGACGCGTGCTCTCGGGTAAGCAAGCCCTGGCAGTCGAGTACGACCTCCGAGACGACCTGTACACGCACCTCCTGCGCCTCTCGTTCGGCTTCTACGACCG
>JBOHAY010000221.1:0-19744 GCA_050697935.1 Gaiellaceae bacterium | reverse complement strand
GTGATCGTCTGGTCGGAGCCGGCACTGGCCGACGGAGGCTGGTTGGCCGAGGGCGAGTTCACGCTGACGGCGACCTCGTCGAGGCTCGTCAGCTCGCCGTCGAACGCGGTCAGGCGCAGCGTGTACTGGCCGGCCTCCGAGAACGTCGCGGTCGTGTCGACCGCGCTCGCGTTCCCGAAGGTGACGGTGCCCGGCCCGCTGACCTGGCTCCAGGTCTTGGTGAGCGGTGCCACCTGGCCGTCGTCCGAGACGGTCCCGTCGAGGCTCGCGCCCGCCGGCAGGGTGATCGTCTGGTCTCCTCCGGCGTTGACCGAGGGTGGCTGATTCCCGCCCGTCGTCCATTCCACGTGGAGCAGGGGCGCGGCGGCCGGATTCGAGTCCCATGCCTCGGCGACCCGCCGGCCGCTGCCCGTGATGACGAGAACGAGCGAGTTGGAGCTCGCCCAGTTGGGACGGCTCACGATCTCCTGGATCACCGCTGCGAGATTGGCGGTGCGCTGATCGAACCCGGCCTCGCCCACGGTCAGCCAGGGGTCGGGCGCCCACGTGACGTCCGCGAGCGTCCGCGGCCTCGGCACGATCTTGTTCGTGCCGGAGAACGTCGGCGGGTTGTCGGCGGCCTGGCCCTCGATCGTGAGCGAGGTGGGATTCGCCCACGGCTGGTCGGCCTCGAACTGCACGTACGCTTTGGCGATGGTGGCTCCCTGCGGGACGGCGACGCCGTTGAAGCGCAGGCCGACCGCGAGATTGTTCTGCGTGTCGTCGATGAGCATGTCGAGATCCGCATTCGCCAGGCGGATGCTGTTGGTATCGGTCTCCTCAGCATCGTCCGGGCTGGCATTGACCCTCACGTCGAGGGACGCAACGCTGCCGGTGCCGGACACCGTGAGCGTCATCTCGTCGAACGTCGTGTGCTCGCCGTCGCTCGCGGTCAGACGCAGGAGGTACGTCCCCGCAATGGGCGCGCTGGCGGTCGTGTCGACCGCGCCGGCATCTCCGAACCCGATCGTGCTCGGGCCGCTGAGCTGGGTCCACAGGGTCGTCGCCGGGCCTAGCTGGCCGTCGTCGGAAACGGTCGCGTCGAGGGTGGGGATCGCAGGCAGCACCACCGCTCGGTCGGGGCCGGCGCTGACCGCGGGTGGCGCATTCTGCGGCGCGCCCGGTTGCGGCGCAGTCAGCTCGTAGATCTTGCCGTCGACGGCGTTGGGGTTGCTGGTGTTCGCAGCGCCGCGATCGACGATGTAGAAGCGCTTGGCTCCCGATCCGTTGCTCGCAGGGGCGTAGGCGAAACCCGCAGGCTTGAATGCGCCTGCGGCCGACACGCCGATCGTTCGGAGCAACGCCCCGGCCGTCGTCGTCTCGATCACGATCGGGCCGCTCTGGCGGTTCGAGAGGACGAACAGCGTACCGCTTACCGGGTTGAACTCGACGCTCTCGGGGTCCGCCACTCCATGCACAAGTACGTCGAACTGGCCGACCGGAACCCCTGACGTCGTGTACTGGTAGATCACGGCGTCGGCGCCGTCCGCGACGAACAGCCGATCGTGCCACGAGTCATAGGCGATTCCCTCCGGATCGTCGTTACCCACGCTGCTCGTCGGGAAGAAGGTGGAGCTGTCATCGCCGGTGCCGCACGCGCCGTCCGCTCCGGGGTTCATGTCGTAGATCTGCTTCTGGCTGTCGTCGGAGATGAAACAGTGCCCGGAGCTCGGCTTGAAGGCCACTCCTGACGGCTCTTCCGACATGGGGAACACGGTCGGCTCGACGGTCGAGATGTTGGTGCTGCGCACGACACTGCCGCCCAGAGTCAGCTCCCAGACGTTCGCCCCTTGGAAGTGGGTGATGCCGTCGACGACCTCCTCGACGTCGCCGTCGGTCATCAGGAGCGTGTTGCTTCCGGGCAGGTAGGTGAGCCCCGAAGGATCGGGGCTGGGCGGTGTGAAGGTCGCCGTGTCGACCGTGTTCACGAGCGTGGACGTGAAGTCGATCGCAGCCGGTGCCTGCGGCGCGGCGACGGAATCGCTCACGACGGCGACCGAGAACAGGCTGGCGAGAGCCAGCCCCAGCACGCACGTCACCTTCCCCTTGGTCACGCCCCCTCCTCCTCTGCCGCCCGCAAGAGCAACGGCACCTCCCGATGTGAGCGTAGAACGAAACCGTTCTCGCTGCAACCGTCCTTCTTACGGCAGATCGATCGCGAACACGTCGTTCGCCCCGAGGCCGTGCACCGACCCATCGAAGTAGAGCGCCGGCGCGTACGTGCCCGCAGTCGTATCGCCGAGCAAGGAGGGAGTGAAGACGAAGACGTCCTCGTCGGCGCCGGCGACACCAGTGACGCTGAAGTTCCCGGTGGTCGAGAGGTAGATCTTGCCGCTCGCGTCGAGTGCGACGCCGTCGACGTCCTCGCTCGAGCTCGAGAGCTCGACGTCGGTCCCGTCGAAGTACATCGCCCAGGTGTTCAGGCCCGGCGTGAACGCCACCGCGTCCTCGTCCTCTCCGGTCACGCCCGCGACACTGAGCGCGCCCGAGACGGAGATGAGGAGGCGCCCGTCGTCCAGGAGCTCGACGGCGTCGACGTCCTCTCCGGAAGCCTCGAGCCCCACGACGCTGCCGTCGAGGCGCATCGACCAGGTCCCCGTCGTGGTCTCGCCACGCAGGCCCGCCGACAGCTCGAGCACGTCCTCGTCCCTTCCGCCGGAGATCCCCGGCACCGCCGGGTTGCCGGTCGTGGAGACGAGCACGCTTCCGGTCGACAGGATGGCGAAGGCATCGATGTTCTCGCTGCTCGCGTCCAGCCCGACGTCACCTCCGTCCACGAAGAGGCTGTAGTTCTGCCCGTCGAAGGCGACGATGTCCTGCGGCGTGACGGGGATGCCGCTGAGCGTCTGCGCCGTCACCACCGAGAAGTAGAGGATCGTCGAGCCTTCGCCGACGTCGGTGACGGTGACGGCGATCGCCTGTGTGTCGCTGAGGAGCCCGTCTGAAGCCTGGACCGCGACGTCGTAGACGTTGTTCGCGCCGACGTCCGAGGGCGCCTCGAAGTTCGGAGCGGTGACGAAGGTCAGTACGCCCGTTGCGGGGACGATCGCGAAGCGGAGGGCATCGGGACCGCCGGAGATCGAGTAGGTGAGCGCCTGGCCGTCGCCGTCGGTCGCGTCGACATCGGTCACCGCCGTGGAGTTCTCGGGCTTCGACAGGGCAGCCGATGTCCCTCCGCCGTCGGAGGTGATCGCGGGCGTGAACTCGTTCACGTTGGTGACCGTGACCGCGATCGCCTGGTTGTCCGATCCCCCGTTGCCGTCCGAGACCGTGACGGTGACGTCGTAGACGTTGTTCGCGCCGGCGTCCGTGGGTGCCTCGAAGTTCGGAGCCGTGGCGAAGGTGAGCACCCCCGTATCAGGGACGATCGCGAAGCGAGCGGCGTCGACGCCGGAGATCGAGTACGTCAGCGTCTGGCCGACGTCGGGATCCGTCGCGTCGACATCGGTGACGGCGGTCTGGTTCTCAGCAACCGATTTCGAAGCGGTCGAACCGCCTCCGTCCGTCGTGATCGTTGGCGGAGTGTTCCCGCCCTCGGCCACGTCGGTGACCTCGACCGTCACTGCCTGCGTGTCGGCGAAGCTGCCGTCGGAGGCTTCGACTGTTACCTCGTAGAAGTTGTCGAGGTTCGCATCCGCCGGCGCCTCGAAGTCGGGTGGGACGGTAAACGTGAGGACGCCGGTGCTCGGGTCGATCGTGAAGTCGCCACTGTCCGCGCCGCCCGAGATCGAGTACGTGAGCGTCGTGCCGTCGCCATCGGTAGCGTTGACGTCGGTAACAGCGGTCTGGTTCTCGGCCGCAGAAACGGCGGCCGAAGGCCCGCCACCGTTCGACGTGATCACGGGCACGAACTCGTTCACGTTCTGCACTGCCACGGCGATCGATTGCGAGTCCGAGCCGCCGTTGCCGTCGGAGACCGTGACGATGACGTCGTAGACGTTGTTCGAGCCCGCATCCGTCGGCGCCTCGAAGTTGGGTGCCGCCACGAAGGTGAGGACGCCGTTCGAGTCGTTGATCGCTAAGCGGGCAGCGTCGGGGCCACCGGAGATCGAGTACGTCAGCGTCTGACCAACGTCAGGGTCCGTCGCGTCGACGTCCGTGACGGAGGCCTGATTCTCGGCCGGCGAGAGCGTGGCGCTGGCGCCGCCTCCGTCGGAGGTGATCACGGGCGCCGCGTTGCCGCCTCCCGTGCCCCACTCCACGTGGAGCAGTGGGGCGACGGCCGGATTCTGGTTGACCGCGACACCCACCCGCTCCCCGCTACCGGCGACGAAGAGGACAACCGAGTTCCCGGAAGCCCAGCCGGGCTGGTCGACGATCTCCTGGACGATCCCGGCCAGATCGGTCGTGCGCTGGGCGAGACCGGCGTCGCCGACTGCGAGCCACGAGGCCGGCGACCAGGTCGCGGCTGCCGCCGTCGTCGGCCTCGTCGTGAGGTCGAACGGCACGGTCGAGAACGTCGGCGGGTTGGCGGCCGCTTGGCCCCTGATCGTGAGCGAGGTCGCGGCGGTGTCGACCTCGTCGGCCGCGAACTGCACGTACGCGGATGTGATGGGGGCACCCTGCGGGATCGCAACACCGGTGAAGCGGATGCCCACCTTGACCTTCGGGCTGCCCGTCCCTGTCGTGTCGGTCATCATGTCGAGGTCGCCGTCCCCGCGTTGCACGGTGCCGTCGGAGATCTCCTCCGCATCGTCCGAGTTCACGGTCACGCGAACGTCGAACACGTTCGAGCTGCCCGAGCCCGTGAAGTTGAGAGTGACGTCATCGGATGCCGCGAACTGGCTGTCGTTGGCCATCAGACGCACGACGTACACGCCCGCCACCGAAACGCTCGCGGTGGTATCGACGGCGTTCGGATTCCCGAAAGCCACGGTGCTCGGGCCACTGACCTGAGTCCACGTGCTCGTGACCGCATCCGGTGGGTTTGGGAGATGGTCGTCGGTCACGGTGCCGTCGAGGCTCGCGCTGCCCGGTAGGGCGACTGTCTGGTCGGAGCCGGCGTCGACCGTCGGCGGCAGGTTCGCGGGCGGGTCCGCAGCCGGCGTCGTCAGCTCGTACAGCTTGCCGTCCACGGCGTCCGGGTCGTTGTTGTTGTCGACCCCGCGATCGACGATGTAGAAGCGCTTCACATTCGTTCCGTCACTCGCAGGTGCGTACGCGAGACCCGCCGGCTTGACTGCTCCCGAGGCCGACGCGTCGATTGTTCGAATCAGCGTGCCGCTCGTAGTCGTCTCCACGATGACGGGCGCGGGCGGCACGGTGTTGAGCCGGTCGCTGAGGATGAAGAGCGTGCCCGAGGCCGAGTTGAACTCCACTGCCTCGGGGTCCTCGACTCCGAATTGAGCGGTGTCGAAATGGTTGACGAGCGCTCCCGAGCTCGTGTACTCGTAGATCTCTCGATTGAGGCCGTCGGCGACGAACAGGTGACCGCCGAACGTGTCGTAGGTGACGCCTTCAGGATCGCTGTTTCCGACGGCGAGCGTGTCGAACGACGTGACGATGTCCCCCGCGCTGCCGACAAGCCCGTCCGCCCCGGGGTTCACGTCGAACACCTTCTTCCCGTCGTCGGCGGAGAAGAGATAGTGCCCGGTCGAAGAGTTGAATCCCGCCCCTGCCGGTTCGTTCGTCACCGGGACCACGACCCCGGGAGGAACGTTCGAGATGTTCGCAGTGCGGGCAAGGCTCAGCCCCGTGCGGTTCAGCTCCCAGACGTTCGCTCCCTCGAAGTGCGTGATGCCGTTGACCGTCTCCTCGACCTCGCCGTCGCTGATCACTAGCCGGTTGGTCGAGGGCACATAGGTGATTCCCGACGGATCGGTGCTGGGCGGCGAGAGCGCTCCCAGGTCCACGGTGGTGACGAGGCCCGACGTGAAGTCGATCGACTCCGGTCCCGCCGCCGCGCTGAGCGACAGCTCGACGATCTGACCGGGGCTCGCTCCGGCACCGCTGTCCGCGACGTACACGGAGAGCGTGGCCGGGTCGTCCGTCCGGTCGCCGCTGGGCGCGAAGGCCATACCCGCAGGCTTGGCGAGCCCGAGTCGGGAGAGGTCGCGCGTCGTGACCGCGGCGCCGGTGGTGGTGAGTTCGACGAGTCCCTGCGCACTGCCGACATGGAGATGGCCCGTGGTCGGATCGAATGCCACACCGCGCGCGCCGCTCGCCCCGCTCGGCCGCAGGTCGACCTCGGAGACGGTCGCCGCGTCGAAGCCGCCGTTCGCATCGGGCTCGATTCGCACGATTTTCGGCTGAGCTCTATCCAGCACGAAGACGACGCCGCTCGCCGGATCGACGGCAATGCCCTGCGGGTCTCGAAGGTCGAGGCGCAGAGCATCGCGACGGACGAGCGTCGTCGGGTCGAGATCGCCGCGAGCATCGGTCCGCACCTCGAGCAACCGGTCTGCGTTGTCGAGCAGGAGCAGTCGGCCGTGGCGGGCGTCGAAGGCGACGTTGACGGGGTCCTTGACCGCCGCGGCAATGCGGGCAGAGCCCGCTCTGTCCGACACCGGCGACAGCTCGAACGGCGTAAGCCTGACGACATCCGTATCTACCGGAGCGCCGCCCGGACGACCTCCGATGACGTAGAAGGACCTGCTCGAAGAGGAAAAGGCCAGACCGGCCGGTGCGTCGATGCCGGTCCTGTCGTGCTCGAGCACCTGGGCCTGCCGCACGGAACTCGAGCCGGCTTGCTGGAGAGCCGCGCTCGGAGCTGCGGCCGCCGTCACCGCCGATACGACGAAGACGACCGCCGCGCCCGCGAGCCCGAGCGCACCGAAGCGTGCGGCTGCCCGCGGCCGCCTCCTATAGCTACCCGTACGGGCCTTCTGGCTGCGCGAGGGCGCGCGGCCGACCTTCCCCTTGACCAAGCCTTCCTCCTCCTCCTCTGCCCCGTCCCCTCGCTCGCGGCAGTAGCTACAAGAACGGAGCGTAGAGCGAACCGCCGGGTCGCGCAAGGCAGATCGAGCGTGCTAGCGACGGCAATCTTCGTACTTTGCGAACAACGGAAGCCCGGTCATTCCATCGCTCCGCAGGTGGCGTGTGCACCTCGGACGGACATGGCTTGGGCAGGCGGCGGTTAGCTCGTTGCGACTTTCCTTCGCTACCTGGACCTTCGAGGGGTTGACTTCATACCTCTAGGTGGGCAATCTCCGGTGAAGGGGAAGTTAAAGCATTGGGGGAGGAGAAGGGGTGTCCGAGCGGGCACGGGGCCGAAATGGCCTAACCGCAAAGCGGTTGGTCGACATCGCCATTTCAGGAGCGCTGCTCGTGCTCCTGGCTCCGATCATCGTCATCGTGTGTGCTGCCATCAAGGCCGAGAGCCGCGGCGGCGTCCTGTACCGGTGCCGACGCATCGGGCTTGGCGGCCGCGAGTTTCTGATGCTCAAGTTCCGGAAGATGCACGACGGCGCTTCCGGGCCGCCGCTGACGCTGAGCTCCGATGCCCGGCTGACGCGCGTCGGCCGCTTTCTCACGCGATCCAAACTCGACGAGATCCCACAGCTCTGGAACGTACTGAGAGGGCAGATGAGCCTCGTCGGCCCGCGACCCGAGGATGCTTCGTTCGTCGAGCTGCTCGAGGGCGAGTATCGGATGATCCTGACGGTCAAGCCCGGTATCACCGGATTGTCACAACTCGCCTTCGCCAGAGAGAGCGAGATCCTCGATCGCGAGGATCGGATCGCGGACTACGTCACGCGATTGCTCCCCCAGAAGGCGCGGCTCGACGCGATGTATGCGCTCAATCCGTCCTTTCGAATGGATCTTCGCATCCTCGCGTGGACCGCAGTTGCAGTCGTGCTCCGGCGCGACGTCGCGGTCCATCGCAAGAACGGAAGGCTGAGCGCGAGGCATCGCCCGGCCGTCCGCGAGATCGCGGTCGCCTCGCCGACCATCGGGCGCGAGGCGTGAGCAAGTCCGTGGTCGCAATCCAGGACACGCCGAAGGCACGCTCCCGCAACGCCGGCATCAAGGCTGTCGTCCTCGCCGGAGGAAAAGGAACGCGCCTGGCGCCGTACACGTCGATCCTCCCCAAGCCGCTCATGCCCATCGGAGACGGGTCGATCCTCGAGCTCGTCCTCGGGCAGCTCGCGCAAAGCCGGATCAAGGACGTCACGCTCTCCGTCGGCCACCTCGCGCACCTCATCGAGGCCGTGCTCACGAACGGGCGCACGCACGGCGTCAACATCACCTACGTCCACGAGCGGGAAGCGCTCGGCACGGCGGGCCCGCTCCGGCTCATCGAGGGGCTCGACGACACATTCATCGCGATGAACGGCGACGTGCTCACGACGCTCGACTACCTCGACCTCGTCCGCTACCACCGGCGGAGCCGAAACCTGCTCACGATCGCAACGCACGAGCGCCCGATCAGAGTGGACTACGGCGTCCTGACGCTCGGCCGGAACGGAAGCCGAAACCGCGTCAAGGCGTACATCGAGAAGCCGGAGATGGTCTCGACCGTGAGCATGGGGATCTATGTCATCGAGCCCGAAGCGCTCGCGTTCATTCCACCGAGCGGCTACTTCGACTTCCCGGAGCTCGTCCAGGCGCTTCTCGCCCGAGGCAAGCCCGTGGGGGCATACCGCTTCGGCGGGCTCTGGTTCGACATCGGTCGGCGGGATGACTACGAAGAAGCAGTGACCGCCTGGTTCCGTCATTCGGAGGAAAGCGCCGCGGCGACTGCCGACGGCAGCGCGGGATCCGACGGAGGGGCCTGGCCCCACACGTCTGCGGTAGCGCAGTGACGGTTCAGGTAGGGGAGGAGACCCGTCGTGTGAACGACGGCTCGTGGGTCGTGCCGCTCTCGGACATCCTCGTGGACGAGGAGATCGAGAACGCCGCCGTCAACGTCGTCCGGTCGGGTTGGTGGAGCATGGGCCCGTGCGTCGCCGAGTTCGAGCGTGAGTTCGCGGGGATGTGCGGCGTGGAGCATGCCTTTGCCGTCATGAACGGAACGGGCGCGCTGCATCTGGCGCTCCTCGCTGCGGGCTGCGGTCCCGGTGACGAGGTCCTCCTTCCCTCGCTCAACTTCGTCGCAGCAGCGAACACGATCGCCCACACGGGTGCGAAGCCGGTGTTCTGTGACATCACGAGCGCCGACGACCTGAACGTCGACCCCGAAGACCTCATGGCTGCGCTGAGCGCCTCGACCAAGGCCATCGTCGTCATGCACTACGGAGGGCACCCGTGCGACATGGACCCGATTCTCGAGCTCGCCGAGGAGCGCGGTGTGACGGTGATCGAGGACGCGGCGCACGCGCCGGGAGGGTCGTGGAAGGGGAGAATGTGCGGAACCCTCGGGCGCGTCGGCTGCTTCAGCTTCTTCTCCAACAAGAACCTGCCGACCGGCGAAGGTGGAATGGTCGTCACGAACGACGACGCGCTCGCCTCGGAGATCCGCCTGCTTCGGTCGCACGGCATGACGACGCTGACCTGGGATCGGCATCGGGGGCACGCGTCGAGCTACGACGTGGTCGCGCAAGGCTTCAACTACCGGTTCGACGAGATGCGCGCGGCCATCGGGCTCGTACAACTCCGCCGGCTCCGCATCAACAACGCAGCGCGCGCGTGCATCGTCGCCCGGTACCGAAGCGAGCTCGCCGGCGCTCACGGCATCTCGATGCCGTTCGCACCCACCGGTGACCGCGACCCCGCACATCACCTGGCGGTTCTCCTGCTTCCGGAGGAAGCGGATCGAGACGCGTTCCGCGCGGCGCTCGGCGCGCGCGGCGTCCAGACGAGCGTGCACTACCCGCCCATCCACCGGTTCTCCTCGTACGAGGCGATCGGCTCGGCGCGACCGCTCCCGACAACGGATGCTGTCGCCGATCGGCTGGTGACCCTCCCTCTCTATCCGCATATGACGGACGAGAGCATCGACACCGTCACGTTTGCCGTCCTGGAAGCTTCCGGCGCCTTCTAGTCGACGTCCGCTTTCACCGAAGCCCCCAGCCGTCGAGCACATCCGAGAAGCGGCCGAAGGCGAAGGCCTCGAGCAGCCTCCGGACCCGCTTCGGGAACGACCTTCTGCCGACGCCCTGGGAGAAGCGCAAGCGAGCCGAGACGTGCCGATAGTCCTGTAGCTCGTCAGGACTGAACTCGTACGGATGGCAGTAAAAGACCGCCGGGCGCCCCTCGGCGGCGACCCCGCGCAACCCACGTTCGATCAGACGGCGTGGCAGGAGCCGCACGTATCCGCCTCCCGAGACGGGCACTCGAACCGGCCCGGGAGACCAAACAGCGACCGGCACCTCGAGAATCCTCCCTCCCCCGTCGAGGCAGACGTAGTGCGGTTCGCGCGGCCAGTCGGAGATCCCGTAGTGGCGCGACCGCATCGGGAAGATCGACGAGTCGACCTCGAAACCAACCTCGGCAAGCGTCTCGAGCGCCCAGAGGTTCCGCTCGAGAATCGAGAAGTCCTGGGCTCGGAACGCGGTCACCGGCATACCGGCGGCGTCCTCGACCGTCTTCTTCGAACGCTCGAGCTCGTCTCGGAGCTCGGCAGGGATCATCCGATCGAGCGGGCGATGGCTGTAGCCGTGGGCCTGCACCTCGTGACCCTCGGCCACGAGGGCGCCGACGAGACCCGGGAAGGCTTCGGCGACCATTCCCTGTACGAAGAATGTGCCCTTAACCCCGTGGTCGTCGAGAACCTGGACGAGGCGCTCGGTGTTGCGGACGACGCGCTCCGAGATCGGCGCGTCGTAGTCGACGCACGACTGATACCAGTCCTCGACGTCGACGGTGAACGCATGGCGCGGGTGGCCGTTAGCGGGCGGCGGGCCGAGCGGGGCCTTCTCCGTGCGCACGGTCGCCAGCGGGCGAGACGTTTTCACTTCTTAGTTCTTGTACGCGGATGCGTACGGATCTTCGAGGAGCCCGCTGCGCAGGAGGGCAAGGACCTCGTCGATGCCGTCCGCCACGCGCCGCACCGTCCGGAAGTCCAGCCGGCTGTTCACCTTCTCGAAGCTCACGCGGTAGTCCCGTGGGTCTTCATCGCGGTGAACGAACTGGATGGTCGCGGTCGGCACGCGCTCCTTCAGCAGGTCCACGATGTCGAGCTTGCGGTAGTTCTCCGAGGTGTCGCCGACGTTGAAGACCTCGCCCGCGATGACATCGTGCGGCGCCTCGATCGCGGCTCTCACCGCCCGCGCGGCGTCACGAACGTGAATGTACGGACGCCAGAACTGCTCGCCGTACACGACGAGGTCGCCATTGACCGAGACATCCCGCGCGAACTCGTTGACGGTCAGATCGAACCGCATGCGCGGAGACGCGCCGTAGACCGTCGCGAATCGTAGGCAGCACGTGGCGAACCCGTTGTTGTCGCCAGCGAGGACGTCGAGCTCGGCGGCGACCTTCGTCTCGGCGTACAACGAGACCGGGCTTAGCTCGAAGTCCTCGGACGCGAGCGCGTCGCCCTCCATCTTCCCGTAGTTGCTGCACGTGGAGGCGAACACGAAGCGCTCGACGCCGGCGGTCTCCGCGTCCCGAAGCAGAGCACGGGTCGCGTCGAGATTGACCTCTTCGGCCAGCTCGGGCTGACGCGAGCACGCCGGGTCCCCGACGACTGCGGCGAGGTGAACGACGGCGTCGACACCTACGAGAGCCTCGCGACGTGCTTCGGGATCCCGCACGTCGGCCCGTCGGAACTCGAAGCGCTCTTGGCTCCACGGCACGAGGAGTGACGGAACGCTCCCGTGCGCGAGGGAGTCCAACACGCGAACGGAGTGCCCGCACGCAAGCAGCTCGTCCACGACGAGAGAGCCCACGTAGCCGGCGCCACCGGTGACGAGAATCAATCTCCGCATCAACTTCCCCTCTTTAGATCTTAGGCAGTTTCGTCTTTCTCTCCACCCCTTGCGTCTGATGGCCCTCGCGCGATGCGCCCGACCGCCACGAACCGAGCGCGCTAGAGCCCGAGCTCGGCTGGATACGCCTTCGCGTACACCCGCCTGACACGCGCGACCTCTTCGACGTAGGACCGCGTCTCGGGAAACGCGATGCCGCGACCCTCGCGCAGCCAGCGATCGACGTTTCCCTGGCCGGCGTGGTACGCCGCGAGCGCCAGTCGCGAGTCCCCGTAGCGATCGAGCAGGTGGTCGAGGTACCACGAGCCGTAGCGAACATTGATCTCGGGGTCGACGAGATCCTCGACGACGAACCGCGTGCCGCCAGTCCGCACCGCGATTCCCTTGGCCGTTTCCGGAAGGAGCTGCATGAGGCCGACCGCGCCTGCCGCGGAGCGCGCGTTCGGATCGAACCGGCTCTCGGCGTAGATCACCGCGGCAAGCAGCGCCGGATCGACGTCGTGGTTCTGCGCATGGCCACGGACGATGTGCGCGTACTCGAGCGGATAGCGGGCTCGCAGATACACGTCGGGCTCGGCCTCGTAGACCCACGCGGCTGCTCCGGCCGCGACCAGGACGAAGACGGCTGTAAGCGTCAGGATCCGCATGAAGGAGCGCCCAAGCACTCGGTGAGCGAGCACGTCAAGTTACAAGTTGTCACTTGACGTGCGGCCTGGTCCCGGCGGGCGCCGTGAGGCAAGTTACAAGTTGTTACTTGTGTTGCCAGCCGGTTCGATGCTCGGATCTCCGGTCGAGCGCTCGCTCGTCAGAGTGGCCATGACTCCATCGACCCAGGCGTCGAGCTCTTCCGGCGTGCCCGTGTTGACGTAGGAGAAGTCGGCGCGCTTCACCTTCTCACGATCGGGGATCAGCCTGTCTTCCCGATCGTCCGTGCGGCCCCCGCGCCGCGCTTCCCGCAGCTTGGAAGGCGCCGTGATCACCACCACCTTGTCGAAGCGTTCCTCCGCCCCCACCTCGAAGAGCAGCGGAACCTCCGTCACGCAGACCGCCGGGGGGTCCGCGAGAGCGCCGAGCTGCGCGCGCCAGGCCATGTACTCACGGGACACGAGCGGGTGCAGGAGCTTCTCGAGGAAGTCGAGCGCGTCTGGATCCTTGAATACGCGAACCGCGATTCGCTCGCGGTCGGGCGCGGCGTCCGCGTCGAGGATCTCCTCGCCCAGCCGCTCGACGAGAGCGCGCTTCACGTCCGGATCCGTCGCAAGCAGGTGATGAACGATCTCGTCGCTCGAGACTGTCGCTGCGCCGTGACGACGAAAGCATTCGAGCGCCGTCGACTTCCCGGCGCCGATCCCACCGGTGATCGCAACCGCGAGCGGGGGGCTCAAGACGAGAGTTTCTAGTCGGACTCGGCCTGCTCGGAGACGACATCGAGGGCCGGCTCCTCTGACATCTCTGCGTCGTCGTCTGCGGGCTCAGCGTCAGGCCCCGCCTCGGCATCGGCCACCAGTTCGGCCTCAGCTTCGGGCATCAGCTCGACCTCGACCTCACCGCCCAGCACCACTTCGGACGCGGTTTCGGACACGAGCTCTGCCTCAGACGCGACGGCTTCCTCAGACTCGCCCAGCTCGATCTCGTCTGCGACTTCTCCGACGAACTCGGGAGAAACGCCACCGGCCGGGAACGCCTCCTCGGACAGGATCAGGTTGGGCATCGTGTGCACGGACTCCGCCCCGTCGGCGCGAGGCACGGGCTGGTCGCCCTCCTCGACGCGCTTCAGGGAGAGCGAGAGGCGCCGGCGCTCGCCGTCGATCTCGAGGATCCGGACGTTGACGGCCTGCCCCTGCGCCACTACCTCGCGCGGATTCTCGACGTGGTGCGGCGCCAGCTCGGAGATGTGGACGAGCCCCTCGACGCCAGGGAGGATCTCGACGAAGGCGCCGAACGTGACGACCTTCGCAACGCGGCCTTCGACGACATCGTCCTCGCGATAGGAGTCGAGGACCTGCTGCCAGGGATCCATCTGCGTCTGCTTCAGGCCGAGCGAGATCCGCTGGCGCTCGCGATCGATGTCGAGCACTTTCACCTCGACCGTCTGCCCGATCTCGAGCACTTCCGACGGATGGTTGACATGGCTCCACGAGAGCTCCGAGATGTGGATCAGCCCGTCCATTCCGTCCAGGTCGACGAACGCTCCGAAGTCGACGATGTTGGAGATCTGCCCCTCGATCACGTCGCCCGGGTTGAGGCGGTCGAGGATCGCCTGGCGCATCTCCTTGCGCTCGTCCTCGAGCACAGCGCGGCGCGAGAGAACGACGTTGTTGCGCGAGCGGTTGAGCTCGATGACCTTGCACCGAAGCTCTTTTCCGAGAAACTCGTCCAGATCTTGGACGCGGCGGATGTCCACGAGCGATGCCGGTAGGAAGCCGCGCACTCCGAGATCGAGGATGAGACCACCCTTGACGACCTCGATCGTCTTGCCCGTGACCGGCTCGCCCGACTCTGCTGCGGCTTCGATCCGCTTCCACGCGAGCTCGAAACGGGCGCGCTTCTTGGAGAGGATCAGCCTGCCTTCGGCGTCCTCCTTGGTCAGGACGAGAGCGTCGATCTCCTCGCCGACGGATACCTCGTCGGCGGGGTTGACCGAGCGGCGGATCGTGAGCTCGGCGACCGGGATGACCCCCTCGGACTTGTAGCCGATGTCGACGAGCACCTCGTCCTTGTCGACGCGAACGACAGTTCCGTGGACAACCTCGCCCTCGTTGATCTCGGGGAAAGATGCGTCGTAGTCGGGGACGAGCTCCCCGTCGGGGCCCGTAATCCAGACCCCATCCCCGGTCAGGGCAGGCTTCTCGGCGATGTCGTTGGCCATCGGAGCGCGGAGTATAGCCAGGTTCATGCGAATTCCAGCCTCTTCAGCCTCCTGCAGAGACGACGCCCTCGTCTACCGCTCATGTTGACGCTGCTCGGCGCTGGCCGGGCGCGGAGCACGTTTCGAAGCGACGCCTTCAGCGGTCATGAGCCGGAATGACGTGCGAGTAGCCCGTCATACTCGGCCCAGAACCTCGGGTAGAGCTCGCGGTCGTAGTCGCCCTCGTCGAACTCCTTCTCGACCCCTGCGAACGGCTCCTTCGCCTTCTCGGCGAAGGTGACGACACTCCGGCGGTACTCGTCGAAGCGCAGCTCGATCGAGATATCGGGGAACCGCGTCTCGCCGTGCTCGTCGACCCGCACAACATCATGAAGGCGCACGCGTCCACCCAGGTGCGTCACAGACCAGTCGGCGCCGTTCGGACACGAGAGCATCGCGAGCATTCCGCAGTGCATGACCAGCTTCTCGGTCATCGGTACGCACGAGTCGTTGAGCCACTCGCGACTGCCCGAGGTGCCTTCGAGGGGCGGCGCCGGCTTGTGGTCCGACTCGAGCGTCCGCAGGAGTGCGAGCGCGCTCGTGCTGATCGTGAACTCGTTCTCGCCGTCGCCCGGGAGGATCACATGCCCGCCGATGACGAGCCGCAGGTCGCCGTGCGTGCACAGGTCGTAGCGAGCGCCCTCTGCATCGTCAGGGATCCAACTCTGGCTGACGATCTCGATCTCGAACTCGGGAAGGCTCACGCTTTCGCTTCTGCCCAGTCGTCGCCGACGCCGATGTCGACGGCGAGAGCCGGGTCGAGCGGATACGCACCGATCATCTCCTCTCGCACGAGGTCTCGCACCTTCGTCACTTCCGTCTCGGGCACCTCGAGCAGGAGCTCGTCGTGCACCTGGAGAACGAGGCGCGCTCCTCTCCCCTCTTCGCGGAGCCGCCGGTGGATCGCGACCATCGCAACCTTGATGATGTCCGCGTTCGACCCTTGCATGACGAAGTTGACGGCGACCCGCTCGCCGAACCCGCGGGTCTGGCGGTTCGAGGCGCGCAGCTCGGGCACTGGCCGGCGACGCCCGAGCAGGCTGGTCGCGTATCCGTCCTCTCCGGCCTGAGCGATCGTGCGCGCGATGAACGCCTGCACGAGCGGGAAACGCGCGAGATACGTGTCGATGTAGGTCTGGGCCTGCTCCTTAGGGATGTCGAGGTTCTCGGAGAGCCCGAATGCCGAGATCCCGTAGACGATCCCGAAGTTGATCATCTTCGCGACGTTGCGTTCATCCTTGGTGAGCGTCGCCGGATCCTTGCCGAGCACCTCGGCCGCCGTCGCCGTGTGAATGTCCTCGCCACGCTGGAACGCCTCCCGTAACCTCGGCTCGCCGGAGACGTGCGCGAGGATCCGCAGCTCGATCTGCGAGTAGTCCGCCGACAGCAGGCGATGCTCGGGCTCGGCGACGAACGCCGAGCGGATCTCGCGGCCGAGCTCGGTCCGGATCGGGATTGCCTGGAGGTTCGGATTCGACGTCGAGAGGCGCCCGGTGGCCGCGACGGCCTGGTTGATCGTCGTGTGGAGGCGCAGGTCCTCGCCGATCAAGGTCGGCAGTGGTCCGAGGTACGTGTTGACGAGCTTGGTGAGCTCTCGCCACTCCTCGATCACGGGCACGATCTCGTGGTCCGCTCGGATCGCCCGCAACACCTTGCTATCCGTCGAGTACCCGGTCTTTCCCTTGCGACCGGGCGTGAGCTCGAGCTTCTCGAAGAGGATCCGCCCGAGCTGCTGCGGCGAGCCGAGCACGAACTCTTCGCCCGCGAGGTCGTATGCACGGGCCTCGAGCTCCTCGATCCTGTCGTTCAGCCGCGCGGTGATCTCGCCCATGCGGTAGGTGTCGATGCGGATGCCCGCGTCCTCCATCGCGCCGAGCACCACCGTCAGCGGCAGCTCGATCTCGCGATACAGGCGCTCCGAGCCGCGCTCTACGACCTTGGCGACCAGAGGTGGAGCAAGCCGGCGTACGGCCTCGGCATGGACGACGAGCGCCGTTGTTTCCTCCTCCGCTGGCGGGTCGGGCTCGAGCTCGAGCCCATACTCGGCCATGAGGTCGTCGAGCAGGTACTCAGCTCGGCCCGGATCGATCAGGTAGGCCGCGATCATCGTGTCGTCCGCAACGTGCTCACCGAGGCGCAAGGGCTTCGCATCGTGCGCGACCACCTCGAGGCCAGGAGCTTGTAACAACTTGTAACTTGAGCGAGGAGCGCCGTCTCCCGCGCGGGGGTCGCCTTGTAACAACTTGTTACTTGGAGAGGGGGCAACGACGACCTCGCCGCCGGTGGCCACCGCCAAGCGATCCGCCGTCACGGCCACGCCGACGCGCCCGCGAAGCCCTACGAGGTCACCTTCACGCCATCGCACGGCCTGCGACTCCGCCTTCGGACGCTCAGCGGCCGGCAGCGCTTCGTCGAGGGTGTCGACCCTTCCGAGCAGCGCGCGAAACTCGAAGCGCCGGAAGATCTCCTTGAGCCGCGAGCGGTCGGGCGGCTGCGACACGAGATCGTCGACGTCGACGTCGAGCGAGAGGTCGCGCCTCATCGTCGCGAGGAGCTTCGAGTCTCGCGCCTGGTCGGCGTTCTCGATGATCGACTTCGAGCGCGCCGGCGACAGCTCGGAGGCGTGCTCGAGAACGTCTTCGAGCGAGCCGTACTGCGCGATCAGTTGGCCCGCCGTCTTGTCTCCGATTCCGGGGACACCCGGGATGTTGTCGCTCGTGTCGCCCTTGAGCCCGATGAAGTCCGGAACCTGGTCGGGACGAACCCCATAGCGGAGCTCGACACGCTCGGGCGTATAGACCTGCACGTCCGCCACGCCGCGCGGGGTCATCATCAAGCAGACGTTCTCGGACACGAGCTGAAATGCGTCACGATCGGTGGAGACGACGCACGTCTTGATCGCCGCCTCGTCGGCGCGCGTCGCCAGTGTCGCGATGACGTCGTCGGCCTCCCAGCCTTCGAACTCGAGGTTCCGGTACCCGAACGCCTCGACGATCGGCCGGAAGTGCGGAAACTGCTCGCGCAGGAGGTCGGGCATCGGCCGGCGCTCGGCCTTGTACTCGGCGTCGATCTCCTTTCGGTGCACGGGCTTCGTGTCCCAGGCGACGGCGACACCGCGAGGCCGGTAGTCGGACAGGAGCTTGAACAGCATGTTCGTGAACCCGAGAAGCGCGTTCGTCGGCTGACCGTCCGTCGTCTGCAGCTCCTCCGGGAGTGCGAAGAACGCGCGGTACGCGAGGTTGTTGCCGTCGACGAGGAACAGCTCCGCGTCCTTGACCGGCGCGTCGTCGAGCTCGAGCTCTTCGCCGGTGAGGGTCTTCGGGCTCACGCGCGCCTCTGGACGGCTGCGGCTCCCGGCCGGCAGAGCCGGCCTCTGCCGCCGCCTGACGCCGCTCGCGGCACGGGGCACTCCGGCCCCGTACCACTCGTACCGTGCCCTCCGGCCCCGCACCGCGAGCAGCGCCCCAGAGGCGCGCGAGCCGATGTGGCGGAAAGACGAGCGATCACCTTGCAACGGTATCGTCCGCGAAGGCGTGCGTCGCGTTCCGCTCCTCTCGGGGTCACGCGTCGTCGTCGTTCCCGTCGACGACGAGGACGTCATCATCCGACCGCCGCCGCCGGCGCGAGCTGTCGACACGACGGCAGCGGTCCGAGACGCCCTGAGGTTTCCGCTCGAGGGACCGCCTCTCGGCGCACTGGCGACCCGCGGAGGACGTGCGACGATCGTCGTCGAACCTCCGGCCCTCCCCCTTCCCGGCGCCTCACACGACCCGCGGCAGGACGCACTGGCTGCGGCGATCGCAGAGCTGGAGCAGTGCGGCGTTCCCTACGAGCGTCAGACGATCGTCGTCGCCGGAGGCCTGGGACGGCGGTTGGGAAGACGCGATCTCGAGCGCCTGCTCCCACCGCCGGAAGCGCGATCGTTCCGTGGCCGCGTCCTCGTTCACGACGTCGAAGACCCTCAGCTCGTCGACATCGTGGACGGCGTGCGCGTCAATCCCGCGTTGGCGAGCGCAGACGTCGTCGTCGTCGTGACTGCGGCAGAGACCGTCTTGCACGGCGGTCCCGCTGCACTCGTCGCTTGCTGTGACGGGGCCACGGTCCGGGCCGCGACCGCCGGCAGGTCACTCCTCGAAGCGGCCGGAAGCAACGGCTGGAGTCGAGGCCTCGAGGTCGAGGCCGCAGTCGGCCAGCTGTCGCCGCTCATCGGAATCTCGCTCGTGCTCGACCTTCCGCGCCTGACGGGGTCGCTGAGCGGATACCCGCACGATGTTTTTGCGGCCGACCGCATCGCCCATTCGCCACTTCGCGGTGCCTTCTCTCGCCTCCCTGCATTTGTTCGACGAGACATCCTCGCGACTCGTGGCCGCCGTCTCGCGGCGACCACCGCATTCGCCGGGCGACCGTCGGTTGCTCACGCAGAGGCTCTCGTCCGTGGCGTCGAGCTGCGCGGTGCGCGTCTCGAGGAACCGCTCGATGCTCTGATCGTCGGCGCGCCCTGGATCAGCCACCACCTCCCTCGTGAGCCCGTCAATCCCGTGACGACCGCCGCAGTTGCGCTCGGGCTCGCCCTCCGCCTGCACCGGGGCCAATTTCCAGTCGAGCCCGATGGCACCGTAGTCCTGTGTCATCCGCTGACGCGCGCCTTTGTCCACGGCACGCAGGCGCCGTATGCCGCGATGTTCAACGCGCTTCACACCGCCGACGACCCGGCCGTGCTGGCGGCGGCCGAGCTTGGCGCCGCGTCCGACGACAAGGCTCTCTCCGCATACCGAGCTGGGAAAGCGTGCCATCCGCTTCTCCCCTACGCGGACTGGGCCGGGTGTGCCTCGGTGCTCGACCGGGTCGGCCGTGTGGTCGTCGCCGGCTCTCGAGATGCGACCGCCGCGCGCGCTCTCGGCTTTGTTCCCAGCCACTCGGTCGCGAGCGCGCTCGAGATGGCGCACGGGGTCGCGGACGGCAGGGCTCGCGTCGGAGTGCTGCTCGC
>JBOHAY010000220.1:0-2497 GCA_050697935.1 Gaiellaceae bacterium | reverse complement strand
CACCTGAAGGCCGCGGAATTGCGCGAACTGGAGTGACGGCCGTGCTGCCCGCCCCTGTCGAGACTCTGCATGTCGAGCCGGTACCCGCCGGCACCGCCGTGCTCAACGGCGCGGGCGAGCTCACGGGATCCATCCAGATTGCCGAGTGGGGTACCACAGAGACGCCCGTCTACCTCACGTCGACCCACGCCGTCGGGCGCATCTACGACGGCGCGGTCTCGGTCGCAATCGCTGCGGAGTCACGCATCGGAACCGAGGACTTCGTGATCCCTGTCGTCGGCGAGTGCGACGACAGCTGGCTCTCGGAAGGACGCCTCGTCCAAGTGGAGGCAGAGGATGCGGGTCGAGCCGTCGCCGCCGCGGCCACCGGTGTGGTGGCCGAAGGAGCTGTCGGCGCCGGGACCGGGATGATGACGAAGGGCTACAAGGCCGGCATCGGGACGGCAAGCCGAATCGTTCCATCGCTCGGCGGCGCCGTCGGCGTCCTCGTCCTCTCGAACTTCTACCCACCGCCGGGCCTCGTGATGGATGGCGTCCCGATCGGCGATCTCCTCGGAGAGCGGCCGGAGACGCGCCGGTCGAAGGCGGGGAGCTGCATCGCCGTCGTGGCGGTCGACGCGCCCCTATCCCACCACCAGCTCGAGCGCGTCGCACGTCGCGCGGGTCTCGGGCTCGCACGGTGCGGCTCCGTGGGACACCACGGAAGCGGAGAGATCTTCATCGCGTTTGCCCCGCCCGGCCGCCGCCCGCGCGCCGAAGCCCCGCTCGCGCCCGTCGCCGACCACGACCTCAACGACGTCTTCGAAGCCGTAGTCGACGCAACGGAGGAAGCCGTGCTGAACGCGCTCTGGGCGGCGTCGGAGGTCGTGGGCCGCGAAGGCCGCATCGGTCCCGCGCTCCCGCACGACGACGTGCTCGCACTGCTCGACGCCCACGGACGCCTCTCTCGGTAGGCTCGTGAGATGGCCGACTTCCTCCACACCATGGTTCGCATTACGGATCCTGAGCGCAGCCGCGCATTCTACGAGGCGCTCGGCTTCACCTTCACTCGAGACATGGACATCGTCCGCGACGGGCAGCTCGAGGCGACGAACTACTTCTTCTCCATCGGAGGACAGGAGAACGTCCTCGAGCTCACGTTCAACCACGACGGCCGCGTGTACGACCTCGGCACGGGGTACGGGCACATCGCGATCGGCGTCGACGACCTCGACGGCACACTGGCGGCGCTGAAGGACGATCACAGCATCGAGCCCGAGCGCCCGCCCTATCAGATACGCGAGGGCGGCTCTCGCATCTGCTTCGTTCGCGACCCGGACGACTACCGCATCGAGCTGATCGGGCGCACGGCATGAGCAGCGGAATGCACGTGTCCGCCGCTGACCTCGAGGCGGGCCTTCCGGAGATCTTTGGGTCGCCCCCCACAGAAGGCACCGTCGAGCTGATCGTCCGTCGACCGGCCGAGGGCGAGCGTGAGGTCCTCGAGGAAGCCACCCTCGACCTGGCTCAGGGCCTGGTCGGCGATCGCTGGTGGGCGCGCGCTCGCTGGAAGGACGAGCCTCTGGACACCGGCACACAGCTGACGCTGATGAACGCGCGTGTGATCGCTCTCATCGCTCCCGACCGCGAACGCCGGCCGCTCGCCGGAGACCAGCTCCACGTCGACCTCGATCTCAGGCCGGAGAACCTGCCCTCGGGAACGCGACTCGCTCTCGGCTCCGCGGTCATCGAGGTGACGGATCAGCCGCACACCGGGTGCGCGAAGTTCACCGAGCGCTTCGGCTCGGACGCCATTCGGTTCGTGAACTCGCGCTCCGGCAGGGATCTCCGCCTGCGAGGTCTGAACGCGAGGGTCGTCCAGCCCGGAACCGTCCGCGCCGGCGACACGATCCGCAAGCTCACCGCCGCCGGCTCGCACTAGAGCCTCCAGCCGGGCCCCCGTCTCCCTTCGCCGGGACCAGGACTATCGTTGCACCTTCGATGAACCTCGTCTTGACGTTCCTCATCACCGCCGCCGTAACGGCCCTCTCGATTGCGTGCATCCTCCTCGTTCGGCGTCGTGCGCCCGAGGGAAGCTACTTCCAGGACGGCGACCGGGCGGCGGGTGTCTTCGGCGTGTTGGCCACCGGGTACGCCGTCTTCGCCGGGTTCGTGATCTTCCTCGCGTTCACGACGTACGATCAGTCGCGAAACGGCGCCGAGACCGAGGCGCTGGCGGTCGCGCAGCAGTTCGAGTCTGCGCAGTTCCTTCCCTTCGCGGTTCGAGAAAGACTCTCGGGTGAGCTCGTTTGCTACGCACGTACGGTCGCATACCAGGAGTGGCCTCGAATGGAGACCGGCTCGGCCGGAGCCGCACTCAACCCTTGGGGGGTCGCGCTGTTCCGCACGTTGCAGACAGCGGATCCGAAGTCGGCCACGGAGCAAGCCGCCTACTCGAAGTGGCTCGACCAGACATCGGACCGCGAGGAGGCCCGGCGCGACCGAATCTACGGTGCCG
>JBOHAY010000219.1:0-4104 GCA_050697935.1 Gaiellaceae bacterium | reverse complement strand
GCCGAGGCCCGAGAGCGGCGCGCCGAGCGCGACGAGCAGGAGCGCGAGGCCGGCAGGCCCGAGCTCGGCGAGGGTCTCCAGATAGAGGTTGTGCGCGTCGCGTGCATTGTTCGGAGCCGGCCGCTCCTCGGTCCAGCGGCGCTCGAAGCCTCCGGCGCCTTCCCCGAGCACTGGCGCCCGCTCGACCATCCGCGCAGCGACACGCCAGTACCCCGCGCGCCCATGGCCCGAGACGGAGAGAAGCCGCCGGTCGAGAGTGCCCGAAACCGATGGAGGCTCCTGCCTGAACGCCTCTAGGGCGCGGTCCGCCGCAGCGCCCGGTCCACCGACTCGAATGAGCGCCGCAAGCGTGAGCGCGCACAGTGCGATCAGTGCCGCGACGACAATGAGCCTGCCGCCCGGAAGCGGGATCCCAACTCTCTCCGCGAGGCGGGGCGATGCCCAGACGACGAATCCGCCCAGGCAGGTGACAGCGGCGAGCTGCCAGGCGAGGCGCTCGCCCTGAGCCTGCGCCGCTTCGAGAGGTTCGCCCGCCTTCGTCAGAGCAGGCGCGCTCGCAGCGAGGAGCACGCCGAGTGCGGGGGCGAACGCGAGGACCGGGAGCCGGGCTGCGGCTCGCCGCTCGAGCACGATCAGCACGATGATCCCGGCCAACAGGGCGAGGAGTGCCCCGCGGCTGAACGTGAAGTAGAGCGCGACGGTGAGAGGAACGAGTGCGGCGCCCGCGAGCACGCGCGGCTTCGGGCTCCCGTGCAGCGCGAGTCCTGCGCCGAGCAGCAGGCCGAAGGCAAGGAGCAGGCCGAGCGCGTTCCAGTACCCGATTGGCGCCGCGAGCTGGTATCCACTCGCCGGCTCGTAGGGGCCGCCGACGCCGCCAGGGAAGAGCCGCGTCGCGAGCGCATACAGCGACACGGCCGTCGCGCCGGCGACAATCCCGGCGACGAGGGAAGCGACGCGCTCGCGCGTCACGACGAGCACGAGCGCGGCCGCCGCCACGGTGTAGAGCAGCCCGCGCTCCGCCTCCAGCACCGGCCACGCCGGCGCGGGTGACCAGACGACGGACACCAGGGACCAGATCGCCAGCCCGGCGAGTCCTCCGACAAGCGCCAGCGAACGCCGGTCGAACGGCACCTCCTCGGCAACGAAGACGACGACGAGGACGACGAGCGCGAAGACCAGGATGAGCACGCCGTGGTCGGCCGGGGGGTAGCCGCCGCTCGCGAACGCGAGCGTCACGACGGTGAGGGCGGCGGCGGCCGCCGTCCCCATCCTGCTGAGGGAGCGCCAGCGGATACAGCAGTATCGGCCCTAGTAGGGCTGTTCAGCAGCTTCTTGCAAAAGTGCCGGCCCTGCGACCGAACTCTGTTTGCCGAGGCTCCATCGTCTCGCGCGCTAGACGCACGTTGACGGCCTTCGGGGTTTCGGCCGGGATTCTGGCCGCAGGGCCAGTCAAACCACCTTACTCCTCTTGCTGGCCTCAGAGCGTTGTGGCGAGAGGTGCGACCAGCTCAGAGAACAGCGCATCCGCCCACGGCCTGTAACGTGGGCTTGTCCGTTGCCACTCGCCCTCGACCGAGGAGGATCGGCATGGCAGGGAAGTCGAAGAAGCATCCTGTGTCCAACCCCGTTTCCGGGGGAAGCGGGGCGAAGACGCCGATGGTTAGCGTGAAGGTGAAGAAGCAGAAGAAGAAGTCGCGCGGCAAGTAACGCGCGGCGTGACCTTCGGCCGACGAAGAGCGGCCGCCGTTGCCGGTCCACTCGTGGTAGCGCCGCCCTGCCTCTCCCCGTGGGTCAGGCCTTCACGCGCTCTCTCTTGCGCCGCTCGATCCTCGCGACGCCTGCCGAGGGAGCGAAGATGCTCGTATGCCCGTCGTCCCACCGGACGCGGAAGCGCGGAGGATCGTGTGCCAGAACCTCCTCGATGACGCCTGCTCGTCCTGACTGAGCAGCCCGCTCCGACTCGACGACGATCCTGTCTTCCACGCTCGCGTCCATCGCTCAGTCCTCCCGCAATTCGACTCCGTCAATCGTAGGCTAGCGCGGGCCGGTCTTGATCACAGAGCTGAGACGGTCGGCTAACCTCGCATCAGAAGCCGAGCTCCTGCCTGACGAGCCGTGCACCCGCGACCATCGCCTCGAGCTTGCCGTAGGCCCGCTCGCGCGGGAGGTACTTCATCCCGCAGTCCGGCGCGAGAATGAGACGTTCCGGCGGCACGACCTCGAGGGTTGCCCGGATGCGCCCCGCGACCACCTCGGGCGTCTCGACCTCCTCCGAGCCGAGGTCGAGAACTCCGAGAACGACGATCTTGCTCGGAATCTCGCGGAGGACGTCCGCCGCGAGGTTCGGCTGTGCGGCCTCGAGCGACAGATGTGTCGCACGGCACTCATCGAGCTCGCGAAGGAACGGGTAGCCGGGGAGGCGGTCGTGAACGATGTGCGCGTAGCCGAAGCACGTGTGGAGGACGGTCGGGCCCTGGATCCCCTCGAGCGCGCGGTCGATAGCCTCGACCGCGTATTCGCGCGCGGGCTCCGGCCGTGCCTGGAGGTACGGCTCGTCGATCTGGACGATGTCGGCTCCGGCTGCCTTGAGATCGTGCAGCTCCTCGTTGACTGCTGCCGCATAGGCCAGGGCGAGGCTCCCCTCGTCGTCGTAGTAGTCGTTCTGCGCCTGCTGCGTCATCGTGAAAGGACCCGGCACGGTGATCTTGATGCGCCGATCCGTGATGGACCGCAGGAACTCGACGTCGCGGACCTCGACGGGGCGGGTGCGGCGGATCGGTCCCGTGACTCGGGGAACCGGGTTCGCGTGTCCGGTCCGGTCGAGGGCGACTCCCGGCTCGTCGAGATCGACGCCGTCGAGCGCGGTCGCGAACCGGTTCGAATAGCTCTCCCTCCGCATTTCGCCGTCCGTCACCACGTCCACTCCGGCGCGCTCCATGTCGGACACGGCGAGCCGCGTCGCGTCGTCCTGGGCCTGTTCGAGGTGCGCCTCCGAGACGCGCCACAACTCAAGTGCTCGCACGCGAGGCGGCAGGCGGCTCCCGAGCCGATCGCGGTCGATCAACCAGTCCGGCTGCGGATAGCTCCCGACGACGGTCGTCGCCAGGGGTGCGTCAGCCACGGTCATCGCGAACAGCTCGATCCAGGCCGTAGGCACGCGAGGCGGCGTTCCGTGCCGCTTGCGTCACATACATGTCCAACCGCCGTCGACGGCGAGGTTGATGCCGTTGATCGCCTGATTCTCGAGCAGGAAGCGAGACGCGCTCACGGACTCGGCCATGGTCACGAGTCGTCCGATCGGCGTCCGGTCGACGAGTGCCTGTCGCCGCTCCGCGGGCATGTCTCGCCACTGCGGGCTGTCGCCCACGATGCCGTTGTGGATCGCGTTGACGCGAATCGGCGCAAGCTCGACGACGAGGGTACGCACGAGGCTCGTGACTCCGCCGTTGACAGTCGTGACCGTCGTCGAGCCCGGATAGGGCCGGTCGCGCGCGAGACCACCGAAGATGAGGATGGCGGAGTCGTCGCCCATGCGCGGCAGCAGTGTGTGAACCACCTCGGTGTAGCCGACGAGCTTCATGGTGACGAGGCGCAGCGCGGCGTCGATCTCGTACTCGCGCACCTTGTTGACGTCCCGCTCGATCGCCGCGAGGACGAGGTATTCGACGTCGCCCACGTCCGCGAGCCGCTCGGCGATCCCGTGCGGCTCCGCGAGGTCGAATCCGATTCCGCGAGTGCGACCGCCGATCTCGCTCGCAGCGCTGTCCGCGCGGGACTGGTCCCGTCCCGTTACCACGACCTCGTGGCCGTCGCCGGCGTAGGACTGCGCGAGCTCGCGGCCGAGTCCTTGAGTGCCGCCCACGATGACGACAGTGCCCATGCTCTCTCCTTTCGCGCCGAGCGCTCGACCTAGACCGTCGCGGACGCCTCGGCCGCCCAGTCGGGCAGCAACCCGCCGTCCCCTAGGATGTGATTCCTCGACTCGTCGAGCTTCTGGAAGGTCTTCCTGAGATCGGTGTCGACGAGCTTTCCGTGGCGCTTCACGGCCCGTCCGGCGACGAAGACCGAGTCCACGTTCGACGTGTCGGCGAACACGACGATCGT
>JBOHAY010000218.1:0-4047 GCA_050697935.1 Gaiellaceae bacterium | reverse complement strand
CGCAGGTGGAGACTCTTCCCGCTGGTCTCCCGACCACACGCTGAGAGACCCGGTCGTCCGCCTAGAGACGAAGCCGTCCCGCCATCGGATCTTCAACTCCGAGCCTGCAAAGGGCTCTTTTGGCTCTACGACTGCAGCAGGGGCGGAGGGACTCGAACCCCCGGCCTACGGTTTTGGAGACCGCCGCTCTACCAACTGAGCTACGCCCCTGGGTTGCGAGGGCAAATGGTACCGCGGGCGACCTTGTGGCTCTGAGCCACAAGGCGGTTACCCTGCCGTGCGTGCAGCGGCGGCTTCTCGGGATCCTCTTCGCGGCGCTGGCGGCCGGTTTCGCCCTGATCGCGGTGTTCTCGGCGCTCGAGGGTGGGGGCGCATGGGTAATCGCGCTGGCGGCCGCGGCGCTCGCCGCGTGGCTCGGCGACCTCGCGCGGCGCGCACTAATGCGAAAGCGAGCCTGAGGAGTCTGCCGCCGCGCGGCGTATTCTCTCCCCGTGGCTGCGGTCGACCAGACTCAGGCGCTCTGGCAGGAGTTCCGCAAGTCGGGAGATCAAGCGCTCCGCGACCGGCTCATCCTGACCTACGCGCCGCTCGTGAAGTTCGTCGCCGGGCGCGTGGGAGCGAGCCTTCCGTCGCACGTCGACGAGCAAGACCTCGTCTCATACGGGCTGCTCGGCCTGATCGGCGCGATCGAGCGGTTCGATCCAGGTCGCGAGATCAAGTTCGAGACGTTCGCCATGGCGCGCATCCGCGGCGCGATCATCGACGAGCTGCGCTCGCTCGACTGGGTGCCTCGCTCGGTGCGCACCCGCGCCCGCCAGATCGAGCGCGCGATCGCCACCCTCGAGAAAGAGCTGATGCGCGCGCCGACCGACGAGGAGATCGCAAAGAAGCTCGGAGTCACGAGCGACGAGCTCGAGGAAAGCCTGCACGAGATCTCTCGCACGTCCGTCGCGGCGCTCGACGAGCTCTGGTCCCCTTCGGGGACGGGGGACTCGATCGCGCTGATCGACACGATCGAGGACGAGTCGGGACCAGATCCCGAGACCTCGCTCGAGCTCACCGAGGTGAAGGAAGCGCTTGCCGAAGCGATCTCCGAGCTTCCGGAGCGGGAGAAGCTCGTCGTGACGCTCTACTACTACGAGGAGCTGACCCTGCGCGAGATCGGGGAGGTGCTAGGCGTCACTGAGTCGCGCGTCTCGCAGTTGCACACGAAGGCGATCCTGCGCCTGAAGGCGCATCTCTCGGGCGTGCAGCGCGAGCCAGCCGAGACCTAGCGCCAGGGGCGCCGGCCCCAAACGAGACGCTGACGCGCCTCACATGGACACTTGCGTTCGAGCCCTGCGATTCGTCGCGGTGACATTCGGGCCCTCCTCGGCGCTCGGTCGGTATCCCCACGCTCAGTGAGGCAGGCGTGCGGCTGCTGACTAAGCTGTCGCGCGAACCGAACCCGAGGAGGACGAGACGCCCATGCCCGAGCCCGCCAAGATCCGCAATGTCGCTGTCGTCGGCCACCGCGGGACGGGGAAGACGTCGCTGGTCGAGGCGATCCTGTTCCAGTCGGGCGCGATCAACCGGCTCGGCACGGTCGAAGCGGGAACGACGATCTCGGACTCGGACGAGGACGAGCACAAGCGGCAGCTCTCGATTGCGATGTCGCTCGAGCACGCGATGTGGCAGGAGCGCAAGCTCAACCTGATCGACGTTCCCGGCGACCCGAGCTTCCAGGGTGAGCTCCGCACGGCGGCGCGGGTCGTCGAGGGCGCGCTCGTGACCGTTTCGGGCGTGATGGGCCTCGAGGTCGGGACCTCCCGCGCCTGGAAGCTCGCGTCCGACCTCGGTCTCTCGCGCGTCGTCTTCGTGAACATGCTCGACCGCGAACGTGCCGACTTCTTCCGCACGCTCGAGCAGCTCCGCTCGCAGCTCTCGACCCAGTGCGTCGCCGTGCACATCCCGGTCGGGTCGGAGCACGAGCTCACGGGGATCGTGGACGTACTCCACATGTGCGCGTACACGAGCCCTGAGGGCGGCAAGGAAGGCGAGCCGGGCCCGATCCCCGACGACATGACGGACCTCGTCGCGGAGTACCGGGAGAAGCTCCTCGACGCCGTGGTCGAGACGGACGAGGGGCTCATGGAGCGGTATCTCGAGGGTCAGGAGCTCGACGCGAACGAGGTGGCTGGAGCGCTCAAGGCTGCGGTGACGAGCGGCGACCTATTTCCGGTCGCCTGCGGTGTCGCGACGAAGAACCTCGGCACGCACGCGCTCCTCGACCTCCTCGTCGAGGGTGTGCCCTCACCCGCGAAGAAGGCCTCGTCGATCGACGTCGACGGTGCTGCGACGGCGCTCTTCGTCTTCAAGACGGTGGCCGACCCATTTGCCGGGCGCATCAACCTCTTCCGCGTGCTGAAGGGCAGAGCCACGGCCGAGACGACGCTCGTGAACCTGCGCGGCAAAGGGAAGGAGCGGCTCGGGTCGCTCCTCGAGTTGCAGGGCAAGGAGCACAAGCCCGCGCTCGACTTCGGAGAGGGCGACATCGGCGCCGTCGCCAAGCTCAAGGAGGCGCAGACGGGCGACCTCCTCGTCGACAAGGAGGTCGCGATCGAGGTTCCGGACTTCGGGTTTCCCGAGCCGGTCATGAGCTTCGCGATCACTCCGAAGTCCAAGGGCGACGAGGAGAAGGTCGCGACCGCGATCAGGCGCCTCGCCGAGGAGGATCAGACGCTGCACCTGCGGCGCGACCAGCAGACCGGCGAGGAGATCCTCTCGGGGATGAGTCAGATGCATGTCGAGGTCGCGCTCGACCGCGCGAAGCGCCGCTTCGGCGTCGACATCGAGCTGCACCCGCCGCGCGTTCCCTATCGCGAGACGATCCGCCGGGAGGCGCGCGCGCACGGCCGCTACAAGAAGCAGACGGGTGGGCGCGGGCAGTTCGGCGACTGTCACATCGTCGTCTCGCCGGCGGAGGGCGACTACGAGTTCGTGGACAAGATCGTCGGAGGTGTGATCCCGCAGAGCTTCCGCCCCGCGGTCAACAAGGGGATTCAGGAGGCGATGCACCACGGAGAGCTCGCGGGCGCGCCCGTCCAGGGCGTGAAGGTCGAGCTCGTCGACGGCTCGTACCACACCGTCGACTCGTCGGAGATGGCGTTCAAGATCGCCGGCTCGATGGCCTGGAAGGACGCGTACATGAACGCCGATCCGGTACTCCTCGAGCCGATCATGGAGCTCGAGGTGACGGTCCCCGACGAGGCAGTCGGTGCGGTGAACGGCGATCTCAACTCGCGCCGCGGGCGCTTGCAGGGGATGGAGCCGATCAGCGGGATGACCACGATCAAGGCCGAGGTTCCGATGGCGGAGCTCCTCACCTACGCGCAGTCCCTGACCTCCATGACCGGCGGCCGCGGGGACTACTCGATGCACTTTCTCCGCTACGAGGACGTACCGTCCCACGTCGCGCAGAAGGTGATCGAGGAGACGCGCCGCGAGCGGGAGGCCGCGAAGGCCTGATCGGACATGTCCCGGGGTCTGACCCCGTTTTCCACGTCCTGTGGATAACCCGAGGTTCCCTGCTAGGGTCCGGTTGATGCGGGTGACGAAGGCAACCGTCCGCCGCGCGTGCGCCGTGTGCGAGCGGACGCTGCTGCAAGGGGAGTACACGACCAGGTTCTCGCCAGACGGCGTCGAGTTCGCCGACGTCTGCACGCTCTGTCAGGACGTCGCCCTCGACTACGGATGGGTTCGCGAGGGTGGGCCGATCTCGCCTGCGCTTTCCTCGCACGCGCGGAAGAAGCGTCCGCGCTGGGCGCAGCTCCTGGGCGTCGGGAACGGCGACTCACAGCCCGTCGTGACGGAGCCCGTCCTCCGTCGTCTGTCGGACTCGGAAGCCGCACTCGTCGAGGCGGCCGACCTCTTCAATGCGAGTCTCTTCCGCCGGACGGTCGAGGGTGTCGCACGCGCACTCGGCGCGCCTCTTGTTTCCATCGTTCCACTTTCCGGCGTGAACAGCGAGCTCGTGCTCACGTTCGCGTGGGAGATCACCTGGTACCA
>JBOHAY010000217.1:0-11035 GCA_050697935.1 Gaiellaceae bacterium | reverse complement strand
GGCTTCGGCAGCGCGTTCGCGTACACCGGAGCACTCGCCTGGGTGGCCGTCGTCGCGCCCCGCGCCAGGCGTGGCGAGGCGATCGGCTTTGCGTTCGCGGCGGCGTTCTCGGGTGCGCTCGTCGGCCCGCTTGTCGGCGCGGCGGCCGAGTCCGCGGGCTCCGCGGTCGTCTTCTCCGCCGTTGCTGCCGTCGCAGTGCTCCTCGCGGCTGTCGCCGCAACGCTCGAGAAGCCTGCCGCCGAAGGACTCGGCGGAACACGCCTGCGTCCGCTCGCACGCGATGGCGTCATCCGCCTCGGGATCTGGCTGATCGCCCTCACCGGGCTCCTTCTAGGAGTGCTGGGCGTCCTGGCGCCGCTCCGGCTGGACGAGCTCGGCTGGGGCGCCGCGGCGATCGGAGCCGTCTTCGCGATCGCGGGGGTGCTGCAGACTGTTGCCAATCCGATCGTTGGACGCCTCGCCGACACGAGAGGCGGCACATTCCCTCTCCGCGTCGGTCTGATCGTCTCCGCGGCGGCGTCGGCACTGCTGATCGTGGACGAACGCGCAGCCCTCTACGCCACGCTTGTCGTCGTAGCAGGCACCGCCTACGCCATCCTCTGGACGCCCGCGACGGCGCTGCTCTCACGGAGAGTCGAGCGCCGCGGCTACGACCAGGCGTCCGCCTTCGGACTCATGAGCGCTGCCTGGCCACCGGGCTTTGCGGTCGGGGCCGCCGCAGGCGGAGCCCTCGCAGGAGCGACTCGCGACGCGTGGCCGTATCTGCTCGCGGCACTCGTCTGCCTGCTGTCGCTCTCGCTGCTGGGCCGCGCCCGTCCGTCCGGCTCGCCGGAAGAGCCGTGAGCCGACGGACCAGCTTGCCCCGAGCGCCACGCGCAGCCTACGATGGCGCACGAGAACGCCAATCCGCTGGAGGTGAGCATGTCCGAGAAGATGTGGGGTGGCGAGCCGTTCTGGGGGCTCGGCTACGAGTGGGATCCTAACTGGGTCCTGACCGAGCGCCAGAAGGAGCTCCGCGCGACGCTCATCGAGCTCTGCGAGAAGGAGATGCGCGCCAACGCGAAGCGCTCCGACGACGAGCTCCTCTTCCCCCGCCGTAACCTGGAGCTGCTCGGCGAACACGGTTTTCTCGCGCTCACCGTCCCGGAGGAGTACGGCGGCCTCGGCGAGAACCACGTCGCATACGCGATGACGTGCGAGACGATCGCGCGCTACGGCTGCGCGTCGACTGCCATGTGTTACGTCATGCACATCGGCGCGGTCAACACGATCATGCTGCGACCCACACCCGAGCTGATCGACCGCTACATCCGGCCGTTGAACAGCGGGAAGCTCGGCACCCTCTCGTACTCGGATCCCGAGACCGGATCGCACTTCTGGTACCCGATCTCGTCCGGCGCGGAGCGCGTCAACGGTGGCTTCAAGGTTCGCAAGAAGGCGTCGTGGACGACGTCCGCGGGATTCGCCGACTTCTACGTCGTGCAGACGACGAGCCCCGACTTCACGGGATACGACGACCTGTCGGTGTTCGTCATCGACGGCGAGGACGTCGAGTCGCAGCCGTCGTTGTGGGACGCGCTCGGGCTCCGTGGGAATCAGTCGGGCCCGCTCGAAGTTCCGAACGTCGAGGTCTCGGGGGAGCAGATCGTCGGCCCTGTCGGCGACGGCGCCGCGTCCAACGACGAGTCGGTCGACCCATGGTTCCTCATCGGCTCGTCCTCGGTGTGGAACGGCATCGCCCTCGGCACGATCGACATCGCCAAGCGCCACACCACGCGCAAGCGTCACGTCGACGTCGGCCTACGGGTCGCGGACTACCCGACGATCCAGGACTACGTCGGCGAGGCGCTGATGGACACGAATGCGGCTCGCCTGTTCGTCTATTCCGTCGCACAGGCGATGGACCGGGCGACGAACGACAACACGCGCGTGCTCGCCGTCGGCGAGCTCGCCCGCGCGGACTTCCTCCACTGGGCCTGGCAGATCAAGTTCGAGGCCGCGAAGAACGTCGCCCACGTCGTCGACAAGATGCTCCACGCGTGCGGCGGCTCCGGCTACAAGCGGGACATGGAGCTCGAGCGCTACGTGCGCGACGCGAAAGCCGGCTGGGTCATGGGCCCGACCAACGAGGTGCTGCGCCAGTTCGTCGGCAAGGCGGTGCTGCTCGGCTTCGACGCGCTCGACTACTGGAACCAGTCGTACAACCGGCGCGCGGTCGAGAACGAGATCAAGAAGCTCGATGCGGACGGCAAGCGTGAGCTCGCTGAGCAGCTCGTGGCACAGGCAGCCGAGGAGGAGGCGAAGGCGCCGGCGAGTGCCTGAGGTGATCGTCTCCTCGACACCTACACTCGTCCGTGGGCTCCTCCCAGAGGACCCGTTCGTCGAGACGTATCTCGTCCGGCCGGGCGGAGCGACCGTGTTCGGGCTCGCTCCCGACGAGCGGATGGCCGTCGTCGACACCGATGGCGGGCAGGTTGCCGAGATCACTGCGCTCGGACCGGACGGGCGTGACGACACCGCGGCCCTGGGTGCAAGCGCGGACGGACCGGCAACGGTCGTGCGGGCGGCTCGCGCTGCGGGAAACGGGAGCCTCCTCGTACGCGAGCTCGCCTCGCGGGGGCTCGACCCCGCCGAGGCGGTGGCGGTCCAGCTCTTCGGCGAGTGGTCGCCGCCCGGCTCGTCGCAGGCCTTCCGCGCCGAGCGGCCCGTCACTGTCGTCGTCGCCGCCCCCGCCGGTCGCATCGTCGACGGCGCGTCGCCCCCATCCGCGCTCTGGGTCGAGGTACGCCGGACCACGGCTCGCGCTTACGAGCAGCAGGAGCTTCCTCCCCCGCTCGCGGAGCCCCGCCTCGACGTTCGAATAGACGCCGCTACGGCGCTCGCGTACGAGGTGCGGGCGGGCGAGTTCATCCAGGTGATCGACGTCGAGGGCAAGCAGTGCTCCGACTTCCTCGCTTTCCACCGGGGCAAGCTCGAGTCGGGGCTCGAGCGCGGGCTCGACGCCACCACGACCCGCTCGCTCATGGGGCAGGCCTACCCGCAGCCCGGCCTCCAGGGAAAGTTCTACGACGTCGACCAGGACCCGCTGATCGAGGTCGTTCGCGACACCGTCGGCCGCCACGACACCTTCGGCCTCGCCTGCACGGCCAAGTACTACGAGGACAAGGGCTACCCCGGCCACGTCAACTGCACGGAGAACTTCAACGGGCAGGTGACGCCCTTCGGGATCGCGTCCCGAATGGGCTGGGAAGCGCTCAACCTCTTCTTCAACACCGGATTCAACTCCAGCAACGTCCTCGTCATGGACGAGCCGTGGTCGCGCCCCGGCGACTACGTCCTCTTCCGGGCGATGAGCGACCTCGTCTGCGCCTCGTCAGCCTGCCCTGACGACATCGACCCCGCGAACGGCTGGCAGAACACGCCCATCCATGTGCGCGTGTACGCGCCCGACAACAGCTTCTCCGTCGCGATCGCCCGCCGCGTGACAGCGGACGCCGACCCCGTGCTCACGCGCGAGACGACGTTCCATCCACGAACGAATGAGCTGACGAAAAGCTTCGTCGAGTACCGCGGCTACTGGCTCCCGCACTGCTTCGACAACGAGGGCGCGATCGCTGAGTACTGGGCCTGTCGAGAGAGGGTCGCGATCATGGACCTCTCGCCGCTCAGGAAGTGGGAGGTCCTCGGCCCGGACGCGGAAACGCTGATCCAGCACGCGATCACGCGCGACGCGCGGCGACTCTCGGTCGGCCAGGTGACGTACACCGCCGTGTGCAACGAGACGGGCGGCATGATCGACGACGCGACGGTCTACCGGCTCGGACAGGACAACTTCCGCTTCGTCGGCGGCGACGAGTACGACGGGATCTGGCTCAAGGAGCTCGCCGAGCGCCACGAGCTCAAGGTGTGGGTGAAGCCCTCGACCGACGAGCTGCACAACGTCGCTGTGCAAGGGCCCGAGAGCCGGGAGCTCCTGAAGGAGATCGTGTGGACGCCGCCGACGCAGACCTCGCTCGAGGATCTCAAGTGGTTCCGGTTCACGATCGGCCGCGTAGGCGCGTACGACGGCATCCCGATCGTCGTCTCGCGCACGGGCTATACGGGCGAGCTCGGATACGAGGTGTGGTGCCACCCCTCCGACGGGCCGGCGGTGTGGGACGCGATCTGGTCGGTAGGAGAGGAGCACGGCCTGACGCCCCTCGGCCTCGAAGCGCTCGACATCCTCCGCATCGAGTCGGGGCTCGCCTTCCCCGGCTACGAGTTCGACGACCAGGTCGACCCCTTCGAGGCGGGAATCGGCTTCGCGGTCGATCTCCGAACGGACGACGACTTCGTGGGCCGCGCTGCGCTCGAGGAGCGAAAGGTTCACCCCCAGCACGCCCTCGTGGGCCTCGAGCTCACGGGGAACGAGACTGCCGGCCACGGCGACGAGATCTACGTGGGCCGCCAGCGCGTGGGCGTCGTGACGAGCGGCACACGTAGCCCGATCCTCAAGAAGAACATCGCACTCGCACGGGTTGCCGTCCAGTACACAGAGCTCGGCACCGCCGTCGAGGTCGGAAAGCTCGACGGCCTTCAGAAGCGACTCGGGGCGACGGTCGTCCGCTTCCCCTTCTATGACCCGAAAAAAGAGCGCCCACGATCGTAGGACGACGTCACCGGCCGACGACGACCGCCGCCGGATCGACGACTTCATGGAGGCCGCGTCGGCGTTTCGCGGCCTCTGCGACAACGCGAAGGAGCATGGCCGCAAGAGATTCCTGTTCGGTCTGTCGCAAGCTCTTCCGCGCCTCCAGGCGGTCGCGGCCGCCCTTCCCGAGGTCGAGGCGGTCTCCGGCAAGCTCCCGTTCGAGGCAGGCGATCGGCCGCGGCGCGACCCGCCCGATGTCGTCTGGACGTACCTCCCGGACGATTGGACCTACGTCCAGGAGCTGTTCCACGAGACCGTGGACGGCGCCGAGAGCCCGGCTATTCATTTGCTGGGTGACGATCTGGGCGACATATACGACGAGGTCGTGGAGGGCTTCGACATCATCGCGGGCGGTTTCCCGGAGAGCGAGGCGGTCTGGCACTGGCGCTGGGGCTTCTGGAACCACTGGGGGTTCCACATAGCCGAGGCGCAGCGTGTGATCCACTACTACGTCGCCGTCCACGCGCACTACTGAGACCGATGATCGACTCGTTCTCGCAAGAGCAGATCGACGCATTCCGCAGCGACGGATTCCTGATCGTCGAGGAGGGCCTCGCTACGGAGCGTGGGCTCGAGCTGCTTCGCGAGCGCTACGTCCGCCTGTTCGACGGCGAGTACGAGACCGGGATCCGCCCGGACGAGGTGAACTGGGTGCCTGGCCGCGACCCTGAGGACCGCACCCGCCAGCTCTGCAACGCTTGGAAGTCCGACAACGTCGTGGCTGCGCAGGTGCTGTCCGAGCGAACCGGCCGTCTCGCAGCGGAGCTCGCCGGCTACCGCGGTGTCCGCGTCCTCCAGGACAACGTCCTCTGGAAGCCACCGGGAACGAAAGCGATCGGCTTCCACCAGGACTCGTCGTACGCCGACTACCTCGTGCCGCCGGAGATGATCACGTGCTGGCTCTCGCTCCACGACACTCAGGCCGATGCCGGCCCGCTCGAGTTCGTCCGCGGCTCGCACGAGTGGCCGAAGTCACCGCCGGCGCGCTCGCAGTTCCATGCTCCCGAGGACTGGCTCGCGGGCCCGAGTGCAGCGGCTCCCGAGGGAGTTGATCTCGAGATCGTTCCCGTCGTCGTCAAGGCCGGCGGCGGCTCGTTCCACCATGGCCTCACCTGGCACGGCTCTGCCCCGAACACGAGCGGAGCGGTCGCGCGCATGGCGCTCGTCTCGCACATGCTCCCGGTGGAGGTGCGCTTCCACGAGACGAACGTCGACGTCAATTACTCGCGCTATCGCAAACGGGGTGACCTGTCGCTCGACGAGTCTTTCTTCCCGGTGATGTGGGACGAGTCCGGCTACCGCACGCCGTGGCTAACTGAGTTGCCTGACCTCGGCTGAGCAAGAGGTCGCCGCTTAACACCCGGTGTCTGACACCGCGTGCTCGATCACGCAACGGAGCAGCTTCTTAACACTCGGTGTCTGACACCGAGTGTTAAGACCACTGCCTATCAAGACCAGCGGCCGCTCACGGGAGGAAGCTGCCGAGGCGCTCGAGCGCCTCCAGGATCAGCCACGGTGGCACGCTCTGAGCGGCGCGGCGGACGAGTGGCGCGACGAACGAAGGAAGAGCGCCCGCCGTGTCCGCGTCGTCCACCGCACGCACGAGCCCATCCGTGATCGCCTGCTCGAGCTTGTCGCGGTCAATTCCCTGTTCCTCGGAGAACGCCGCTAGCGCTTCCTCGCTGCGAAGCGCTAGCACGAGATCCTCGCGCGAGACTCCCAGCTCGCACGCGACGCCGTCGACCGCCACGAGCGCGATCCGCTCGATCGTCTCGCCCAGGCCGTCGGCATCAGGCCGCTCGCGCGCCTCACACGGATCGGCGACCGGGGTCGGCTCGAACGACCCGCCCCCGAGCGCGAGGTACGGGACGACGACGGCAGCAACGAGCCCGAACGCGACGAGGAGCGGCAGCGCGCGCCTCATCCCGAACGCCGCCTCATGAAGATCAGCGGAACGAGGGCGCACAGTGTCAGGGCGGCGGCGAGCAGGAACGGCCCGGAGAACGCGCTCGTCACGGCACGGTCGAGCTCATCCTGGAGCCCCGCCACGAGCGAGCGCCACTCGTCGTCGTCCGGCCGCCCCTCGAACGCTCGCTCGACGTCGGGCAGCTCGCCGACTCCGTTGGCACGGTCGACCTCCGCGAGGACATCCTGGGCGACGCCGAGCTTGTCGAGCGGCGGGATCGCGCTGTCGAGCACGACGGCCGCACCGGCGCGAATCGCCTCATCGCGGTTCTCGTCGAGCGCGGTCGTGAGGACGGGTGCGAGCAGGAGCAGCCCGAGCACGACGCCGGCGTGGCGCGCAGCGAGCGTCCAGCCGCCGTGGACGATCTGGTCAGGACGACCACGCAGGGCGAGCTCGGTCAGTCCAGCGACTGTGAGGCCGAGACCCGCTCCCACCAGGATCTGCGGCGGCACCGTCCACGCCCAGCCCGCACGCGGCATGAGCGCGAGAGCCGTCAAACCTCCGGCGAGCAGGATCACCCCGCACGCGACGCCCTGCACGACACCGAGCGCACGCGGCCGACGCCGGCCGACGACGATTGCCGTGAGCGGCATGACGGTGACCACGACTCCAGCGGCCGCTGGCGACATGCCCCAGCCGTCGACGAGGAGGAGCACGACGAGGAAGAGCGCCGCGACAAGACCACCAGCGACGAGGAGGAGTGCGGCGTTGGCCATGATCGAAGGTCGTCCGGCCGGCGTAGGCACGGGACGGGCGACCACGCCACGCACAGCGAGCAGCAGCGCGAGCGCCACGGGAACCTGGGCGAGGAAGATGGATTCCCAGCCGAGGAGTTGCGTGAGGATCCCGCCGATCGCCGGCCCGAGAGCTGCGCCGAACACGCCGGCGGCAACCCAGGTGCGGAGGGCCTGCTCGTCTCCACCTCCGACCTGCGAGAGGAGATCGAGCGCCGCGGTGACAATCAAGGCAGCGCCGAGCGCCTGAACGCAGCGCGCACCCACGAGACCGTCGAACGACGGAGCGAGCCCGCACGCGAGTGACGCACCCGCGAACACCATGACGCCCACGACGAACGCCTCCCGCGGTCGCCGTCGCGAGACGTACGCCGCCGGAACGGCGACGACCGCGAGCACGAGGTTGAACGATGTGAGCACCCACGCAACGGACGTGATTGCAACGTCGAACTCACCGAGAACCTCGGGAAGCGCGAGCGTGACGATGGAAGAGTCGGCCAGCGCGAGCCCGACGCCGACTGCGAGGAGCGCAGTACGGTGGGTCACGCGGTCTCGCGGAAGCGGGCGGCGAGCACCTCGATCAGCGCGATCGCCGCGCGCGGATCGGCCTCGAGCGCAGCCACGAGCCGCTCACGTGTCACCGTCAAGCAACGCACGGAGCCCACCGCGAAGATGTCCGCGATGCGCCCGCCACCCGGATCGAGTACCTCGATCTCGCCGATGAGCTCGCCAGGGCCCAGCGTCAGGGAGCGCCCCGGACGCTCGACGCGTACCAGTCCGGCGACGACGAGGAGGAGCTCGGCACCCTGCTCGCCCGCACGCATGATCGACTGACCGTCGACGTACTCGCGCGCCTCACCGAGCGCGAGAATCGGCTCAAGAAGCTCCTCCGGGAGCAACGAGAAGACCCGCGGATCCTCAATGAGCCGCTCGTACCGGCCTCCGTGAAAGAGCAGCGGACGCCCCTCGCCGTAGCGCGCGAACTCGACCTGCCCGAGAAACAGGGAATGGTCGCCGCCCCAGTAAGAGCGAACGACCCACGCGACGAGGTGCGCAAGCGCACCTTCGACGAGCGGCGTCTCGTGCACCACCTCGAAGGCGGGCTCGGGGACGTCGTCGGCGATCCGGCCTGCGAACCGATCGGAGAGTCTCGTCTGGTGCGCCTCGAGGACGCTGACTCCGAACCGCGTTCCCTCGTGCAGGAGCGCCCCCATCCTGGCGCGGCGGTCGATCGAGATCAGAATGAGCGGTGGTTGCAGGGAGACCGACATGAACGCGTTCGCCGTCATCCCGTGCACCTGCTCGGCAACCCGAGCCGTGAGGACAGTCACCCCCGTGGCGAACATCCCGAGCGTGCGACGGAAGGCGATCGCCGGATCGCCCTCGAGCCCGGCGCCGAGCTCCAACTCGCTCCGCGACGGAGCCTCGTCGAAGGACGCACCGAATGCCTCGGGCGCCGCGATTGCCCTTTCGATCGCGACCTCGAACTCCTGCGGCTCCGAGCGTTCCATCAGGACAGATTCTGACGTCCTAGAAGAAGAGGCGGCCGAAGCCGCCTCTTCTGACGTCGTGCCGGCCGACTCAGGCGACCGGGCGCGCGGCCTCCTCGAGCAAGGCGGCCTGTTGAGCATCCGGCACCGCAGGGGTCTCCTCGCGCCAGTGCGGTGACTCCTTGTCCTGGACGATCCGCCGGTAGAAGAAGAGAACAACCGCGATCACGAGGACGGAGAAGCCGATGATCTTCTCCTTTTCGCTGCCGTATCCGCCGGCGGCCGTCTGGAACCAGCCGACGCCGACGATCGTGAAGACGATGAACATGCCGCAAAGAATCGCCGCGATGCCGGTCCAGTAGGCGCGCAGCTTGATGGGCCGCGGCCAGAGCGGCCGGTCCTTCCGCAGGAGGACGTACGCGGAGAGCGCGAAGACATGAGCGAGCACGTACCCGATGTTGCTCGCGGCGAGAATGCCGAAGAGGTTGCCGATGAAGAGGACGAAGAGGATGTTGACGGCCATGTCCAGGCTCATCGCATTCCCCGGCACGTTGAAGCGATTGAGAGTTCCCAGTTCCTTGATCGTCAGCCCGGCGCGGGAGATGCCATAGAGCGCACGGCTGCCGTCGGCTGTCGCCGTGTTCATGGAGATGACGAAGCTGGCCAGGATGACGATGACGAACAGGTTGGTCAGATTGGGACCGACGAGCTCGTCGAGCGCACCGACGTAGTCGTATGCCGCCACCGTCTCCTCACCCACTCCGCCGACCAGGCCGAGCGGCAGGAAGGTGTAGACGATGAGGGAGAAGATCGCCGCCGACATGAGCGCCTTTCTCGTGTCACGGACCGTGTCCTTGTACTCGGGCGCGAACGTCGCGCAGGTGTCCACGCCGCCTGCCGACCAGAGCATGATCCAGATCCAGACGAGGGCGAGCTGCCAGCCGCCCCAGGCGAGCCCCGCATCGTTCAGCTTGTACGTGAGATTGCTGGAGTCGAAGTCGCCGTTCAAGAACGGAAGGACCATGAAGCAGAAGAGAGGGATCATGAGCAAGATCCCCGCCAGGTAGTTGAACGTGACGCCGACCCGGGTGCCGAGGATGTTGAAGGCCCACACGGCCAGGATGAGGCCGATCGCAATCAGGTGTGGAAGCCCGACGTCCACAGGACCGGTGCTGAAGTACCCGTCTCCCGCGGCACCGGCCAACAATGCGTTCGTGCCGAACGGCTCTCCTGGGAACCAGGCGGCGTGGGCGAGCTGACCGACGAAGAGACCGAGGAAGGAGAGGACGACCGACCAGCCGATCCAGTAGCCGAACGTGGCGATCGGGCCGACGAGGGTCGTGTACCTGCGCCAGCCCTCGTTTGCGTAGATCGGGAAGCCGCCCGACTTGTCCGGGAACATCGCGGCAAGCTCCGAGTAGAGCACGACGACGGGGACCAAGATCGCCGCCGTGATCGCCCAGAGCAGCACCGCGCCCCAGCCTCCGAGGTCGCCGACGGAGTACCCGAGCGAACCCAGAAGGAAGGCGGGGTTTGCGAGGGCGATGACGAACCCGTCGTACCAGCGGAGCGTCTTGATGAGTTGCCGTTCCTCGACGACTGCCTGCGCCACCGCAACCTCCTCGTTTCGACTGCCTCTTGGTCGACTGGAGAGCAGACCGTAACAGGGCAGCCGGGCAGTTTCAATGGGTCAGGATCCGCCCTACCGGAGGTATTCATGGCCGTAGAATCGCGAGGAGATGGGGCCGCCTCCGATCACGATCACGTGCGACTGCGGCGAGGTCGCGTCCGTGCCCTACGGCGACTCGTGGCAGTGCGAGGGGTGCGGGAAGCGGTGGAACACACGGCAGATTCCCATCGAGGAGTACGAGGGTCTCCTGCGCCGGATGCGGCGCTTTCGGCTCGAGATTCTCGCCCTCGCATTCGTCTTCATAGCGCTGTTCGTCATCCTCGTCCTCTTCGTAAGCGAACGTTTCGTGCTGCTGTTCCCGGTCGCCGCATTCGTCTGGCTCTTCCTCTACGTGCCGATGTGGCGGCGGAGAGCCCGGCGCGAGGCGCGGAATACGCCACGCTGGGATCTCCACCCCGAGTAGCGTCATGCTGACGCTCCGTCGCAGACCACCTCCCCGGGATATGGCCGGCCGCTCCTCCGGCA
>JBOHAY010000216.1:0-2272 GCA_050697935.1 Gaiellaceae bacterium | reverse complement strand
TCGACGAGGGGCGGGGCGTGGACGGCAACGTCTTCCTCGACCTGCGTCACCTCGGCGCCGAGAGGATCCTCGAGCGCCTGCACGGGACGCGCGAGCTCTCGATGACGTTCATGGGCGTGGATCCGATATACGAGCCGATCCCGGTTCGGCCAGGGGCTCACTACCACATGGGCGGAGTCGACACTGACGTCTGGGGGCGGACGAGTCTTGAAGGGCTCTATGCGGCGGGTGAGGCCGCCTGCGTCTCGGTTCACGGCGCGAACCGGCTCGGCGGCAACGCTCTCATGGAGACGATCACGTACGGGAAGCGCGCTGGCCGGCACGCCTCCGAGTGGGCGCTCACGAACACCACTGTCGAAGTACCTGCGTCGGTCGAGGCGGACGCCGAGCGTGAGCTGAGAACGCTCCTCGACCGCACCGAGGGCGAGCGGCCGTGGCAGATTCGGGACGAGCTCGCGGAGACGATGCACGTGAACTTCGGGGTGTTCCGACGAGAGGAGCAGATGCTCGAGCAAGGGGCGATCGTCCAGTCGCTCAGGGAGCGCTACGAAAGGGTCGTCGTCGAGGACAAGGGCAACGTGTTCAACTCGGATCTCACGCAGGCGCTCGAGCTCGGGTTCCTGCTCGAGCTGGCCGAGTGCATGGTCGTCTCCGGGCTTGCCCGGAAAGAGAGCCGTGGCGCGCACGCGCGGCCGTACGACTATCCGGACCGCGACGACGAGACCTACCTCCGGCACACCCTGGTCACATGGAAGGATGGAGCGCCCGAGCTCGACTGGCAGCCCGTGACGATGACCAAGTGGCAGCCCGAGGAGAGGAAGTACTAGCGTGGTAGCCCGATGAAAATGGCCCTGAAGATCCAGCGGTACGACCCCGTCGCTGGCGCGCGAGCCGTGAAGGAGTACGAGGTGGACGCGCCCGACTGGGCGACCCTGCTCGACGTCCTCGACATCGTCAAGGACCGCCACGACGGGACGCTCGCGTACCGCAAGAGCTGCAGGATGATGATCTGCGGCTCCTGCGGCATGCGTATGGACGGCGCGGCTGTTCTCGCCTGCAAGACGCGGATGGTCGACATCGCCGAGTCGGGACACGTCCCGGTGATCTCGGCGATGGGAAACATGCCGATCGTCAAGGATCTGGTCGTCGATATGGATCCCTTCTGGGGGAAGATCCGAGCTGTCACGCCGTTCCTGCAGCCGGGCTACGCGGATCCCGGCGAGAAGGAGAACAACGTCTCGCAGGAGCGGATGGACGTGATCCACAAGGAGTCGCTGTGCATCATGTGCGGCTGCTGCGTCTCCGAGTGCAACTCGATGGAGGCAGATCCCGACTTCCTAGGCCCGGCTGCGCTCGCCAAGGGGATGCGGTTTGTCGGCGACGCGCGCGACCAAGCCACGGTCGAGCGTCTTCAGGAGTATTCGAATCCGCACGGGATCTGGGATTGCACGCGCTGCTACTTCTGCCAGGAGCGCTGCCCGAAGGGCGTCGACCCGCGCGACGCGATCGCCAAGCTCGGTGCCGAGGCGATGCGCGAGGGGATCGACTCCGACATGGGCGCCAAGCACGCGAAGTGGTTCGTCACCTCGGCGAAGACCACCGGGTGGCTGCGGGAAACCGAGCTCGTCCCGAAGACGCAGGGTGTCGCGCGCTCGATCAAGGAGACCAAGTTCGCGATGGGCCTGCTTCGGCACGGGAAGGTCCCGCCGCCCTTTCCGCCCCACGTCGCCAAGCACGTGGACGAAGCGCGAGCGCTCTACGACCTCGTCAAGCAGCAGGATCGGAAAGGTGCGGCCGGGATCGTCCAGGGCGAGCATGCGCTGTCGCGACTCGAGTTCGTGCAGGAGAGCGGCGCGGAAGCGCGCGACCCGTACGGGCCGGAGTCGTTCCCGGCTCCACTTCCGCCCGGCGAGGACGTGACACCATGAGGTCCAGGCAGAGAGGACGCCGCCGCGCGTTCCTCGGGCGTCGCTCGCAAGGGAGGCGAGCCCGAGGCGCGCAGGACAGTACAACAAGTACGGACAAGCGCCGAGGGCGAAGCATCCTGCCGCGAGCGGCGTCAGGCGCGGGCGGAGCCGGGCTCTGCCCGGCGGGAGCCGGTGCCGGCGAGGGGCGCGCGTGAGAACGGTCGCGTACTACAAGGGTTGCCTGGCGTCGCTCTCGGCGAAGGAGCTCGACACCTCGACCCAGGCATTGGCTCCGAAGGTCGGGCTCGAGCTGATCGAGCTCGAGGCGGTGACCTGTTGTGGCGCAGGCGACATCCACGAGGCCG
>JBOHAY010000215.1:0-5138 GCA_050697935.1 Gaiellaceae bacterium | reverse complement strand
GTCTTCGAGCTCTGCGAGGCCGTCTGTGGCAGCCTCCAGGAGCAGCTCGAGTCGTTGCGGCGCGTCATCGAGGGCGCCGCTGCGAGCGTCTAGCCCGGACCAGGCTGTCGTATTAGACGCCGTAGGAGCGTGCCGGGACTCGGCTCTGCGAAGCTGCGTCCGGCGATGGGCGCACCTGACCCCCGACAGCCCTGCTATTCGTCCGCTTCTGCAGTCATGGGGGAGCACTGAGGGGAGCGTCAGGCGAGCAGGCGCGCGCGCGACGCACGAGCCGCTCGTCACGAGGTCGCTATCCCGGAGGCGATTCAGCCTGGGTATCCCGAAGAAGCCCGAGTCGTTCCAATTCGCGCCGCAACGCCGTAGCGTCGGTGAACAGAATCGCGCGGAACCCGAGTGCCGTCGCTGCGTCGACGTTCGCCGACGAGTCGTCGATGAAGATCGCCGCCGCGGGCTCGATGCCGAACTGCTGTGCGAGGTGGTCGAAGATCCGCCGGTCGGGCTTGTTCACTCCGACGTCGCCCGAGATCACGATTCCCCCGAACCATGCCAGGAAGTCGAACCGCTCTCGGGCAACCGGGAACATCTCAGCTGACCAGTTGCTGAGCGCGACCAGTCGGACTCCCGCAGCACGTAGATCGGCAAGTACCTCGACTGTTCCCGGGATCTCCCCGGCCAGCATCTCGGGCCATCGCCGGTGGAACGCCTCGATGAGTTCTCGCCGCCGCGGATGCTCGGCGACTAGGAGTTCGACCGCCTCGGCCCATGGTCGCCCCGCGTCTTGGTGTGCGTTCCATTCCGCCGTGGTGACCTCGGCGAGGAACGACTCCATTTCGTCAGGGTCATCAAACAGCTGTCGGTAGAGATGGCGTGGATCCCACTCGATGAGGACGCCCCCGAGATCGAAGACCACGATCGGGCGCATCGGCGCACCTGCGCTCACTGCTCCTCCGGCGTCAACATCACGATAGGAATCAGTCTCGCTGTGCGCTGCTGGTAACGGGCGTACCCAGAGTGGGTCGTCGTCACGAGGGGCCAGAGCCGGTCGTGCTCCTCGGCGGTCGCTGCCCTCGCCGTCACCTTCGACGTCGTCCCACCGATCAGCACGCTTGCCCGAGGATCGCGCTGGAGGTTGAGCCACCAAGCGGGCGGCTGATCCGAGCCGCCGAAGGAGGCGATCACAACGAGGTCTGCGCCGTCGCGGAAGTACGTGAGCGCGGCCGTCCGTGGCCTGCCTGACTCCCGCCCGGTCGTCGTCAGGAGGAGCACCGGCATTCCGGCCACGCGGCCTAGGAGGCGGCCCCCGCTGGCACGGTAGACGCCGCCATGCGTGCGAGACACGGCACGAATCAGGAAGCGGCGCAGTCGGTCGCGGGTGTGGGACATATCGGCGACACCAGATCCTGCGCTATCCGAAGGGCGAGCCGCGGCCTGGCGGCGACCGTGCGCACGAGCGAACGCGTAGGTGCGCCCGCCAGCAGCCCCACTGCCGGAGCACTTCGCGAGGGGGAGGGGGTAACCCGCGGTGGTGCCGTAGCACGCCTCCGCCTCGCCAATCGCGGCGCCGAGCCAGAGATGACTCCGTCAGGAAGGAGTCGATGTCCAGGGGCCGCTACTCCACGGTGAATGCGGAGTACTGCTTGCCCCCGGTGTAGTGGCCGGGCAGGTTGCAGAGCAAGATGTACTTCCCGGCCGCGAGGTCGACGGTGAGCTCGGCGCCCCAACCCCCACCCGGGATCCGGTGATCTGCAGCGCCGGGCTCCTTGTCCGAGGGAACGATCGGCGGCGTCGCGTAGGGGGCCGCGCCGATGATGTTCTCCTCGACCAGGTCCGCTACGTCCTCTTCGGTGTTGATCGGAAGATTGCCGGTCGCGACATCGTCGAGATTGGAGTAGACGATGAACTCGTGGGTGAGCTCACCCACGTTGGTGACGGCGAACGTCACCGTGCCGGCTTCCACTGTCGTTTGATCGGGCCTGACGAAATACGTCAAACCTGACTCGCCCAGCTCAATGTTGACGACCGTGCCCTTGTCAGCGGCGCTCGTCGATGAATCATCATCGCCGCCGCACGCCGCCACACTGACCGACAACACAGCGACGCCCAGCAGCACTACAAGCATCCGGACTGGTCTCACGACACCCTCCTACCTGATCGGTACCCATTTCGAGACCCGAGGTTGACTCCACTACCGGTCAGCGGAGTGCTCCGTGTAACCCACTTTCACAGGCGAAGGCGTCGTATAGACGCGAGTCTTCCTTCGGTCACGGGCTCAGAGTTCAATGTGCTGAGAACATCGATTGTCGTTTCGCCATACGGATCGAGTTCGTCGGCCGAGAGGAAACGTGGCGCGAGGAACCTGTCGCAGTGTCGAGCACCAAAGTGTCTTAAAGGGTCGACTGTCGCAGGGTTGATGAGGAGCGGGCGTCCGTCTGCCACCGGGAACCGATGAACCTTGCGCCGATTGCCGAGCAGGGGGGTGCCCGGAATCGACTCAACGAAGCCGAGAACGGGGATGGGCGCACCTGGGATCGAACCAGGGACCTCTCGCGTGTGAAGCGAGCGCTCTCCCGCTGAGCTATGCGCCCGGAGCGCGTAAGGGTATCGCAGGCCTTGGTACGTTCCGCGCGTGGCTCCGGCAACGCTCACACCGCCACGCACACGACGCAGGCAGAGCACCGGAAGCGGGCTCGGCAGACCGTGGCGCGTGATCGTCCGGAACGACGACCACAACACGTTTCAAGGGGTCGCGTTCGCGCTTTCGAGCGTTCTGCCCGGGGTCAGCTACGAGCAGGGTTTGGAGCTCGCGGACAAGATTCACACCACGGGCCAGACCATCGTCTGGGCCGGCGACAAGGAGCAGGCCGAGCTTTATTGGGCCGAGCTCGAGGGGTTCGGGCTGACGATGGCGCCGCTCGAGCAGTAGCGGTGTCCCCGCCCAGGGCACCGTGGTAGCGTCCGGCGCGTGCTGCTGGCGCTGACCGGGTACGAGACTGCACTGCTCGTCGTCGCCGCAGTCTTCATAGCGTTCGCGCTCATCGTCGCGCTCGTCATCCCGCGCTCCAGGCCGGAGTTTCCCGCGCCCCGCTTGGCGATCTTCCTCGTGATTGCCGGCGTCCTCTTCGTGTCTCAGATAACGGCCGTGCTCGTGCTTGCAGAGATTGGCGAGGCCGAAGAGACAACTCGCGAAGTAGGGCCGACCGAGACGACGACGGAGCCGACAGCCGGCGCCGGCGACGCTGCGGCCGGGAAGGAAGTCTTCGTCTCCATCGCGGCGCCGTCGTGCGGTGGCTGTCACACGCTTTCCGACGCGGGCACGTCGGGCGCGGTCGGGCCGAACCTCGACGCGGCAAAGCCGCCCTTCGACAAGGTCGTAGAGCGCGTGACGAACGGCATGGGCGTCATGCCGCCGTTCAAGGACTCGCTCAGCGAGCAGCAGATCCAGGATGTCGCGGCGTACGTCTCCTCCTCCGCGACCGGCTAGCGCACCACAGACCGCCGCTAGGCTGTAGCTCCCCGGAGAGGTGTCCGAGCGGCCGAAGGAGCGCGACTGGAAATCGCGTACGTGCTGAAAGGTGCGTCGCGGGTTCAAATCCCGCCCTCTCCGTTTCAACCATCTCGAGAAGGAGAGTGCCGCCGTGAGGAGAGGTCGTGTGGTCGTCCTTGGCGCGGGCTCGAGCGGGGAGCACTTCGTCGGAGCGCTTCGCGGGCTCGATCCCGATGTCGAGATCGTCGTCGTGGAGCGCGAGCTCGCCGGCGGGGAATGCTCGTACTACGCCTGCATCCCGACGAAGACGCTGTTGCGCCCCACCGAGGTGCACGCCGCCGCGAGGCTCGCGCCCGGCGCGGCCGAGAGCGTCACCGGCGAGCTCGATCCCGAGCGCGTCTTCTGGTGGCGAGATCAGGTAACGGACGGCCGCGACGACTCCTGGCACGCCGGCTGGCTCGCGGATCAACGTGCCGAGCTCGTTCGTGGCGATGCGCGCGTCGTGCGACCAGGTGTCGTTGGCGTGGGAGATCGTGAGATCGAGTACGAGACCCTCGTCGTCGCGACCGGGTCTTCGTCCGCAGTGCCTCCGGTCGAGGGGCTCGACGGGCTCGACTTCTGGACGAACCGCGAGGCGGTCTGGGCGGGGCACATCCCCGAGAGCCTCATCGTCCTCGGCGTGGGCGCCGTCGGTGCCGAGCTAGGCCAGTTCTTCCGCCGAATGGGTTCCGAGGTGACGCTCGTCGAGTACCACGACCGCATCCTCGCTCGGCTCGATCCCGCTGCCGGCACGCTGCTACGCGAGCGGTTCGAGCAGGAGGGCATCCGCGTCCTCGTGAACTCGAACACGGTGAAGGCGGAGAAGGCCGGCTCCGGGTTCAGGCTCCATCTCGAGTCGGGGGAGACGCTCGACGCCGACCGGCTTCTCGTCGCGACTGGTCGTCGTGCGAACGTGTCCGGACTCGGCCTCGAGCAGCTCGACGTCGAGATCACCGCGCGCGGGCTCACCGTGGACGATCGGCTTCGGGCTGGCCCCGGTGTGTGGGCTCTCGGCGACGTCGCTGGCGTCGGGCTCCTCACGCATCTCGGGAAGTACCAGGCGCGCGTGGCGGCGGCGAATATCGCCGGCTTCGACGTCACCGCGGACTACCGCGCGATTCCGGCGGCCGTGTTCACCGATCCGCAGGTCGCCACGGTCGGAGTCATGGACGGTGACGGCGTCGTGACCGCGCGCTACGAGATCGCAGGCGGGCGGCTCTCGACCTACGAGCGACCGAGGCGGCCGGGCTTCGTGAAGCTCGCGGCAGACCCGGTGCGCCGCGTGCTCGTGGGCGCCGTCGCGGTCGGGCCTGAGGCGGGTGAATGGCTCGGCCAGCTCACGCTCGCGGTGCGTGCCGAGGTGTCGATCGACGTCTTGCTCGACACGATCCAGCCGTATCCGACCTTCTCGGAGGCCATATTCAGCGCCCTTCGCGAGCTTCGCCTCTGAGTCGCGCACGCGCGCTGAGCCGGCGGTGATTCGTGGTGTTAAAGGCCGGGCGCGACGCTGCTCACGCGTTGCATCTTCCCCCAGGACGGACGATTTCCCCTCCCTCGTCGCGCCCGGCCTGTGCGCTGAATAAAGGGTCGAACTCGGCTCTCGTCGCGCCCCTCC
>JBOHAY010000214.1:0-14292 GCA_050697935.1 Gaiellaceae bacterium | reverse complement strand
GGATCGGTCGGGCCGGGGCTCTCGCTCCTCTTCCGGACCGCGATCACCGCGGGACGACGAGCTCGCAGCGAGACGGCTATCGGCGCAAATCCTGCAACCGCGAGCTCGATGGCTCTTGCACTTGCGGCAAGCGTTGTCGGAGACCTGCGTGAGAAGCGCGTGCTGGTTGTCGGAGCAGGGCGCATCGGGCTTCAATCGCTCGAGGCGCTCGCGAGACGCGGAGTCGTCCAGACGGCGGTGGCGAACCGCACGCGCGGACGTGCGGTAGAGGTCGCGAACCACCTCGGCGCGACCGCGCACGGGTTCGACGAGCTCGAGGACGCTCTCTCGTGGGCGGATGTTGCGGTGACGGCGACGGCCTCCGAAGCGCCAATTGTCGGGGCCGAGCTCGTTCGTGACGCGATGTCACGCCGCAGCGACAGGCCCCTCGTGCTCGTCGATCTGGCAGTGCCGGCGGATGTCGAGCGTGGGGCCGGAGCAATCTCGGGCGTGCGCCTCTTCGACGTCGACGACCTGCGCGCCGGGCTGGACGACTCGATGGCGTCGCGGCTTCGCGAAGTTCCGGCAGTCGAGGCGATCGTCCAGGACGAGGTCGAGAGCTTCGGACGCCGGTATCACGAGCTCGAGGTCGAACCGCTCCTCTCCGCCTTTCGACGTCAGGCCGAGACGATTCGCCAGCAGGAGCTCGAGCGCGCGCTGCGGGACCTCGGCGACGTCGACCCGGAGACGGCCGAGAGAATCGAGCACCTGTCCCGCACGCTGGTGACGAAGCTCCTGCACGAGCCGACCGTACGCCTGCGCGAGCGGGCCGGCACCGGCGACGCTGACGAGGTCGCCGATGCCGTGCGCGAGCTGTTCGGGCTCGCGGCTCCGCGCGACTCGTGAGCGCGACGCCGCCACCGGCGGCGGTGACTCTCGGTACCAGGGCCTCCAACCTCGCCCGCGCGCAAACAGATGGCGTCGTCGAGTTGCTCGCCGCCGCGTGGCCCGACGTGTCGTGCGATGTTCGGCCGATCGTGACGCAGGGCGACCGGACGCAGGCGAGCGGAGAACCGCTTCCCGAGATCGGCGGCAAGGGGCTGTTCACGCTCGAGCTGGAGCGAGCCTTGCTCGACGGCGAGATCGACGTCGCCGTCCACTCGCTCAAGGATCTCCCGACGGAGGACGCGCCGGGAGTCGTGATCGCGGCCGTCTGCGTCAGAGAGGATCCGCGCGACTGCCTCGTCGCGCGGGACGGCCTGACACTCGCCGAGTTCCCCCCGGGAACCGTTGTGGGAACGAGCAGCCTCCGCCGTGAGGCCCAGCTGCGCGCTCTGCGGCCCGCTCTGGAGATTCGCTCGATCCGCGGCAATGTCGACACGCGCGTCGACAAGGTGCGGCGGGGCGAGTACGACGCCGCCGTACTCGCCGCTGCCGGGGTCAGGCGCCTGGGGGTCGAGGAGGTCGTAACCGAGTGGCTCGAGCCCGAGACGATGCTTCCCGCCCCAGGACAGGGGGCCCTTGCAGTCCAGTGCCGAGCCGACGACGAACGCGTGCTGGAATTGTTGGCTGCGATGGACGATCTCGCGTCGCGGGTCACGACCACGGCGGAACGGACGTTCCTCCGCGAGCTCGGCGGCGGGTGTGCCGCGCCGGTGGCCGCCCATGCCGAGGTCGTACCGAGAGGGGCTGACGACGCAAGTAACAGTCTGTTACAAGGTGCTCTGCGTGTTCGCATGAACGGGCTCGTCGCATCCATCGACGGCAGCGAGGTGATTCGAGTGCGCGGGGAGGGAGAACCGGATGAGCTGGGCGGACGGCTCGCCCGCGAGGCACTCGCTGCGGGCGCCGACGGCATTCTGGAGGCGATTCGCCTGGGCGTGAGCCCATGACGACCCCTCCGCTCGCAGGCAGGCGGATCGTCGTCACGCGACCCGAGGCGCGGCCGCTGGCCGAGGCGCTGGAGGGTTTGGGTGCCGAGGTCTCGATCGTGCCGCTGATCGAGATTCGCCCCGTCGAGGATCCTCGCGCGCTCGACGCTGCGGCCGCCGAGTTAGCGACGTACGACTGGGCTGTCTTCACGAGTGTCAACGGGGTTGCTGCGGTCGGCGAGCGCCTGAGCGAAATCGGCGAGACACGTGTCGCCGCGGTCGGGCCGGTGACGGCCGAGGCCGTCAGGGAGCTCGGGGTGGAGCCAGCGTTCGTCGCCGCTCGCGCGTCAGAGGACATCGCTGCCGGACTGGGGTCGATCGAGGGTGCTCGCGTGCTCCTCCCGCAAGCAGACATCGCCGATCCGCGGCTCGCCGACGAGCTTCGGGAGGGCGGGGCAACGGTCGACGTGGTCGTCGCTTATCGGACGATCCAGATCGAGCCCGCGTTGTGGGGCATGTTGCCTCTGCGAATTGCCCACGCAATCGTTCTTGCGAGCGGCTCGGCGGTGCGCAGCCTTTCGGCCATCGCAGGATCGCTCGATGGCTTGGGCGACTCGACGCTCCTCGTCTGCATCGGCCCGAAGACGGCTGCGGTTGCTCGCGAGGTGGGGCTGCCGGTCGGCGTCGTCGCCGACGAGACGTCGGCGGACGGCATCATTCGTGCCCTCGTGTCGCACTTTGGTGAAAGCTCGTGACGGGATTCCAGGTCGATCCGCTGGACGCGCTTCGGCTGTCCGCCGGATCGCTGCGTCCGCGGAGGCTGAGACGCACCGCTGCGCTTCGCGATCTGGTGCGTGAGACGACACTCGCGCCCGACGATCTCGTCTCCCCGTTCTTCGTCGTCCCCGGTCACGGTGTGCGTAACCAGGTGAGCTCGATGCCGGGCGTCAGTCAGCTCTCGGTCGACCTGGTCGCGGCGGAAGCGCGTGAGCTCGAGTCGCTCGGGATCAAGGCGGTGCTCCTGTTCGGGATTCCGAGTGCGAAGGACCCGCTGGGAGTCGAGAGCTACGTGGACGACGGCGTCGTGCAGCAGACGATTCGCGTGCTCAAGGACGCCACACCCGACCTCGTGGTGATGACCGATGTGTGCATGTGCGAGTACACCGATCACGGGCACTGTGGCCTCCTCGGGCTCGACGGCGACGTGCTGAACGACGAGACGCTCGAGGTCCTCGGCCGAATTGCGGTGTCGCACGGTGAGGCCGGTGCCGATGTCGTGGCGCCGAGCGGGATGATCGACGGCATGGTGGGCGCGATCCGCGGCGCTCTCGATGCCGAGGGGCTCGAGCGCGTCGCCATTCTCTCGTACGCCGTGAAGTACGCATCCGCGTTCTATGGGCCGTTTCGGGAAGCCGCCGAGGGGGCGCTCGCCTTCGGCGATCGGAGATCGCACCAGATGGACCCGGCCAACGCTCGCGAGGCGCTGCGAGAGGCGTCGCTCGACGTCGACCAGGGCGCGGATGCGCTCCTGGTCAAGCCTGCGCTCGGCTACCTCGACATCGTCCGCGCCGTCCGTGAGCGATTCTCCGAGCTGCCGCTCGCGGCGTACAACGTGAGCGGCGAGTACGCGATGGTCAAGGCAGCGGCTGCGAACGGCTGGCTCGACGAGCGCGCGGTCGTACTCGAGGTGTTGACCGGCATTCGCCGCGCCGGCGCCGATCTGATCGTGACGTATCACGCGAAGGATGCGGCCACCTGGCTTCAAGGACGCTCGTGATGGCGCGCGTCGACGACCGGCCCGCAGAGCCGGAGCTCGAAGAGGTCGACGTCGCCGAGCACGGCCGGACGGTCGAAGGCGAGGCGATGTCGCTCGACCGCAGGCTCTATATGCAGCTCCACGCGTTCGGCGGAGCCGGGTCCGCCGCGCCGCTCGTCGCCGCGCTCGAGTCGGCGGGTGTCGTAGGGACCCTCTACGAGGACGTCAACGACCCGACAGGCGTCGCGCTGCTCACCGTGAGCGAGACCCCGGACGCGTTCGTGTCGGAGCTCCGCAGCTTCTTGCAGTCGCCTCCGTTCGTCGACCTCGAGTCCAAGCCCGAGCTCACGATGTTGGGCCGCACCTACGCGATCGGGCACGAGCACGATCTCGAGGAGACGCTCGTCGAGCGCCCGCGCCGCCGCGTCCTCGACCCGTCGCTCGAGTGGGCGATCTGGTACCCGCTCCGCCGCGCCGGCTCGTTCGAGCAGCTCTCGCGCACGGAGCAGAACGCGATCTTGATGGAGCACGGCGGCGTCGGGATGTCGTTCGGGCGCGCTGGCCTCGGATACGACATCCGGCTCGCATGCCATGGGCTCGACAAGCTCGACAACGACTTCGTCGTCGGGCTCCTCGGCCCGGAGCTGCATCCGCTCTCGATCATCGTCCAGCGGATGCGCAAGACGAAGCAGACTTCGCTTCACCTCGAACGGCTCGGCCCCTTCTTCGTCGGCAGGGTGGCGTGGCAGAGCAGCACAGCGTGACAGCAGCACCGACCGCGGAGGAGAATATCGAGCCGACCTCTCTCTTCCTTCGCGCCTGCCGTGGTCTTCCCACGGACCGGACACCCGTATGGCTTCTCCGCCAGGCGGGTCGCTACCAACCCGAGTACCGCGCCCTACGCGAGAAACACGCGATGCTGGAGGTGATACGGACGCCCGAGTTGGCCGCGCAGGTGACGCTCCTGCCTGTCGACGGCTTCGTGCTCGACGCGGCGATTGTGTTCTCGGACATCCTGCCGCCACTCGTCGGTATGGGCCTCGACCTCGACTTCGTGAAGGGCGACGGCCCTCGGATCGGGAATCCCATCTCGAGCCCGCGTGACGTCGACCTCCTCGGCGCGCCGCCGGCCGAGGAGACGATGGCCGGAACGCTCGGAGCGATCGCGCTTGTCCGTCGCGAACTCGAGCCGCGCGACATCCCCGTCATCGGGTTCGCGGGCGCGCCGTTCACTCTTGCGAGCTATGCGATCGAGGGCGGGACGTCGAAGGACTTCTCGCGCACGAAGGCGTTCATGCTCTCCGAGCCGGCGGCGTGGAAGCGGCTTCTCGACAAGCTGGTCACTGTCCAGGTCGACTACCTCCTCGCCCAGGTCCGAGCGGGAGCGCAGGCGCTGCAGGTCTTCGACTCCTGGGCCGGGCGCGCGCTCGGGCGTGAGGACTATCTCCGCTACGTCGCTCCGCACAATCGTGAGCTGTTCGCCCACATCGGTGGTGCGGGTGTTCCCGTCGTCAATTTTTCCCTCGGGGTCAGCTCGTACCTGGCCGATGCGGCCGCGTGCGGCGGCGACGTCGTGGGCCTAGACTGGACGCTTCCGCTGGATGAGGCGTGGGAGCGGCTGGGCTTCGGGCGACCCGTGCAAGGCAACCTCGATCCGGCCTCGTTGCTCGCTCCCTGGCGCGAGCTCCAGTTCCGGATCGACGACGTCCTCGACCGAGCCGGCGGCCGTCCGGGCCACATCTTCAACGTCGGGCACGGGCTCGTCCCGCAGACTCCGGTCGAGAGCGTCCTCCGCCTCGTCGAGCACGTGCGAAAGCGAACCTCGACATGACCCCGGTGTCTGACACCACCCCACGCAACCATGCGGGTTTGGAGGGCCTCGGTGTCAGACACCGGGTTCAGCTGCCGGTCGGAGTACTCGTCATGGCATACGGCGGCCCCGCGTCGCTCGACGAGATCCCGGGCTATCTCGCGGACATCCGCAACGGGCGACCGACGCCGCGTCGCGTGCTCGACGAGATCACAGAGAACTATCGCGCGATCGGCGGCCACTCGCCTCTCCTCGAGGTCACTCGAACGCAGGTCGATGCGATCGCAGCGCGCCTCGGCAAGGGGTATCGGTGCTATCTCGGGATGCGCCACTGGGCGCCCTGGATCGAGGAGGTCGTGGGCGAGATGATCGAGGACGGCGTCACGCACGCCGTTTCGCTCGTCCTCGCGCCGCACTTCAGCGCGATGTCCGTCGCCCGCTACCAGCAACGGGTTGCAGACGGGCTCGAGCTGTATCGGGGACGGATCGACTTCGAGCACATTCCGAGCTACCACGACGCCCCCGGGTTGGTCGACGCGTTCGCCGCGCGCGTAGCCGACGGCGTCTCGCGCTGGCCGGAAGCCGAGCGGGAGCACGTGCACGTCGTCTTCAGCGCACACAGCCTTCCCGAGCGCGTCCTTTCGGCGGGTGATCCGTACGGGGAGCAGTGTCACGAGACGGCCCGGCTCGTCGCCGAGCGTGCGGGACTTCCTACGGAGCGCTGGTCGTGGAGCTACCAGTCCGCGGGCCGGACGCCGGAGCCGTGGGCCGGTCCCGATCTTGGGGAGCATCTCGAGGCGTTGGCGGCTCGCGGGATTCACGATGTCGTCAGCGTGCCGGTCGGCTTCGTCTCCGATCACGTCGAGATCCTCTTCGACGTCGATCGCAAGGCGCGCGCGATCGCCGATGGTCTCGGGATACGGCTCGAGCGCCCACCGGCGCTGAATGACGATCCGGTGTTCGTCGATGCCCTCGCCGGTCTCGTTCGGGAGCGCGCGGCCCGATGGCTCGCGGAGACGCGCGCGGCGTGAAGGTCGTGGTCATCGGTGGCGGGATCGCGGGGCTCGCGGCTGCCCACCGACTCGTGACCTTGCTGCCGGACGCCGACGTCGTGCTGGTAGAGCGAGAGCCGAGCGTCGGCGGCAAGCTCCTCACCGAGCACTCGGACGGCTACGTGATCGAGGCGGCGGCCGACAGCTTCCTCTCGCGCAAGGAGCGCGGACTGGGGCTCTGCGAGGAGCTCGGGCTGGCGGACGAGCTCGTCGGACGCCGGCCCGAGCACGCGCGGAGCTTCGTGAAGCGGCTGGGCGAGCTCCATCCGCTTCCCGAGGGGCTGACGGGGTTGATCCCGACAAGCCTCGACGCGCTCCGGGACAGCGCGCTCCTCTCGCCCGAGGGCAAGGCGCGTCTGGCCGCCGAAGTCGACGTTCCACCAGCGCCCCTCGGGGAGGACGAGTCGATCGCGTCCTTCGTCTCACGCCGGCTCGGGCGAGAGGTGTACGACGCTCTCGTCGAGCCGCTCATGACCGGGATCTACGGTGGTGACGGTGACCAGCTTTCGCTCCAGGCGACTTTCCCTCAGCTCCGCTCGCTCGAGCTCGAGCACGGGAGTGTCCTTCGTGGATTGCTGGCGCAGCCCGCGACGACGGATCCCTATCCGCCGTTCGTGACGCTTGCATCGGGCATGCATGCCATCGTCAGGAAGCTGATTGGCGCGCTCGAAGGTCGCGTGAGGGTCGCGGTCGGCAACGGCGCCGTGCGCTTGCGTCGCCATTCCGGCGGCTTCGTGGTTGAGCTGGACGACCACGATGCCGTTGATGCGGACGGGGTGGTTGTGGCCGTGCCTGCGTTCGCCGCGGCGCCTGTTCTGGCCGAGATCGATTCCGATCTCGCGGCGGCGCACGCCGAGATCCCGTACGCGTCGTCGACGGTCGTGACGCTCGCGTACCGGAGGGAGGACGTAGAGCACCCGCTCGACGGCTACGGCTACGTCGTCCCGCGCAGCGAGGGCTCCGACGTTCTCGCGTGTACGTGGACGTCGAGCAAGTGGGAAGACCGGGCTCCGCCCGGCAAGGCGCTGCTGCGCGTCTATGCGGGCCGCTTCGGGGCACGCGACGTGACCGCCGATTCCGACGCCGAGCTTCTCGCACTCGGGCGGGACGAGTTGCGAACGCTGGGAGTCGAGTCCGAGCCGGTCTTGTCTCGCGTCCATCGCTGGCCGCGAGGCATGCCGCAGTACGTTCTCGGGCATCCCGAGCGGCTCGAGCGGATCTGGGCCGCGCTCGATGTGCACCCTGGTCTCGCAGTCGCGGGTGCCGCCTACCGGGGTGTCGGGATTCCCGACTGCATCCGCTCGGGTGAGGACGCCGCCGAATCCGTCGTGCGCTCCCTAGCCACCGTTCTCGGATGACGGTGCCCAGACGCCAAGTTACAAGTTGTTACAAGCTCAACGGATCGCTGACGAGCTCAGGATCAGGGCAAGTTACAAGTTGTTACAAGGCGCTCAGAGGCACCGCATGAGTCGCGGACGAGCGCGGTCGGAGGAGCTCTTCGCGGAGGCAGTGAACCTCCTGCCGGGCGGTGTCAGCTCGCCCGTCCGTGCGTTTCGGGCCGTCGGCGGCTCGCCGCTCTTCATCGAGCGCGGCGAAGGCGCATACCTCATAGACGTCGACGGGAACCGCTACGTCGACTACGTCCTCTCGTGGGGGCCGCTCATTCTCGGGCACGCTCATCCCCGGGTTGTCGCGGCTCTCGAGGATGCCGTACCGAGGGGGACGAGTTTCGGCGCGCCGAGCCCGCTCGAGCTGGAGCTCGCGCGGCTGATCCGAGGAGCGATGCCAAGCCTCGAGCTCGTCCGCTTCGTGAACTCGGGCACAGAGGCCACGATGAGCGCACTCCGGGTCGCGCGCGCCTTCACCGGCCGCTCCAAGATCGTCAAGTTCACGGGCGGCTACCACGGTCACGCCGACCTCCTTCTCGTGCAGGCAGGCTCGGGCGTCGCGACGCTGGGCCTGCCCGATTCGCCCGGGGTCGCGATAGGAGCGGTCGCGGACACGCTCACCGCTCACTACAACGACCTCGAGGGAGTCGAGCGGCTCTTCGCCGAGCACGTGGACCTCGCCGCTGTGATCGTCGAGCCCGTTGGCGGCAACATGGGTCTCGTCGCGCCCGCGCCGGGCTTTCTCGAAGGGCTGCGGTCGGTGACAGAAGACCACGGCGCGCTGCTCGTGTTCGACGAGGTGATGACCGGATTTCGTGTCCACCCCGGCGGCGCCCAGGCGCTGTATTCCGTCACACCGGATCTGACCACGCTCGGCAAGGTGATCGGAGGCGGGCTCCCCGTCGGTGCTTTCGGCGGGAGGCGCGAGATCATGGAGCTCGTCGCGCCGGCGGGGCCCGTCTACCAGGCCGGCACGCTCTCGGGAAACCCGCTCGCGATGACGGCCGGGATCGAGACGTTGCGCGCACTCTCCGAGCCCGGCGTCTGGGATGGACTCGAGCGCGCGGGACAACGGCTCGTCTCGCGTCTGGCTGCGCTCGGCGCGCCGGTGCAGCTAGCGCGCGTGGGAACGATGTTCGGCCTCTTCTTCACCGAGGAGCCCGTGATGAGCTGGGAGGACGCGAAGCGGGCCGACACGGCAAGCTTCGCCGTTTTCCATCGCGCCATGCTCGAGCGCGGCGTCTACCTCGCGCCATCGCAGTTCGAGGCAGGGTTCCTATCGACCGCTCACGGCGATGCCGAGATCGACGCAACGATCGCGGCGGCCGGCGAGGCGTTCGCCGCGCTGGACTGACTACTACCCTTCACGCGTCGTGAAGGTGCTGCTCGTGACCATGTACTTCCCGCCTGCTGGCGGCGGCGGCGTCCAGCGCCCGCTCAAGCTTGCGCAGTACCTCCCGGCGCTCGGCATCGAGACCCACGTGCTTGCGCCCGACGATCCGAAGTGGGTCCACCGAGACCCCGAGCTCCGCGTTCCCACCCAGGCCTGGATCCATCGCGTGCGCTACGTCGGGCCGCGCGCGCGAAAGCCTGCGGAGGAGCTTCGGCTTGCCGACGGCGTGGAGAAGGCGCTCGTGCAGGCCCAGGTGACGGCTCGCCGACTACTCATGCCCGACGCGAGCGTTACCTGGAATCTCACGGCGATCCCGGCTGCCATCCGCATCGCGCGCCGCGAGGGAATCGACGCCGTGATCACGACGTCGCCGCCCGGGTCGATTCACTTCGTCGGGGCTGCCGTCCAGAAGGCGACGAGAGCGAGTTGGCTCGCCGACCTTCGCGATCCGCTCGTGGCGAACCAGCATCGCCGGGCGGACACGACGGCGACGCGTGCCCGCCAGGCTGCGAACCAGCAGCTCGCGCGTCTGGTCTCGCGTCGAGCCGACGCGATTTCGTGCGTGTCGGAGGCGATTGCCGACGAGGTTCGCGGACTGGATCCGCGCGGCGTCGTCCGCACAATTGCCAACGGATGCGACTTCGACGACTTCGCGGGTCTCGAGTACCGGCCCGCGTCGCGGTTTCGGATCACGCATACCGGGAGCTTCTTCGGGAAGCGCGACCCCCGCCCGTTCCTGCAGGCTTTCCACGACGCCGGGCTGGACGCCGTCGTCCGCTTCGTCGGCGACTTCCGCTCGTCCGACCGTGAGTGGGCGGACTCGCTCACCCTCGGCGACCGACTGCAGTTCGTCGCGTACGCGCCTCGTGTCGAGTCGCTTCGGCTCCAGCGGGACTCCGAGGCGCTCCTCCTGCTCGTGCCAGACGCAGATGGACGTGGCAAGGGCGTTCTCTCCGGGAAAGTGTTCGAGTACCTCGCCGCCGGTCGTCCCATCCTCGCGGTCGTACCGCCCGACGGCGCCGCGGCGGAGCTCATCCGCGAGACGGAAGCCGGGATGGTGGTCGCCCCGGACGACGTCGAAGGAATGAGCGCCGCACTCCACGCGCTCCACGCTCGCTACCGCGACGGCGGCCTCCCCGGCGTCGAGCTCTCCGACAATATCCGCGACCGGCTCTCACGCCGAGCGCGAGTCGAGGACATGGCATCTCTCCTCCGGGCGATCGTGTAGACCGTGGGGATGCGGCGACTCTCGTGGTGGCTCGAGTGGCCGGCCGGACTTGTCCGCGTTGGAGTCGTGTTCCTTGTTGGTGTCGCCGTGCTCGCGGTGGTGTTGCGCTACCCACTTGTGCTGCGTGATCTCGGGCGGGACGCGACGAGAAACAGCGCGCTCTCCTATTCGGATCGCGAGATTGCGGGCGGCAACGGCCTCGTCGACGATCAGATCGCGCTCTATGCGGCGCGTGCGCTGATCCCGGAGGAGGATAGGTACCACGTCGCCGTGGGCGCCGACTACGAGGGCGGGAGTGACCTGACGGTTCCTTATGTCGACTCCTACTACCGCTATTTCCTCATGCCGCGTCGTCAAGCGGAAGACGCTCCGTGGATCATCTGCTACGGCTGCGATCTCGAGGCGTACGGGTCCGACGCCGAGGTGGTCTGGGAGAGCGAAAGCGACAAGGCCGTCTCGATTGCGCGGATCGGATGAACGCGCACGCCCTCACGGGCCTGCTGATCCTCAGCCTCCTCTACCTCGCGAGCGGACTCGGGCTTCTCTGGCTCCTTCGAGGGTGGAGTACCTGGGTCGAGCTCGCGCGCCTCGCCGGGCTCGCCTACGTCATCGGTGTCGTCACGGTCGGCTCGCTCTGGGCTCTTCTCCTCATAGCGGGAATGCCGTTCTCGCTTGCGGTGGTTCTCGGAGTGCCGGCCGCCGTCATCGTCGGCTCGGCGCTGCTGGCGCGGCGACGAGGACGTGACCGTCCACGGGGCGGCTCGATCGAAGCAGGAACCAGTCTGATCGTGACCGTGGTGGGGATCTCCGCGGTTGGCGTCCTGATCGAGGGGCTCTTCCGGACGGCGCGCCTCTCCGGGCTGTACTGGTGGGACGCGTGGTCGTTCTGGATCCCGAAGGCCAAGGCGATCTACTTCTTCGGGAGTCTCGACCAAGAGTTCTTCACCACGCTCCCTGGCTCGTCGTACCCACCCCTCGTCCCTGTTCTGGACGCCGCGGCCTTCCATGTCATGGGCAACCCGGACGTCGTGACGCTGCACGTTCAGTACTGGCTCTTCGGGGTCGGATTCGTCTGGGCGCTGGCGGGGATCCTCGCCGAGCGCGTGCCTGCGTGGATTCTCTGGCCGTTCGTGCTGCTGCTCCTCGTGGCCCCTCGGATCGGCAGGCGGTTCCACATCACGGAGGCGGACCTCCTCCTCGACTACTTCTTCGTGCTCGCGGCCGTCCTCGTAGCTTGCTGGATCCTCGACCGCGCTCGGTGGAGGCTCGTTGCCGCGACGCTCATGCTTTCAGGGATGGTTCTCACGAAGCGGGAGGGCCTGCTCCTTGCGGCTGTGCTCGTCGTCGCGGCCCTCCTGGCCTCGGCCCGTCAGTGGCGTCTCGTCTGGCCTTCGCTCGGCGTCGTTGCCGTTGTGGTCGGCCTAGTGGCGGCTCCGTGGCGGGTCTGGTACGTCGGGCACGGCATCGGCGGAGAGGCCCCGACGGGCGGGGGTCTCGATCCGACCGCGAACACGGAACGGCTGTGGCCGTCGTTTCGTCTGGCGTTCGACGTACTTCTCTCGAGCAACTACTGGAGCGTGATCATCCCGCTCGCATTCGGAGCGCTGATCCTGGCGGCCCTCGCGCGTACCTACTTCCTCGCCGTCTTCTTCGGCGTGCTCATCATTCTCGTCACGCTCGGAGGTGGCTGGATAACGTGGGCGATTCCCGAGCTCGAGATCACGCAGGAGCTCGGAGCGAACCCGATCGTGCGCTACATGGGAGCCGCGGCGCTGCTGTCCTGTGCGGCGACCCCATTGCTCCTGGCTGGGGCTTGGTCGGCGGTAACCATGAGAGCGAAGGTCGACCCGGCGTGAACACTCGCCTGTGGGTCGCCGCTGCGATCGTCCTCGTTCCTCTACTCGGGTATCCACTCGTCACCCTTGCTGGAGGATCTCCGCGATTCCCGACGGATCAGGAGTGCGAGCGTCCAGCCGTCGAAGGCCGGCCCGTCGACATCGTCTACGGCCGCTTCGACGATCCCGATTCCGCGGTTGCGGCTCGCGATCGTGTCCTCGCCGTTGGGTTCACGGGGACCGAAGCGCTTCCGGACGGATGCGGGCGCTGGAAGGTCGTGCTCGAGGGGGTTCCGAGCCTGGAGATCGCGCGCGAAGTCCAGGCCGAGGCGGCGACGGTAGACCTGATGCCGACTCTCGAGCTCGGTTCGGACGGCTGAGTCGGTACGCTCGCCCGCGATGAGCTCGCCCGCCGTTGCGCTTCCGCTAGCAGCGCGTGACCGGGTACTCGTACAGCCCGTGCTCGACGGGCTCTTCCTCGCCACGATCCTCACGGTCACGTTCCACAAGTTGCAGTGGGAGCTAGCGGGGTCGCTCACGCTCTCCGACGTTCTGACGTCGGTCTTCCTCGTGCTGTTCGCCTGGGACCGGTTCGAGCACGCCGACGCCCGCCTTGCGAGGACCGCGGTGGTCGCGTTCGTCTTCCTCCTCGCGTTCGCCCTCGTGTATCTGATCGGTTTCTACAACCTCGACACCGCGCAGGCCCTGGCGCAGTGGTCGAAGGGGATGGTGAAGTTCGTCCTGCACTTCGGGTTCCTTGTCGCGGGCGTGGCGCTTCTCGCGCGGCGCGGAGTGCGCTTCTACTGGTATGCGCTGGCGGCGTTTCTCGGCGGCATCGCGGTCAACGCCGCGTATGGCGTCGTTCAGCTCGTACTCGCCGAGGTGGCGGGGACGAATCTCGACGAGCTGCTCATCGAGCCGATCACGTCGCGGCAGACGGGGATCAACGTCTTCGGCGCAGTGGGCGGGACGCAGGAGGTCTTCCGCCCGAACGCGCTCACCGGCGATCCGAACCATCTCGGGATCGAGCTCCTGATCCCGCTGCTCGTGCTGACACCGCTCTACCTGCGGCTCGAGCGGGGGCACCGGTTCAGGACGCCCCTTGCCGTTCTGCTCGGCTTCATGCTCGTCGTCCTGCTGGCCACGCTCTCGCGGAGCGCTCTCCTCGGGCTCGGGTGCGGAGCACTCGTTCTCGTGCTGCCGTATCGGCACCATCTTCGCCGGCCGGCTTTCCTCGTTCCCCTCGCCGCCGTAGCGGCCGTCGTGGGCGCCGTAGTGGTTGCGCGGCTCGACTTCTTCCTCACCGTGCTTCGCGCCCGGACGAACACGAGCCGCGGCGCGGCGTCCCCGCACTTCGAGGTCTACGGCTTCGTCCCGGACGTGCTCTCGTCGAACCCGTTTCTCGGGCTCGGGCTCAACAACTTCGCGGTCTACTACGAGTTCGTCACCGGCCGGGAGGACTTCGGCCCGCACTCCTTCTACGTCGCGACGATCGTCGAGACCGGCCTCGTCGGCACGGCGCTCTTCGCCGTCTTCGTCCTCTGGATCTTCCGCCGGCTCGCCGTCGCCCGCCGGCTGGGCCGCGCGTTCCAGGCCGCCGGGAATCCCCTCGCGGCACGCGTCCGCCCGCTGGCGTGGGGCATGACCGCGGCGCTCGTCGCAACACTCGCCGCGAACGTCTTTTACCTGACCATGACCTTCTACTACTTCTACGTCTTCGCGGTGCTCGCGGTCGCGGTGCCGGTCGTCTTCGGACGCCGCGCACCTCCCGCGCGCGCCTGATGCGCGTCGCCGTCCTCACGACGTCGTACCCGCGCTCGGCGGACGACGTCGCCGGCGTGTTCGTGCGGGACGCGGTCGAGCACCTGCGCGAGGCGGGGATCGAGGTCGAGGTCGTCTCGCCTGCTTCCTTCCGGCACTACGGGCTCGCGTACGGACACGGGATCCCCGGGAACATCAGGCGGCGGCCCTGGCTCGCCC
>JBOHAY010000213.1:0-6093 GCA_050697935.1 Gaiellaceae bacterium | reverse complement strand
AGGCAACGACGCAAGGAGCCCCGATATCAGTGGATATCGGGGCGACGGAGGACGCGGCATCGCGCCGCCTGACGCATGTATGCCCGCCTGCTCCATTTTCCGGACAGGCCCTTAGGTCACGCCGATGCCGAGGATCGTCCGCGAAGCCGACGTCACCTGGGAGGGCACCGTGTCGCGCGGCTCCGGAGTCGTCACCGCGGCGAGCTCAGGAGCGTTCGAGCTTCCGGTGACGATCGCGTCGCGCATCGGCGATCCCGAGGGAAAGACGAGCCCGGAGGAGCTTCTCGCCGCCGCGCATGCAGCGTGCTTCGTCACCTCGCTCGGCAGCGAGCTCGCGAGGGCCGCGACGCCGCCCGAGCGCCTCGACGTCCACTGCACGATCACGATGGACGAAGTCGAGGGGGTGGGGCATCGCATCGTCTCGTCGGCGATCTCGGCCCGGGGAACGGCCCCCGGAACGGACGCTGCGTCGTTCGCACAGGCGGCCGAGGCGGCCGACGCCGGATGCCCGTTCTCAGCGCTCATCAAGGCGAGCGCCACCGTTACCGTGGAAACAACTCTCGAAGGGAGCGTCTGATGGCCGAGCGAACGGCAAACGTCACCTGGTCGGGGTCGCTCATCGAAGGAGGCGGGACGATCGAGAGCGTCGGCAGCGGCGCGTTCGGACCCCTCGACGTGACGTGGGCTTCGCGCGCCGAGGACTCGGACGGGCGGACGAGCCCCGAGGAGCTCATCGCGGCCGCCCATGCAGCGTGTTTCTCGATGGCGCTCTCCCACGGACTTGCACAGGCGGGAACGCCCGCCGATCGACTCGACACGTCAGCGGCCGTGACGTTCGTCCCGGGGACGGGAATCACCAAGATCGCGCTCACGGTTCGCGGATCGGTTCCAGGAGTCGACGCTGCCTCGTTCGATGCGGCGGCGCAGGCTGCGAGGGACGGCTGTCCTGTCTCGCAGGCACTCGCGGCGGTCCCCGAAATCACGCTCGACGCAACTCTGGCGTAGGGGCGAGGCTTGCCTCGCCCGAGGGCGACGCGAGCGTCGCCCTTACCATTCCTGAGATGACAGCGATCGAACGCCTGGTGGACGAACTCGAGCGCTCATACGCCGAGGTGCAGGAGCGGCTCGCCGATCCCGCCGTCTACAACGATCACCGTCAAGCGGCCGAGGCCGGCCGCCGATTGAAAGAGCTCGAGACGCCGAAGAAGCTCGCCGACGCGTGGCGGCGGGCGCACGCTGACCTCGAGGACGCCCGCGGTGACGCCGAGCTTGCAGGAATGACCGCCGAGCTCGAAGCCGAGGTCGACCGGCTCGAAGACGAGCTCAAGCTCGCGCTCATCGAGCGCGATCCCGCGGACGAGAAGGACGTGATAGTCGAGGTCCGCCAAGGAGTCGGCGGCGACGAGGCGGCTCTCTGGGCGGGAGACCTGTATCGCATGTTGACGCGGTATGCGGAGCGCCTGCGTTTCAAGACGGAGACGCTTTCGACCAGCGAGAACGAGACGGGCGGGTTCAAGGAGGTCGTGTTCGCGGTGAAAGGACAGGGTGCGTTCTCGGTCTTCAAGTACGAAGGCGGCACCCATCGTGTGCAGCGTGTGCCCGAGACCGAGTCGCAAGGCCGCATCCACACGTCGACCGCGACTGTCGCCGTGATGCCCGAGGTCGAGGAAGTCGAGATCGAGATCGAAGACAAGGACCTCAAGGTCGACGTCATGCGCTCGACGGGGCCGGGCGGGCAGAGCGTGAACACCACGGACTCGGCCGTTCGAGTCACCCACCTCCCGACCGGGATCGTCGTAGCCATGCAGGACGAGAAGTCACAGCTCCAGAATCGGCAGAAGGCGATGCGCGTCCTGCGCGCCCGTCTCTACGAAGCTGAGCGCGACAAGCAGCAGGCAGCGCTCGCGGCGACCCGCAGGTCGCAGATCGGAACCGGTGAGCGCGCGGAGAAGATCCGCACCTACAACTTCCCGGAGAACCGGCTCACGGACCACCGGATCAAGCTCACGACCCATCGGCTCGACCAGGTGCTCGGTGGCGATCTGGACGAGTACACGCAGGCTCTTCGAGCAGAGGAGCAGCGACAGGCGCTCGTCACCGCCTCCGCGTGACGGTCGCCGCGGCCGTTGCCCGAGCATCAGAGCGACTCGCCGCTGCGGGGCTCGAGTCCCCACGAGTCGACGCCGAATTTCTCCTCGCGCACGTGCTCGCGACGACGCGCTCGGAGCTCCGCGTCGACCCGGATCGCATACTCGCCAACAAGGTCGTGGTGGAGCTCGAGCGGCTCGTCGCCCGCCGAGAACGCCGCGAGCCGCTGGCATACGTGCTCGGAGAGTGGGGTTTTCGGCGGCTGACGCTGAAGATCGATCCGCGCGTCCTCGTCCCGCGACCCGAGACGGAGGTCGTCGTCCAGCGCTGCGTGGCCCTGCTCAGCGGGCTCGACGAACCACAGGTGCTCGACGTCGGGACGGGTAGCGGGGCGATCGCCCTCGCGATCGCCGACGAGCACTCCGGTGCACGTGTGACGGCTATCGACGCCTCGCCCGATGCGCTCGAGGTTGCCGCCGACAACGTTCGCGACACCGGACTGGCCGTCGAGCTCGTCGAGTGGGATCTGTTCGACGGGCTGCCGACAGGCCCGTGGGACCTGGTGGTCTCCAACCCGCCATACGTGCGCCCCGACGAGATCGACCTCCTGGAGCCGGAGGTCCGCGACTGGGAACCACGGGCGGCACTCGTCGGTGACGGTGCCACGGACACCGTCGCGCGCGGCGCGTACGAGGTCCTCGGGCCGGGCGGTGCGCTCGTGCTCGAGGTCGCTCAGGGCGACGCCGAACGCGTGTCCGCACTCCTTCGAGAGCTCGGATACACCGACGTCACCGTCACGGCCGACCTGTCCGGTCGGGACAGGATCGTCGAGGGCGTGGCCACATCTGTCGATTGACGTGACTACAATGAGCGCTAACGTGACTACGCGCGTGGGCATCCGTGAACTGAAGTCGAAACTGTCGCACTATCTCGAGCGCGCCGCGGCCGGCGAGACGATCGTCGTCACCGATCGCGGGAAAGCGAAGGTCGAGATCCGCCGACTCTCCGTCGAAGAGCGGATCCAGCAGGGCATCGAGGAGGGATGGATCACTCCGGGTCGGGGACGGCCGAACGCAACACCGCTTCGCCTCGCAGGGAGGATGACCATCGCCGAGGCAATGGCGGAGGATGACGATTGAGGGTCTATGTCGACTCGAGCGCGCTGCTCAAGATCTATCTCGACGAGCCAGAGACCGATGTCGCCGAAGAAGTGCTGACCGGGAACCGATGGGTTACCGGCCGCCACACACTGGTTGAAGTCCGTCGCAACCTGCACCGTGCGCTTCGGGGTAGCGAACTGGACACTGCGCGATCTCGGTTCGAGGGTGATTGGGGAGAGATCGATGCGGTGGAACTCGGCGAAGCCGCCTCAGAGCTCGCGGCCGAGATTGCCGAGCGGACCGGCGTGCGGAGCCTCGATGCGCTTCACCTCGGTGCGGCTGGGTTGGCCGGTGCGGGCGAAGGTCTCCCGATCGCGACTTTCGATAGCCGACTCGCTGACGCTGCACGCTCGCTCGGCTGGACCGTGCTCCCCGAGTGAGCTCGGTCGACGATACCGTCACGGCCATCACGGCTGGCGAGCTCGTCGTCATCCCGACCGACACGGTCTACGGGTTGGCCTGCGCGCCTTACCGCGAGGATCCGGTGCGTGCCCTGTCCGAGCTGAAGGGCCGCCCGACCGAGCAGCCGATCGCGCTCGTCGCGTCAAGCGTCGACGTGCTCCTCGAATGCGTGCCGGAGCTGCGAGATCGAGCGGGAGTGCTGCTCCGGGCGCTTCTCCCAGGCCCGTACACCCTCGTTCTCTCGAATCCGGCGCGGCGCTTTCCGTGGCTCACCGGTCAGCGACCGGACACGATCGGCGTACGAGTACCCGACATAGCGGGCCAGGCACGCGAGATCCTCGATGCAGTGGGGGCGATCACGGCGACGAGCGCCAACCGGCACGGAAGCGCAGATCCGAGTCGCCTCGCGGACGTTCCAAACGAGATCCTCGATGCGGTCGCAGCTGCGTTCGACGCGGGCGAGCTTCCGGGCCTGCCGTCGACGGTGCTCGACCTCACTGGACCGGAGGTACTCGTGCTTCGTGAGGGCGCCGTGCCCGCAACGGAGGCACTCGAGCGCGTCGCTGCAGCCGTCGCCCAGTAGCATCCAGCGCGATGGCGACCGTGCCGCTGACGCTCGAAAGCCTACGAACAGCGGGCCTTGCAGACGTCGATCCCGACGTGGCCGCACTCCTCGAGCAGGAGCTCGAACGCCAGCGAGGTGAGATCGAGCTCATCGCGTCCGAGAACTTCACGTGGCCGGCGTCGCTCGAGGCCGTCGGGAGCGTCCCGACGAACAAGTATTCAGAGGGGTATCCCGGACGGCGTTACTACGGCGGCTGCGAGGTGGTCGACGAGATCGAGCAGCTGGCGATCGACCGCGCGAAGGCGCTCTTCGGCGCGGAGCACGCCAATGTGCAGCCCCACGCGGGGGCGCAGACGAACATGGCCGTCTATTTCGCCGCACTCGAGTCGGGGGACACGATCCTCTCGCTCGAGCTCTCGCACGGCGGGCACCTGACACACGGCTTGAAGGTCAACTTCTCGGGCCGGCTCTATCGAATCGTCCACTACGGGGTCTCGCGGGGGACGAACATCGTCGACTACGACGACGTGCTGCGACTCGCAAAGGAGCACCGGCCGAAGCTGATCGTGTGCGGGGGCTCCGCCTATCCGCGCACGGTCGAAGCCTGGCGGTTCCGCGAGATCGCCGACGAGATCGGTGCGCTGCTGCTCTGCGACATGGCCCACTTCGCGGGTCTCGTCGCAGCAGGGCTCCATCCGAACCCGGTCGAGCACTGCGACTTCGTCACCTCGACGACTCACAAGACGCTCGCCGGGCCGCGATCGGGCTTCATCCTGTGCAGAGCCGCGCATGCACAAGCGGTGGATCGAGCCGTCTTCCCGGGCATGCAGGGCGGGCCGCTCAATCACGTGATCGCCGGGAAGGCGACCTGTTTTCGGATCGCGGCGTCCGCTCCGTTTCGGGAGTACCAGGAGAGCGTCCGCGCGAACGCGGACGTGCTCGGCGCGACCCTCCAAGACGGAGGTCTCGACGTGCTGACCGGCGGCACCGACACCCATCTCCTGCTCATCGACCTTCGGGGGACGAAGTGGACCGGCAAGGAGGCCGAGGAGCGACTCGCTCAGGTGTCGATCACCGTCAACCGCAACACCGTTCCGTTCGACGAGCGACCGCCCACCGTGGCGTCCGGCCTACGCGTCGGGACGCCGGCGATGACGATGCGGGGCCTCGACGAGGACGACTTCCGCGAGGTCGGGCGACTCATCTGTGAGGCGCTCGAGCCGAGCGCCGACCTTGTGGCGCTCGCCCGCCGAAGCGCAGCCCTGCTCGAGCGCCGCCCTCTCTATCCGGGGCTAGGCGCTTTCCCCACTTTCGGCGGGGAAAGCGCCTAATGGCAGGACATGGGATGGATGTGCGCACACACCTAGTCGCGTCCGGCTCCGGAACGGTGACGGAGGTGACGCACCCGCTCGTTCAGCACAAGCTCGGGCTCCTGCGCGACACGACGACGACGACGCAGATGTTCCGGCAGCTGGTGAACGAGCTGACGCTCCTCTTGACGTACGAGGCGACCAAGGATCTCGCCGACGAGGAGATCGAGATCTCAACGCCGCTCGAGACCGTTACCGCGCGGCGGATCTCCGGGAAGAAGGTCGCCGTGTGCCCGATCCTGCGCGCGGGGGTCGGAATGCTCGATGCAGTTCTCTCACTGGTGCCGGGAGCGCGGGTCGGCTTCATCGGGCTCTTCAGAGATGAGGAGACGCTCGAGGCGGTCGAGTATTACGTGAAGCTCCCGGGCGACATCGCCGACCGCGACGTCATCCTGCTCGACCCGATGCTGGCAACCGGGAACTCCACAGCGGCCGCCATCGAGACGGTGAAGCGCGCCGGGGCGACGTCAATTCGCCTCATCGCGCTGATCGCTGCGCCCGAGGGCAT
>JBOHAY010000212.1:0-5417 GCA_050697935.1 Gaiellaceae bacterium | reverse complement strand
TGGTTTGTGCGCCACTTCGGCCCCGAGGTGAACCTCGGGAACATCCCGCCCGACGAGGTCATCGCACTCGAGACGCTCCGTCTCGGGCTGCGCGCCGACACGCTGAAGGAGGTGCTGCTTGGCGATTCGAGCGCTGAGCCAGCCCCAGCTTCCTGACCTCGACTTTGAGGCCATGACGGCCGAGGAGCTGATCGCGTGGTCCCACCAGTTCTTCTGGCCGCGCGTCTGCCTGACCTGCTCCTGGCAGAAGCAGTCGTCGGTGCTCGTCCACATGGTCGCCGAGCTGGGGCTGCGGATGGACACGGTCGAGCTCGACACGCACCTGTTCTTCCGCGAGTCGTACGAGACACGCGACCGCCTGGTCGAGCGCTACGCACTGAAGCTCATCCAGCCCGCGATCCCGACGATCGCCGAGCAGCATCGCGCGGAAGGCCCCAATCTCTGGGAGCGCGATCCCGACCGCTGCTGTCACATCCGCAAGGTCGAACCGCTCGTCAGCGCGCTTCAGCCATACGACGCATGGATCTCCGGGATCCGGCGCGATCAATCGCCGAGCCGCGTCGACACCCCGAAGGTGCAGTGGTCTGAGCGCTACCAAGTGTTCAAGATCCATCCCCTCGCTGACTGGGACGAGAAGCGGATCTGGTCCTACATCGAGGTCAACGAGATACCTTCGAACCCACTGCACGACGCCGGGTACCGCTCGATCGGCTGCATCCCGTGCACACGTCCGACCCGTCTAGACGAGGAAGAGCGGGCAGGACGCTGGGCGGGGAGCGACAAGCTGGAGTGCGGCCTTCATGTGGAGGCTGCGCTTCCACATGAAGGGTAGAAACGCAGTACAACGTGAAAGGGAGGAAGCTTGACTCAAGAACCTAACCGGTCTGCGACGCAGACTGGCCATATCTATGCACACGACCATCCCGAGTCCGACCGCGTGCGCGGGGGCGGCTTCACGCTCTGGTTCACGGGGCTCTCGGGCTCCGGAAAGTCGACGATCGCCCACATCGTCGGCCCTGAGCTCGATCGCCGCGGCCTCTACGTCGAGTACCTCGACGGCGACACCGTACGAACCCATCTCTCGAAGGGCCTCGGGTTCTCGAAAGAGGACCGCGACACGAACATCGAGCGGATCGGCTGGGTCGCGTCTCGGATCACACGCCAGGGCGGCGTCGTGATCGCAGCTGCCATCTCCCCGTACGAAGAGACTCGAGCAAAGGCCCGCGCGCTCGTCGAGGCGTTCGGCGCGTTCGTCGAGGTTCACGTCAAGGCCTCCGTCGACGAGTGCGCCCGGCGCGACGTCAACGGTCTCTACGCCAAGGCCTTCGCCGGTGAGATCAAAGGCTTCACCGGGGTCGACGATCCTTACGAGGCGCCGACGAATCCAGAAGTGGTGGTCGACACCGAGGCGACGTCGCCCGAGGAGGCTGCCGCGCTCGTCGTCGCCAGGCTCGAGGAGCTCGGCCTCGTCTCGGCCGGGGTAACCGCGTGACCGTCGCAGCGACGGATCGCCTCATCAGCCCGCACGGGGGCACGCTCGTCGACAGGACGGGCGAACGCTCCGAAGACGTCGACTCCCTCGAGCAGGTGGCGCTGACATCGCGTGAGCTCTCCGACCTCGACATGATCGCCTCGGGCGCGCTCTCGCCGCTCGAGGGCTTCATGGGCCGCGCCGACTACGAGCGCGTCGTCGAGGAGATGCACCTCTCGAGTGGCGTGCCGTGGGCGCTGCCCGTCTGTCTCGCCGTCGACGCAGCGCCCGCCGACGACCGCGTAGCGCTGACCGACGCGAGTGGCCGTCAGGTTGCGGTTCTCGAGGTCGACGAGGTGTACGACTACGACAAGGAGCGGGAAGCCGAGCTTTGCTTCCGGACGACGGACGAGGCGCACCCGGGGGTCGCACGCCTCTACGGCCAGAAGCCGCTCTATCTGGCTGGACGCGTGACCGTGTTCGAGCGGGCCGGGGCAGAGTTCCCCGAGCTCGCACGCGATCCCGCCGAGACGAGGCGGATCTTCGCCGAGCGGGGTTGGAAGCGCGTCGTCGGGTTCCAGACACGCAATCCGATTCACCGTGCGCACGAGTACCTCACGAAGGTCGCGCTCGAGACGGTCGACGGCCTCCTCGTCCATCCGCTCGTCGGTGACACGAAGTCGGACGACGTTCCCGTCGGCGTTCGAGTCGAGTGCTATCGAACGTTGCTCGACGGGTACTACCCCGAAGATCGCGTACTCCTCTCTGCTTTCCCGGCTGCGATGCGCTACGCCGGTCCGCGCGAGGCGATCTGGCATGCGATCTGCCGCAAGAACTACGGGTGCTCGCACTTCATCGTGGGCCGCGACCATGCGGGTGTCGGCGACTACTACGGCACGTACGACGCGCAGCTCATCTTCGACGAGTTCGCGCCGCACGAGCTGGACGTCGAGCCGATGTTCTTCGAGCACACGTTCTGGTGCAACGTCTGTGGGTCGATGGCGAGCACGAAGTCGTGCCCGCACGGGCCCGAGGACCGCATCTTCCTCTCCGGCACCAAGGTGCGCGAGATGCTCGGGGAGGGCGACGTGCCGCCCGTCGAGTTCACTCGACCCGAGGTCGCCCGAGTGCTCATCGACGCGTATCGCAGCTGATGGGTGAAATGTGAGACGACCACGCAGCGGCCGGGAAGCGGCCGCCTTTAGGGGTCTTCGCGCGACCGGAATCCGCACTCGCGGATTCCGGTCTTGCGCGTAGCTGATGACCTGGCAGTTCACGCTCGTCGGCCTCTTCACCGGAGTCCTCGTGGGCATGACCGGCATGGGGGGCGGATCGCTCATGACGCCGCTCCTGGTCTTCCTCTTCGGGGTTCCGCCGACGACCGCCATCGGCACGGACATCGCGCACGGAGCGGCATTCAAGACCGTGAGCGCAGTTCAACACCGCCGCATGGGAAACGTGCGCGCACGGTTGGCCGGTTGGATGCTGATCGGCTCGGCACCGATGTCCGTGCTGGGGGTCTGGGTCGGAGTCCAGCTCACGCGGCGCTACGGTGACGATGTCGAATCCGCGATGGGACAGGTGCTCGGTGCGGCACTTCTCTTCGGCGCGGCAGGTCTCATCGCCAAGAGCGTCATCCGGACGCAGGAGATCGGCAAGCCACGCTGGGATCTGAACAGACGCGACAAGATCGCGGCGGTCCTGATCGGTGTGTTCGGCGGCTTCATCGTCGGACTCACGTCGGTGGGAAGCGGAGTCTTCTTCGGGCTCTCGCTTCTTGTCATCTTCCCGATGCGTGCGCACAGGGTGGTCGGAACCGACATCTTTCATGCCGCTGCGCTTCTCTACGTCGCCGGAGCGGCGCACTGGGCGGCTGGGAACATCGACTTCGGCATCCTCGGCTGGCTTCTCCTCGGCTCCATCCCCGGAGTACTGATCGGCGGACGGCTTACGCTGTCGATCGCGGAGCAGTCGTTGCGGCTCGTGCTCGCGGGTGTTCTCGGCCTCGCGGGCCTCAAGCTGCTCGACGTGCCGGGCGCGGAGAAGATCATCCTCGTGGTGCTCTCGGCCGGTCTGGTCGCACTTCTCATCGTCATCGGGCGTCAGGGCTGGGCGCGCGTTCAGCGCGGCCGAGACGGAGTTCCCTCGGCAGCGGACTAGCTTGTTGTGCAAGACCTGATTCCGCGAGTGCGGTTTCAGGTCGCGCAAAACACCCCCTGAAGGCGTCAGATTCGCGGCCGCGGCGGCGGCGCATGACTCATGTCTAGCCTGGTCGATAGCATCGCGCGGCGATGCGAACGGTCTGGGTCAGCTTCGACACGATGGGACGCGACTGCCTCGAGGCGGCCGCGACCGCCGGCGCCGAGATCGTCGGCGTCGTCACGCTCCCGGGCCCGATCGACGCGAATCGCGCGGGTCAGTGTTCGTTCGACGCCGTCGCGGGGCGGCTAGGTGCTCGACTCCACGAAACGCGCGACATCAACGACGACGAGACGCTGGCGATCGTGGGCACACTCGACCCGGAGTTGATCTTCGTCGTCGGCTGGTCGCAACTCGTCCGGGATCCGTTCATCGCGCTCGCACGCGAAGGTGTCTACGGGATGCATCCGACCCTGCTTCCACGCCACCGTGGCCGCGCACCCATTCCGTGGGCGATTCTCTCCGGCCTCGCGCGCACGGGAGTGACGCTCTTCGAGATCGTGGACGCCACGGCGGACTCGGGGGCGATCGTCGGCCAGGTGGTCGTCGACATCGAGCCGGACGAAACGGCCACGACGCTCTTCGACCGCATTGCCGATGCTCACGTCGAGCTCATTCGCGACTGCGTCCCGCAGCTCATCTCTCGAACTGCGGCGCGGATCCCACAGGACCCGGCCCGAGCGAGCTCGTGGACGAAGCGGGCCCCTGGCGATGGGATCATCGACTGGGAGACACGTGCTCCCTATCTCGACGCCTGGGTGCGAGCGCAGACACGCCCGTATCCCGGCGCGTTCACGTATCTCGGCGACGAGAAGGTGGTGATCTGGAAAGCTCGTCCGGTGGAGCTCGACGCCAGTGCGCCGGCAGGGACGATCGTTGCCACACGACCGGAGGGCCCGGTGGTTGCGTGCGGTGACGGCGCACTCCTCCTCGAGGACGTCGAGCCGCGTGTCGCTGAGCTGGCGGTGGGAGCCGTGCTCGGATGAAACGCGTTCTCGTCATCGCCGCGCACCCGGACGACGAGGTGCTCGGCATGGGAGGAACCATCGCGGGCCATACCGATCGGGGCGACGAAGTGCGCATCGTCGTCGTGACGGACGGGTCGTCGACGCAGTACCCGGGAGACGTGGAGACGCGCACCCGCAAGGAGGACGAGGCGATCCGCGCAGCAGCGGAGCTCGGCGTCACGGACTACGCCCACCTCGATCTTCCGGACATGCGCCTCGACACGCTCGCCCACGTTGACGTGAACAAGGTCGTCGAGGAGCACATTCACGACTTCGCCCCGGCGATCGTCTACACGCCCCAGCCAGACGTCAATCGCGATCACCGTGTGCTCTTCGATTCGGTTGCGGTTGCGACGCGGCCGACTCCGGGGCAGGCCGTGCGCCGCCTGCTCACCTATGCGCCGACCTCGAGCACCGAGTGGACTCCTGCCGCGGTGAACTGGTTCGTGCCGAACTGGTTCGTCGACGTGACTGCCACCCTCGAGCGCAAGGTCGCGGCTTTTGCCCACTACGAGACCGAGCGGCGTGACTATCCACACCCGCGGAGCGAGCGGGCGATCCGAGCGGCCGCCTCGTTCTACGGAGCGAGCTGCGGGTGCGAGTACGCGGAGCCGTTCGTCCTCGTTCGCGGGCTCGAGCGCTCGTAGTGCGCGCGACCGGATTCCGCTCGCGCGGACTCCGGTCGCGCGAAACCCTGAAGGCGTCCGCTTCGCGGCCGCTGGCAGCGCGCAGCTCACAGG
>JBOHAY010000211.1:0-4234 GCA_050697935.1 Gaiellaceae bacterium | reverse complement strand
TCCCGCGGGTGAAGATCGGGATCGTTGTCCCGTTCTCCTGGTCATTCTGGGGCGCGGTCGTCGAGCACGCAGAAGCTCAGGCGGCCGCACTCGAGGAGCTTGGCCACGAGGTGCGCCTGATCATGGGCAACGATCCGCCTGGGCAGTTCACGCGCGTGCTCCACCCTCGAGTCGGGCGTCACGGCGACCCGCCGCCCAACGTGATCCCGGTCGGACGCTCCGTGATCGTCCCTGCAAACGGCTCGCTTCCGAATATCGTGCTCTCGCCCCGGACGTTCTCGAGGATTCGCCGGGCGCTCGAGCGGGAGCGCTTCGACGTCCTCCACCTGCACGAGCCGATGACCCCGACGATCTGCCTCTCGGCGCTCATCCTCGCCCGGACACCGCTGGTAGCAACCTTCCACGCCTCCGGCGAGCTCGGATGGATGAAGAGCGCGACGCCGCTTTGGGGATTCCTGGCCGATCGGATCGACCATCGCATTGCCGTCTCCGAGCGAGCGCTGGTCTCTCAGGCGCGCTGGCTGCCCGGGGAGTACGAGGTGATCCCGAACGGCGTGCTCATCCCCGAGTCGGCGCCCGCCGGCGGCCGTGAGCATCGAGTCGTCTTCGCCGGCAGGCAGGAGCCAAGAAAGGGCCTGCAGGTGCTGCTTCGCGCCTGGCCCGCAATCCATGAGCGAACCGGGCTCCGGCTCACGGTCGCGGGCGCCGACCCGCTTGCGGTGCGACTGCTCCTCGCGCGCCTCCGCGTCCCGGACGACGGAGTCGAGGTCGTGGGCTTCCTCAGCCAGGACGAGCTGACCCAGACGCTCCTCGGTGCGAAGGCGCTGGTGGCGCCGTCGATGGGGCAGGAGAGCTTCGGCATGGTGCTGACGCGCGCCTTCGCGTGCGCGCTCCCGGCCGTCGCCTCCGACATCCCTGGATACCGGGAAGTGCTCGAGCCGCGCGCATCCGTCGCGGTCCCTCCGAGTGATGTCGCGGCGCTCGTCGAGGCCGTTTCCGGTCTCGTCGACGACGAGCCGGGCCGCGAGGCGATGGGAGAAGCTGCGCGAGAGATCGCCGTCGAGCGGTACTCGTGGCCAGGAATCGCGCAGCGCCTCGTCGGTGTGTACGAGCAGGTCACAGGCCTCGGGAACAGCAAGGCGCGGGCCGCGTGACAACGGCTGCGCGACTCTGGCGTTCGGGATGGATGCAAGCCGGCGTGGCCGTGCTGGCGCTCTTCCTCGCGATGGTGCTTCTCTGGTGGCGCGGGCCTGACTGGGGCAGCGTCTTCGACGCGTTCCGGTTCGTCATCTGGAGTTGGATCGTGCTCGCGTTCCTGCTCAATGTCGTCTCGACCCTGTTTCGTGCGCTCTCCTGGCGGATGACGATCAGCCAGGCGCTCCCGGCGGAGCAACAACCTCGACTCGACGACGTCCTGTCGGCGTTCGGGGTGGGGCTGCTCGCGAATGCCGTCGTTCCGGGCCGGCTCGGCGAGCTCGCGCGCGTCGCGACGCTGCGCCGCCACATGCCCGATGCGCCGCCCGGGACGAGTGCGACGCTCGTCGGAACCGTGTTCGCCCATCGGCTCTTCGACCTCGTACCGGCGACCATCCTCGTCGTCTGGGTCCTCCTTACCGCCGAGGTGCCCCACTGGGCCGTCGTTGCATTCGGCATCGCGGCCCTCGTCGGCTTTGCGCTCTTCACGATCGCCTGGCTCGGCGCTCGACGTCATCACCGAACGGTGATGAGCGAGGGAGTCGGCTCGATTCGTGATCTCCTCGTCATGGCGCGACAGGGGTTGTCGGTGCTCAACGCGCCGCTCTCGCTCGCCGGCGCGATTCTCCTCCAGTGCTGTGGCTGGCTCATGCAGCTCCTCGCGGTGTACGTGGCCATGCAGGCCTTCGGGATCGACGCACCCCTGCCGGCTGCAGGGCTCGTTCTCGTTCTCATGAACGTGGCCACGATCGTCCCGCTGTGGCCCGGGAACATCGGCCTCGTTCAGGCAGCGGTCGCGCTTCCGCTTCGCAACTACGGCGTCCCGTACGCAACGGGTTTCGCCTATGGCCTGGCGCTGCAGGCGCTCGAGATGGCGTGCGGTGTGGGGCTCGGCCTGATCGCCCTCGCGCGAGAGGGGATCTCCTTCGCGGTGCTCCGGCGGATGCAGGAGGAGGAGCAGTCCGCCGAGGATGCCCTCGAGGGCGTGCACGAGATGGTCGAGGAGCTCCAGCACGAGGCTGCGCATGAGAGCGCTGCTGTGCCCCGCTAGCCTCAAGGGCGTTCTCTCCGCCCGAGCTGCAGCCGACGCTCTGGGACGAGGCTTTCGCGAGGTGGGCGCCGGCGTGACCGAGCTACCGGTCGCCGACGGTGGCGAGGGGACCTGCGAAGCGCTCGCGTCGGCCCTCGGAGGCGACTATCGCGAGGCGGTCGTGTCCGACCCGTTCGGCCGACCCGTGCCTGCGCGCTGGTTGCTGCTCCCTGACGGCCGTGCCGTCATCGAGGCAGCTGCCGCGATCGGGTTGCCCTTGCTGGCGTCGAAGGAGCGCGATCCTCTACGGGCCTCCAGTCGAGGCCTGGGCGAGCTCGTGCTCGCGGCGCTTGCGGAGTCGCCCGCGTCCCTCGTTGTCGCGCTGGGTGGAACCGCGACTGTCGACGGCGGCGCCGGGCTACGCGAATGCGTGCGTGAGCTTCCGGTCGGGACCGTGGTCTTGTGTGACGTGCGAACGCCGCTCGCCGGCGCGGCAAGGCTGTTCGGCCCCCAGAAAGGCGCATCCGCGTCGGACGTCGAGAAGCTAGCGCGGCGACTCGCCGAGATGGACGAGCTCGCGCCCTACGCCGATCTGCCCGGATCGGGCGCCGCAGGTGGGCTCGGCGCCGCGCTCGCCGCTCTCGGCGGTGAGCTCGTAGCCGGGGCTCCGGCTGTGCTCGACCTGCTCGGCTTCGATCAGCGGCTTGGCGATCACGATCTCGTCGTCACCGGAGAAGGTCAGATCGACGAGACGACGGCCGAGGGAAAAGCGCCCGGGGAGGTCGTGCTGCGCTGCGTTGCCGCCGGCATCCGCTGTGTCGTCTTCGGGGGTCGCGTTCGATCCGAGATCGCCGGCGCGGAGACAATCCCGCTTTCAGGTCAGCCGTCTCGCGCGGAGGCCGACCTCGTGGAGCTCGGACGGCAGTTCGGGGCGTAGGGGCGGGGCGTGTCTCGGCCCGGACGACCCGCGGGTCGCCCTACCGCGCTTCGGCGGCCGCCAGGCGGTCGGCCATCGATTCGAGCAGCTTCCAGGCGAGTTGCGGCCGTGACTCGACGAACGGCCGGAACACGAACACGGGAAGCCCGTAGGTTCGCAGTTCCGAGAGCGCGGTCACCGTCGCCGTGCGCGGACGTCGGTCGATCAGCGCGATCTCGCCGAACGCAGCGCCCGGCCCGAGCGTCGCGACTTCCTCGCCCTGAACCTCGACCGTCGCCTCGCCGCTCTCGACGACGAAGAACATCAAGCCACCTTCGCCTTCGAGCGCGATCGTGTCGCCGGCGGCGAACCGCCGCTCGTTGAACTCGTCCGCGAGGCTCTCGAGATCCTTGTCATCGAGGTCCGAGAAGAGGCGGACATTGCGGAGCAGCTCTGGTGTCGGCTTGGACATGGGGCGATTCATACACGAAGTGCACGCACCCTGTCACCCACGCCGCTCGGAACGGGTCTCGGATCGGCTCGATGACGCCTGCGCGGCGCTGACCGCGTGACTCTTACCAGGTGGGATAGCACCCTCGCGAGGCCCTCCCTCCTTCAAGCCTCCGGGCCGGGCGGCGCGAGCTCCTCGATCCGTAGCTCCGCTCCCTGCAAGCGAGCGACACACGCCGTGTACAGCTCCTCTCCCCGCCGGAAGAGCGCGATCGCGTCGTCCACGGCCACGTCACCGCGCTCGAGTCGGGCAACGATGTCCTCGAGCTCCTTCTGCAGCTCCTCGAAGCTCGGGCCCTCGCCGGCGGCGCCTCCCGCCGGGCCAAGCCCGGCTCCGCCGCCACCTGCCGACGCTCCCGGCACGGTGCCTTCGGGGCCCGTATTACTCATACTGTGCCCTCCGGCCCCGCACCGGGAGCGACGCCCGAGGGGGGCGCGAGCTGCCCAGACCAGAATCGGGCTCACGGACGGACATCGTTGACCGTGGCTCCAAGTCCGCCCGACGCGAGCTCGATTTCGAGCCGGTCTCCCTGGCTTACCGCGGAGGCGTTGCGGAGAACGACTGCGCCAGCCCGCACGATCGC
>JBOHAY010000210.1:0-10016 GCA_050697935.1 Gaiellaceae bacterium | reverse complement strand
ACGCCAAGGCCGCGGCCGCGATGCTCTTCGAGCACGTAGACGTCCGCAAGGTACGACTGCACATGACCGTCGGAGAGGGTGCGCGTGAAGCCGATTTGTGCACCGTCGTGGTAGAGACCGACGACGCGCGCGGCGCCGTCGATCAGCGCGTCCTGCACGTCCCTCGCCCGCCCCCTCGCCCAGTAAGACTCGTCGCTCAGGTAGCGATGAACCGCCTCCCGATCGATTCTCACGGGATCGTCGTCGAGCTCGTATCCGTCGCCGAGGTCGCGCTTCACGCAGTGAGTGTTCTCAGGCGGAAGCCGCCGTGGAACTCGTACGAGGCGATGACGACGGCCAGCGTGTCGCGCACCGCCCGCTCACCGAGCCCGAGGTCGTGCGCCTCCGCGAGGGGGCTCCACAGAAGCGCGTGGATGCCGCGGAAGCCCTCGGGTGAAAGGAACACCGTCTCGGACGGCGCACAGGCAGAGCAGGTGGCACCGCCGGCACGCGGGAGGTAGCCGACCAGCTCAGCCGTGCTGCCGCACTCGACGCAGCCCTCGAGGTGCGGAACGTAGCCCGACAGCCAGAGGAGCTTGAGCTGGAACGCGAGGGCGAGCGGGTCGAGGGCCGCACGCCCTCTCGAACCGCCCGGAATGGCGTCTACCGCGGAGAAGAACCGTGTGAGCGCCTCGAACGCGCGCTCGTTGCGCTCCTCCTCGACGAAGAGGCGCAGCATGGCCTCCGCGCCGACGAGGCCGACCGACAGCCGGTACGAGTCCTCACGAGCCGGCCGATGCGCGTCGACGAGCGACACGCCGGTGATCGTGCGGAGCTCTCCCGAGCCGTGGTGGAGCAAGAGCTCTGCGTGCGAAAACGGTTCGAGGCGGGCGCCGAAGCGAGACTTCGTCTTGCGAACGCCCTTCGCGACCGCGCCGATCCGCCCGCGCTCGAGCGTATAGAGGTGAAGGACGCGATCGGCCTCGCCGAACCGGAACGACCGGAGCACCACGGCCTCCGTCTTGTACGTCCGCCCCATTGCGGCCAGTGTAGGTCGCGCCCCGGCGTGGATGCTTGATCGGGATTTCAGCGGGCCGGATGACAGCTACGACACGGCGCCGGATTCCGTTCCTCGCGCATCGCGTAGGCTCCGAGCCTGCACGAGTCGTGAGTGCGGACGGGCTGGGCCGCGACCGCCCCCGCTGCGCGCCACGTTCCGATCAAGCACCTTGTGGCTCTGAGCCACAAGGTCGAGGTATCAGCCTCCTTCACCCTCCTCGAACTCGCGCTCGCGATCCGCGGCGTCGCAGTCCGGGCAGAGGAGAAGCCCATCTCCGACGTCGCCTTCGAGAGCCAGCTCGCCGTGCCTCCACGTGCGAAGTTCTCCCGGCTCGGCCGGTGCCGCGCGGTCGCACTGCGAGCAGACGACGCTCGTGAGCACCATGTCACTTCGTAGCGTACGACACTAGGACGACCGCTGGCAACGTGGACAGAACCACGTGCCGCGGCCCCCGATTCGAGTCTTCGAGATCGTCGTCCGGCAGCGCGGACAGGGCTCGCCGTCGCGGCCGTAGACTCGGAACTCGTCCTGCATCGATCCTGAGGAGCCATCGGGTGTTGCGTAGTCGCGTAACGTCGAGCCCTGCCGCTCGATTCCGGCCCGAAGCGCGGCACGGATCGCCCGATGTACCCGCGCTACCTCCTCCGATGCCAGGTCGTTGGCCGCCCGAAGCGGGTCGACCCGCGCGCGCCAGAGGGCCTCGTCGGCGTAGATGTTCCCGAGGCCCGCGGCGACGCGTTGATCGAGGATCACAGCCTTGAGCGGAGCTCGTCGAGGTGCCAGCCGGGACGCGAGCCAGGCCACCGTGAAGCGAGGGCCGAGCGGCTCGACGCCGTTCTTGGTCGCGAGGTACGGCTCGATGTCGGAGCGCTCGAGGACGAGCCAGGTCCCGAAACGGCGGACATCCCGGTAAGCGAGTCTGGAGCCGTCGTCGAGTTCGAGCACTGCGCGCTCGTGAGTCGTCTGCGTGAAGCCGAAGCTTCCCGTCATCCGTAGGTGAACGAGGAGCGCAAGCCCAGTCTCCAGGCGGAAGACGAGGTACTTGCCGCGCCGATCGACCGCCAGGATCACGTCGCCTTCGAGCTCTTCCGCGACTTCGAAGAGGTCGTGGGGTCGCGTCAGTCGCGGATCGAGGATCTCGACGCTCGTGAGCGTCCTGCCCTCGAGACGCGGTGCGAGCTGCGCGCGGATCGTCTCGACCTCGGGAAGCTCGGGCACCAGTAGCTCGTGGCTAAGGCACGACGTCGAGCAGGATGCCGTGGGCGCGCGGGGCCTCGCCGCCGAACTCGTACGCAGCGAGTACAGCTTCGACTGCCGCAGCCGCCGACTCCTCGTCGCGCGCATGAACGTCGGCGAGGACGTGCCCCCTCGCCACCTTCTGCCCGCGCTTTGCGTGACACACGACCCCTACGGCATGGTCGACGGTGTCGTCCTTCGTCCGGCGACCCGCTCCGAGCTCCAGCGCGGCAACACCCACCTGCAAAGCCCTGAGACGGGTCACCACACCGCGGCGCGGGGCGGTCACCTCCCGCACGACAGGCGCCGTCGGGAGGACAGCGAGGTCGGGATCGCCGCCCTGTGCCCGGATCCAGCGCTCGTACGTCGCCAGCGCCGAGCCATCCGCAATCGCACGCTGTGACCGCCGGTTCCCCTCGTCGACGTCGATCCCGAGATCGGACAATCCGAGGAGGCGTGCAGACGCGTCGAGAACGAGCTCGGTGAAGTCCTCGGGGCCGTGGCCCTTGAGTGTCGCTATCACCTCCCGCACCTCCAGAGCATTGCCGACAGCACGGCCAAGTGGCTGATCCATGTCGGTCAGCAAGCACACGACCTCCCGACTGGCGCGCTTGCCGAGATCGACCATCTGCTCGGCGAGGATGCGCGCGTCCTCGAGGGTCTTCATGAAGGCGCCGTCCCCCACCTTCACGTCCAGCACGATGGCACTCCCGCCCCCGGCGAGCTTCTTGGACATGATCGAGGACGCGATGAGCGGCACGATGTCGATCGTCGCGGTGACGTCCCTGAGTGCGTAGAGCTTCTTGTCCGCCGGGACGAGGTCGATGGTCTGTCCGATGATCGCGAGACCGACGTCGCGCACCTGCGAGACGAACTCGTCGATCGAGAGCTCGACGCGGTATCCGGGGATCGACTCGAGCTTGTCGAGCGTCCCGCCGGTGTGGCCAAGCCCGCGCCCTGACATCTTCCCGAACGGGACCCCACACGCTGCGACGATCGGTCCGACCGCGAGGGATGTCTTGTCCCCCACTCCACCTGTCGAGTGCTTGTCGACGACGCGCCGGCCAAGCGCCGCGCCCAGATCGAGCGTCTCCCCGGAGCGGATCATCGCTTCGGTCAACGCGTGCGTCTCCCGGCCGGTGAGACCCTTGAAGTAGACGGCCATGCACCATGCGGCCATCTGGTAATCGGGCACGTCGCCGCGCGTGTAGCCGAGGATGAGCTCCGCGATCTCCTCGTCAGGGAGCTCCTCGCCGTTCCGCTTCCGCTCGATGAGCTCCGTGGTGCGGCTCACATGTCACCTGCGGCCATCTTGTCGTCGGTGAACGCCATCGCCACGATCATGCACGATGGAGGTCCGGCAGATCATCGGACTGATCGAAACGCATCCGAAGACGACGGCAAGCATCCGTCAGCAGGCAGGATCGAAACGATGAGCACATTCGTAGAACAGGCCGAGCCGTACGTCATCCTCATCGAAGGCGGCCCTCCGTCGAACTATTCGGCGTGGTCTCCCGACGTACCGAGATGTGCCGCGACCGGGGCACTCCGCGCACACCGCCGTCTGACTAGAGCTCGATCTGGCGGCCGGGAAGCCGCTTCCCGACCGACTTCCCGCCGAGCCACGCATTCACCGTCGCGCCCACGTCTGCAAACTCGCCATCCTCGTGGATCCGTCCCGCCGCGTTGCGCCCAGCCGCGTAAGCGAGCAGCAGCGCGTGCTCGCGCGAGTGGTCGGTCGACGGCGTCGTCGGGTCACAGCCGTGGTCGGACGAGAGGATCAGCAGGTCGCCCGAATGCAGCGTCTCGAGGATGTCGGAGAGGCGCCGGTCGAAGTCCTGAAGGCAGCGGTGGAAGTTCACGGGGTCGTTGCGGTGGCCCCAGAGCATGTCCGTCTCCACGAGGTTTACGAACACGAGCCCTCCGTCGATGGTCTCGAGGAGCTCGATCGTCCGGTTGATGCCGTCGACGTTCGACTTCGTGGGGAATGACTCGTCCACGTCGCAGCCGGCGAAGATGTCGCTGATCTTGCCCACTCCGTAGACAGTGTTTCCCGCCTCTCGAAGCAGCGAGAGATAGTTCGGTCGCCTGGGCTCGAGTGAGAAGTCGTGGCGGTTCGGCGTCCGCTCGTACTCTCCCGGCTCGCCGGTGAACGGGCGGGCAATAACGCGCCCGACCGCATGTCGACCGGTGAGGATCTCGCGCGCGACGCGACAACCGTCGTACAGCTCCTCGAGCGGGATCGTCTCTTCGTGAGCAGCGATCTGGAAGACGGAGTCGGCCGACGTGTACACGATCCACTTGCCGGTCGCCTGATGCTCCTCACCGAGCTCCTGGATGATCTCCGTTCCCGACGCGGCCACGTTTCCGAGCACTCCCCGGCCCGTCTGGTTCATGAACGGGTCGATGACATCGTCGGGGAACCCGTGCGGGTACGTGGGGAACGCCGCGGCAGTGACGATGCCCATGTGCTCCCAGTGGCCCGTGGTCGTGTCTTTCCCCTTCGAGCGCTCGAGCAGGCGCCCGGCGACGGCCGGCGCACCGGGCTGGGGCGGGCAGCCTTCGAGCGGTATGACGTTCCCGAGGCCGAGTGCTTCGAGATTGGGCAGGTCGAGGCCTCCGACGGCGCGGGCGACGTTGCCAAGCGTGTTGGAGCCTTCGTCCCCGTACTCCGCTGCGTCGGGCAACTCGCCAGCGCCGACGGCGTCGAGCACGATCACGCACGCCCGCGGCACGTAGCTATTCTACGGCGGCTTTGGACGACGCCCTCGGTCTACTTCTGCTCGTGGTCTACATCGTCGGCATTCTCGGCATCTCGTCGGCCGTGACTTTCGCGGTCGTGAAGATCTTCCCGACCGAGCGGAATCCCAAGAAGCCGGACAAGCCGGACACTCCCTCGTCGGGCAGCGGCACCGAAGGCGCCGGACGGCTCTTCCGCCGCGCGAAGCGCGGGATCGCGTAGGCCGGCTCAGGCGACGCCGGCCGCGAGTGCGCTATCGAGCGGCGTGTACTCGAGGCCATGCGCCTCGGCCACAGCCTCGTAGGTCAGCTTGCCGCCCATGACGTTGACGCCACGAGCAAGCTCCGGATTCGCAGCAATCGCACCGATCGGCCCGAGCTCTGCGAGCTGCTCGACATAGGCCAGCGTGACATTCGTCAGCGCGCGGGTCGAGGTGATCGGCACGGCGCCGGGCATGTTCGCGACGCAGTAGTGGATCACGCCCTCGACCGTGTACACGGGATCGTCGTGCGTCGTCGCCGTCGACGTCTCGGCACTCCCGCCCTGGTCGATCGCGACGTCGACGAAGACGGAGCTCTCCTTCATCGTGCCGAGCAGCTCGCGGGTGATCAGCTTCGGCGCCCGCGCGCCGGGGATGAGCACGGCGCCGATCGTGAGATCGGCGTCCTTGATCGAGTCCTCGATCTGGAGGCTCGAGGACATGAGGAGCTGCACGCGGCCGCTCAGGATCTGCTCCAGAAGACGCATCCGCTCGACCGACCGTTCGAGGATGGTCACCTGCGCGCCCATCCCGAGCGCGATCACCGCCGCGTTGTAGCCAACCATTCCCCCACCGATCACGAGCACCCGCGCGGGCGCGACCCCTGCCACGCCGCCGAGGAGGATCCCGCGGCCGCCCTTCGGCTTCTCGAGGTGGTCCGCACCTGCCTGCGGTGCGAGGCGCCCGGCGATCTCGCTCATCGGCGCGAGCAAGGGAAGCGCACCTGAGTCGGTCTCGACTGTCTCGTATGCGATCGCCGTGATCCCCGAGTCAACCAGCGCGCGAGTCAGGGGCTCGTCGGCGGCGATGTGGAGGTACGTGAAGAGCGTCAGGCCTTCGCGAAGCCGCGGATACTCGGACGGGATCGGCTCCTTGACCTTGAGCAGCAAATCGGAGGTACCCCACACGTCCTCGACGGAGACGATCGTCGCACCCGCACGCTCGTACGCTGCGTCGGCGAACGCGCTGCCGGCTCCGGCCTCAGCCTCGATCAGCACCTCGTGCCCACGCTGAACGAGCTCGCGCGCTCCCGCCGGGGTCAGAGCTACCCGGTATTCCTGCGACTTGATCTCCCTGGCGACTCCGATACGCACGGGGCCGCAATCTATCGGGTTTCCAGGGGTGTTATGAATACCACGCATCCCCGAAAGGAGGAGACGTGTACACGTCGGGTGTCTGGAATGTGAAGGCCGGACGCGAGGACGAGTTCGCGCGAGGGTGGCAAGCCACCGTCGACCGCACGTCGCTCGAACATCCGGGCGTCGCGTTTCGACTGCTGCGTGACGTCGACAAGCCTGGGCGCTTCATTTCCATGGTTGGCCCCTGGCGCAGCCGAGCGCAATTCGAGAGCGTCCGCGCGTCGGAGGCGTTCCGGGAGAGCATGAGCGCGATGTCGGACGTCCTCGATTCGTACGAGATCTCGGCGTACGAGCTCGCAGTCGAAGTCAGCTGAGGTGGAGCAGCGAGTCAGCCTGATCACGCTCGGTGTCCAAGATGTCGCGCGAGCGCGCGGGTTCTACGAGGCTCTCGGCTGGACGACCTCTGCGGAACCGGGCTCCGACGTCGTCTTCTTCCAGGCGGGCGGAATGATCGTCGCGCTTTGGAGCCGTGCCCAGCTCGCGACCGACAGCGTCGTCGAGGACAGTGGCGGTTGGGGAGGCGTCACGCTCGCACACAACGTACGCTCGCCGGCCGAGGTCGACGCGGTGCTCGCCGAGGCGGAGGCAGCGGGAGCGACCATCGCGCGCCCTGGCGCAGAGACGTTCTGGGGTGGCTACTCGGGCGTCTTCACCGACCCGGACGGGCATGCGTGGGAGGTCGCGCACAACCCGTTCTGGACCCTCGCCGAGGACGGTTCGGTCTCGCTTCCGTCATAGGACGAGGCGTAGGAGCCGGGCATGCCCGGCTCGCGCGAGGCGTGCCTCGGCGCCTACGAGTCGCGAGCAGCTTCGACGAGCGCCAGTGTCACTTCGACCATCCCGTCGAGATCCGCTACGGCGATGTGCTCGTCGGGCGTGTGAATGTCCATCATCCCGTTCGCGAGATTGACGCAGGAGAGCCCGCGCGCGTTGAACACATTCGCGTCGGCGCTGCCTCCGCTCAGCGCGTAGGTCGGCTCGAAGCCGGATGCTCGCAGCGCCTGGGCGGCGAGCACTACGGGGCCATCGGTCTCACGGAAGCGATAGCCCGGGAAACTCGGCCGTACCTCGCTCTCGACCTCACACTCGGCCAGACTCGCGGCGAACGCGGCCGTCTCGAGCATCTCGCGCACGAGGTCGATCGCCTTGCGCTCGTCATGTGATCGCACCTCCGCGGTAAAGGAGCACCACTCGGGGACGACGTTGCGGGCCGTCCCGCCGGCAATGACGCCGACATTTGCACTCGTTTCATCGTCAACGCGTCCGAGGCGGAAGTCGGCGATAGCACGCGAGGCCGCCGCGATCGCCGAGCGCCCCTCCTCGGGCCACATACCCGCGTGTGCCGCCCGGCCGTGAAAGCGGAAGTCGAGCAGGCGGGCGTGCGGCGAGCCGAGCACGATCTCGCCGATCGGTGCGCCCTGGTCGTACACGTAGCCGATCGTCGCGACCAGCCGGCTGTGGTCGAACGCGTCGGCACCGCGCAACGAGACCTCCTCCTGCGGCGTGAACAGGAGCTCGATTCCGGAGTGCGCTCGGCCTTCCTCGACGATGCGACGCACGGCTTCTAGCATCACGACGACCGCGGCCTTGTTGTCCGAGCCGAGGATCGTCCCGGCTGCGTTGCGCACGACCCCCTCCTCGACGACGGGCTCGATTGCCGCTTCGGGAGGAACGGTGTCCGTGTGCGCGCAGAGAAAGATCGGCGTGCCGTTCGCTGTCGCCCGCAAACGGCTAAGGATTGTTCCAGCCGTTCCGCCGAGCTGGGCAGCGGTGTCGTCCTCGTCCCACTCGAGCCCGAGGTCGGTCAAGTACGCGCCGATGCGGTCGGCGACGGCCCGTTCCTTCCCCGACGGGCTCGGGATCGCGCAGAGCTCGAGAAAGAGGTCCAGTGTGGAAGGTGTCACCGGCGGCCGGAGACTATCCGGCAGCGTGAGCCTTCAGCGCGCTTCGCGAACGTGCGCGGTCGAGCGCGGCACCCACGAATCCGCGGAAGAGCGGCGCGGGCCGCGTCGGGCGCGACTTGAACTCCGGGTGGAACTGGCTCGCCACGAACCACGGGTGCTCTGGGAGCTCGACGATCTCTACGAGACGGCCGTCCTGGAACGTCCCCGAGACGACGAGGCCGGCCTCGATCAACCCCGGCCGCAGCTCGTTGTTGACCTCATAGCGGTGGCGGTGTCGCTCGTGGACGACGATCTCACCGTACATCTCTCGCGCGCGCGTTCCCTCCTCCAGCTCGACCGCCTGCGCTCCGAGGCGCATCGTCCCGCCGAGATCCTCGATCTCCTTCTGCTCCGGAAGCAGGTCGATCACGGGGAAGGGCGTCTCGGGATCCATCTCCGTGGAGTTGGCTCCTTCCATCCCGGCCACGTGCCGAGCGAAGTCGGAGACGGCGACGTGCATCCCGAGACAGATGCCCAGGTACGGGATCTCACGCTCGCGCGCGACGCGACAAGCGAGGATCTTCCCCTCCCATCCGCGGGACCCGAAGCCGCCGGGGACGAGTACGCCGTCGGCCTGCTCCAGCTCGGACACGGCCTCCTCGTACGACATGTGCTCGGCATCCACCCAGCGAACGCGCACGCGACAGCCGCTGTGCACACCCGCGTGCTTGAGCGCCTCGTGGACGGAGAGGTACGCGTCGTGCAGCTTCACGTACTTGCCGACGAGCGCGATCTCGACGTCTTCGCGAAGCTCGCGGCTGCGCTCGACGAGCTCGCTCCACTCGCCGAGCTCGGCCGGCGGAGTCTCGAGTCCGAGCTTCTCACAGACGAGCGTGTCGAGCTGCTCCGCTTGCAGAACTTGCGGAATCACGTAGACGTCGGGCACGTCCGGCGAACCGATGACCGCGCGGCGGTCGACGTCGGCGAAGAGCGCGATTTTCTCCCTGATGTCGTCCGACAGCGGCTCTGTCGAGCGGCAGACGACGATGTCGGGATGGATTCCGATGCGGCGGAGCTCGTTGACCGAGTGCTGCGTCGGCTTCGTCTTCAGCTCGCCGGCGGCGTCGAGGAAGGGCACGAGCGTGACGTGCAGGTAGAGCACGTTCTCCGGTCCGACCTCACGCCGGAACTGACGGATCGCCTCGAGGAACGGGAGCGACTCGATGTCACCGACCGTTCCTCCGATCTCGGAGATGACGACGTCTGCGGGCGACACCTTCTCCGCGCGCCGAATGCGCGCTTTGATCTCGTTCGTGATGTGCGGGATGACCTGTACCGTCGCGCCGAGGAACTCGCCCTTGCGCTCCTTGCGCAAGACGGCATCCCAGATCGCTCCGGCCGTATGGCTCGCGTTGCGTGAGAGGTTCTCGTCGATGAAGCGCTCGTAGTGCCCGATGTCGAGATCGGTCTCGGCGCCGTCTTCGGTGACGAAGACCTCGCCGTGCTGGAACGGGCTCATCGTTCCCGGGTCGACGTTCAGGTACGGATCGAACTTCTGCGCGCTGACGGAGAGGCCTCGGGACTTCAGCAGGCGTCCGAGCGAGGCCGCAACGATTCCCTTGCCGAGCGCGGAGACCACGCCTCCCGTGACGAATACGTACTTGGCCACGGGATCCAACCGTAGCAGGGTGTGAGGTCGGCGCGGGCGGAGGGGTCAGGC
>JBOHAY010000209.1:0-3160 GCA_050697935.1 Gaiellaceae bacterium | reverse complement strand
GGAAGACGTCGGTGCCCCAACTTCCGAAGCGGGGCTTGACCACGACGGGCGGCTCGATCTCGGCCACCTCGTCCGGCGCGGTGACGTGAGCAGTCTTCGGATGCGGCAGGCCAGCTCCGACGAGCAGGCGGGCCGTGCGGAGCTTGTCGTGCGCATTCAGGAGTGCGTCGGTCGTGTTGAGCACGCGGACGCCTTCGCCTTCGAGCTGGGTCAGGACCTCGAGCCCCGGCTGCACGCCGTCGAGTGTCTCGCGGACGTCGAACCGCCCGATCGCGAGATCTTGGAGCCCGAGGAGCAATTGGGCGTCCGTGGGCGACAGCATCCCCGCGGGGATCCCCAGCTCCCGCCACGCCTCGACGATCAGATCGTTGGTCTCCTGCGGCCACCCGACAATGGCGACGAGCTCCTCCCGCCCGGCAGCTCGATGCGGTGACGGCGTCACGAGCACGAGGACGCCTCAGGTGTGCGGCAGCTCGGCTGGGTCGCTCTGGCGCTGGCGGCGCATCTTCCGTGCAACCCCTGCCTCCTCGGCTGCTGCGGCAACCGCGGCGGCAACGGCAGGAGCGACGTCGCGGTTGAAGACGCTCGGGATGATGTAGTCGGCCGCGAGCTCGTCGGACTTCACGACGGCCGCGAGCGCCTGCGCGGCGGCGAACTCCATCGCGGGCGTGATCTCACGCGCGCGTGTGTCGAGCGCTCCGCGAAACACTCCCGGGAACGCGAGCACGTTGTTGATCTGGTTCGGATAGTCGGACCGGCCAGTCGCGATGACCTCGACGTCGTTCTCGACTTCTTCGGGCAGGACCTCAGGAGTGGGGTTGGCCATGGCGAAGACGATTGCGCGGTCGGCCATCCGGCGGATGGCGTCGCAACTCACAGCGCCAGGACCGGACAGCCCGATGTACACGTCGGCACCATCGAGCGCGTGGTCGGCCGAGCAGCGCAGCTCGCGTGGATTCGTGAGCTCCGCATACGCGGCCTTCTCCGGCGATATCCCTGGACGCCCGCGGTAGAGCGTCCCTTGGCGGTCGCAGCCGACGATGTCGCGTGCGCCGGCAGCGAGCAGCATCCGTGTCGTCGCCGCGCCCGCAGCGCCAACTCCGGTGACGACGATCCGGACGTCCTCGAGTCGCTTGCCCACGACCTCGAGCGCATTCAGCAGAGCGGCCAGGACGACGATCGCGGTCCCGTGCTGGTCGTCGTGGAAAACGGGGATGTCCAGCGCCTCTCGCAGCACGCGCTCGACCTCGAAGCAGCGCGGCGCGGAGATGTCCTCGAGGTTGATCCCACCGAAGACCGGGGAGAGCGCGACGACCGTGCGCACGATCTCGTCGACATCCTTGGTCGCGAGGCAGATTGGAAAGGCGTCGACGCCACCGAACTCCTTGAAGAGCACAGCCTTGCCCTCCATGACGGGCAGAGCCGCCTCCGGCCCGATGTCGCCGAGCCCGAGCACCGCGGTACCGTCGGAGACGATCGCAACCGTGTTCTGCTTGATCGTCAGGGCCCAGACCTTCGCTGGATCCGCGGCGATCGCGCTCGAGACGCGGGCGACGCCGGGCGTGTACGCCATCGAGAGGTCGTCGCGAGTCTTGAGTGGCGTACGCGGCGTGACCTCGAGCTTGCCGCCGAGGTGAAGGAGGAAGGTTCGGTCGGAGACGTGCTCGACCTCGAGCCCTTCCACCGCTGACACCGCGGCGATGATCCGGTCGAGATGTGCCGCGTCGCCGGCGAGCACCGTCACGTCGCGTACCTTCTCGTCCCGGCCCACGCGAACGAGGTCGATCGCGCCGAGGAGGCCTCCCGCCCTGGCGATCGCAGTTGCGAGAGTAGCGAACGACCCTGGCCGGTTCCTCAGGTGCACGCGAAGGGTTGCGCTGAACGAAGCAGACGGATGACGTCCCGGCGTGACTTCCGCCAGTGAGCGGCTCGACTGGCCGCGTTCCAGCATCGCTGTCATGAGCCAAGAGTCACCGCCCGCCCGACCGTTCACATCGGGGCGTGGGCCGACATGCGTGCGGGTTTGCCGCAATCCCTGACCTACGGGTTTCGCCCCCAGGAATCAGTATGCCCTCGGACGTGGTGCCAGCTGGGTGCTGAGAGGGTGACGGTATGGCCGCCGGGTTGATCCCGGCTGAGCGACTTCCGGCTCGTCGCCGCGGCCGCGGGCCGCACGCGACGGGAGGCGAGGCGCTTCGCACACGTGTGCTCGGCCGTCCCGTAGCCGCTGCATGCGGCCGTTTGGTCGGCCTCAAGCGTCGGAGTCGGCCGGCGCCATGATCGCCTCGAGCCGCTCGAGACTGGCGGCCGGCCACAGCGCTTTCGTGTCGTAGTAGACCTCGAACGCTGGCGCCGAGCCCGGGAGCGTGATCCACGGCAGCTTGGATCTGGTGAAGATATGAACGTCGGGCGTGACTCCCGATGGTTCGTCGAGCGTACCGCCGCGGACAAACCGCACCTGGGGGCGTCCGTACTGGCTGAAGACTGCCACCTGGCATGTCGGGCAGCGGAAGATTCGCTGTGTGCTGCCGTCGTCGCGAGGCACGTCGACAGGCCGGGGGTCGCCCGCGATCAGCTCCACACGGTCGGTCTCGATCAGCAGGTTGATGACAAACGCGCTTCCAGTCTGTCGCTGGCAGTTGAGGCAGTGACAGCAGTGGGTGAAGAGCGGATCAGACGTAAGCCGGTAGCGAACCGCTCCGCAGGAGCAGCCACCCTCACGGTGGACGCTCATGATCTCCTCCTCGAGACACCGGGATGGAGTCTGGACAGTACCCGCGCTGACCGGCGCAGAGCGCGTTCGCTCGAGCGCCGGCCGGGCGGAGCCGCGCCGTAGCGCAGCCCCACCCGTGACATCAGCTCAGAGAGCCCGCGCCTGCTCTCGTGCCAGCTGGAGGTCGATCACCTTGCCGGTCAGCTCGGCCACGACCTCGCTCAGGTCGCTCCTGCCGGCGGCGGCACGGGAGGCGACATCGACGAGCGTGCGGCTGGCCTCGTCGACCGCGACCGCGAGCGCCGCCCGGGCGAACTCGCGACAGCTCGGGTAGCGCTCGGCCGGGTCCTTCGCCAGGGCCCTGCCGATCACGGCGTCGAGCGCCGTCGGCAACTCGGGCCGCTGTGCGCTCGGCGCGGGCTGCTCCGCGTCGAGGTGCGCGAACAC
>JBOHAY010000208.1:0-9985 GCA_050697935.1 Gaiellaceae bacterium | reverse complement strand
GCGAGGGGGTCGGCAAGATCTCGTACCTACCCGAAGCGCATACGGACATGATCTTTGCCGTCGTCGGCGAGGAGCTCGGCCTCTTCGGCTCGATGCTCGTCATCGGCGCTTTCGCCGTGTTCGCCGTAGCCGGATTCCGTATCGCACTTCGCTGTCGCGACCCGTTCGGGAAGCTGCTCGCAGCCGGTCTCACGGCGCTCATCTGTGGGCAGGCCGCGATCAACCTCGCTGCCGTTCTCGGGATCGCGCCTCTTACCGGCATTCCGCTTCCCTTTGTCTCGTATGGCGGGTCGAGTCTCGTAGTCCTCCTCGCAGGAGTGGGGATTCTCCTTAACATCGCCGTCAATGGAACGGTCGTCCAAGCTCGTGTGCCTGATCGCAGCGGGCGGAACAGCAGGTCACGTTCGGCCCGCGCTCGCGGTCGCCGAGGCGTTAAGCGCACGCGGAGTGGCGGTGACGTTCGCCGGGTCGCGCGGCCGCGTCGAGTCGCTTCTGGTTCCTGAGGCCGGCTTCGAGCTCGACACGTTTCCCGTCTCCGGCTTCCCGCGGAGAATCGATCTCGACCTCGTTCGTGCGCTCGTACGCGCCGTGCGCGCCCCATTCGCCTGTAACCGGATCCTTGCGCGGCGTCGCCCCGATGTCGTTCTCGGCGCTGGAGGCTACGTCGCGGGGCCCATGGTGCTCGCTGCGCGCGTGCGTCGGATCCCGACCGCGCTCACCGAGGCGGACGCGCATCTCGGCCTCGCCAATCGGCTGGCGGCACCGTTCGCACGCAGAGTGTTCCTCTCGTACTCGATCCCAAGACGCGACGGAGTGAAGTACGTCGTCACCGGGAGACCGATTCCTTCGGCTCATCTCGACGCGGACCGCTCGGCCGCTCGTGCCCGGTTCGACCTCCCTGCCGACGGTCCGGTCCTCGCGGTGTTCGGGGGGCTCGCGGGAGCGCAGGCGCTGAACGAGTTCGCGGTCGAGGCGTTCGCTGAACGCGGGCCCGCGGTGCTACACGTGTCCGGCGAGAGGGACTACGAGGCTCTGCGCGCGAAGGTGAAGCGCCGGGACTACGTCCTGCTCCCGACGACGGACCACTTCGGCGAGGCGCTTGCGGTCGCCGATCTCGCAATCTCGCGGGCGGGAGGCACGGTGTGGGAGCTGGCTGCTGCGGGGACGCCGGCGATCCTCGTCCCCTACCCGTACGCGACCTCGGATCACCAGAGGCTCAACGCGCGTCATTTCGAGCGCGGCGGCGGTGCGGTCATGCTCGATCAGGACGACTTGGCGCGCGCTCCTCGGCTCGTCACCGAGCTGCTCGGCGACGCCGAGCGCCTCCGTCGCATGAGCGAGGCGATGCGAGCGCTTGCGCGGCCCCACGCGGCCGATGCGATTGCCGGCGAGCTCGTCCGCCTCGCTCGCGAACGAGGCGGTAGTCGTGCCGAGTAACAGACTGCTACTTGGGAGGGGGAGAGCGCGTTGAGCCAGGACGCGACGCCTCTGACGAGCCGACGGTTCTACTTCGTCGGGATCGGCGGCGCCGGGCTGTCCGCGTACGCCAACTTCGCCCGCGCGTGGGGCGCCGAGGTGCGAGGCTGGGAGGCGAAGGACACGATCTTCCTCGGGGCGTTGAACGACGTCGAGGTCGATCTCGGTGGCGAGCCCACGCCTCCTGCCGGCTACGAGGTCGTGGTGTCGGCGGCGCACACCGCCCGTATCGACGGCCGCTCGCGCGCGGAGTTTCTCTCCGAGCTCGTTGCGCTCCGGCCGTCGATCGTGGTCGGCGGCGCGCACGGCAAGACGACAACCGCGGCGATGATCGCGTTCGTCCTGCGGGAGCTCGGGAAAGATCCGTCGTGGATCCTTGGTGGGGTCGTTCCGCAGCTCGGCGGGAATGCGGGCGTCGGCGCCGGGTGGCTCGTCGTCGAAGGCGACGAGTCCGACCGCTCGATCGCGCTTCTCCGCCCGAAGATCGCTGCCGTGACGAACATCGAGCTCGACCACCACGCCACGTACGCATCGGAGGCCGATTTGACGGCGTTCTTCGACGCATGGCTGGCGACGGCTTCGGACGTCGTGCGCGGCTGGGATCTCGACCCCGTCGAGCTCGAGCTTGCAATGCCGGGTGAGCACAACCGCAGGAACGCCGCCACGGCACTCGCTGTCCTCGAGCTCGCAGGTGTCCCGCGTGCCGACGCCGAGGGCGCGATCCCCGTTTTCGCGGGGGTGGAGCGGAGGTTCGAGCTCGTCGGCGAGCGCGGCGGCGTTCGCGTGATCGACGACTACGCGCACAATCCCACCGAGATCGCTGCGACGCTTCGGACTGCCCGCGACGAGACCCCGAGGCGCCTCATCGCCGTCTATCAGCCTCACGTCTACGAACGGACGCGCCAGCTCTCGCGCGAGCTCGGTGCGGCACTCTCACTCGCGAACGCTGTCGTCGTCACCGATGTGATCGACGGGCGCGACCCGCCGATCCCGGGCGTCACGGGGAAGCTCGTTCTGGACAACGTGGCGCCGCACGTTCGCCGGGGTTGGGCGCCGATGCAAGACGACGCGGGCGTCCTCGCCGTTGCCTGGGCGAAACCGGGCGATGTCGTCGTGACGCTTGGAGTCGGAGAGCCGTGGCGCATTGCGCGTGCGATCGTTCGAGGACTGCCCGAGCCGTGACGGCAATCGAACGCGCGGTCCCGCTCGCGCGCCTCACGACGATCGGGACCGGTGGGCCTGCCCGAGCACTGGCGCGGCCGAGGACGCTTTCCGAGCTCGGGGACGCGCTGCGCATCGCGCAGAGTGAGGGTCTCGAGACTCTCGTCGTCGGGCTCGGATCGAACATGCTCGCGGCGGATGAGGGAGTCGATGCGCTCGTGCTGCGACTCGAGGGGGAGCTCTCCGAGGTCGTTGCGACAGAACGGCAGCTCCTCGCGGGCGGTGGCGCGACGAACGCGGTCTGCCTCCACCGAGCCCGGGCAGCGGGTCTCGGGGGCTTCGAGTTCGCCTGTGCGATTCCGGGAACGGCCGGCGGCGGCGTGCGGATGAACGCCGGTGCTTATGGCCGCGACTGGTCGGACGTTCTCGTCCGTGCACTCGTCGTCACTGCCGACGGCGAGGCCTGGCTCTCTCCGGATGAGCTCGGCCTCGAGTACAGGCACTCGTCTCTTCGTTCCGGGCAGGTCGTCGCCCGGGTCGAGTATCGGCTCGAGCCACGTCCTCCCGCGGAGATCAAGGAGACAGTCACCGAGCTGGTGGCTCGACGGAAGGCGACGCAACCGACCAACAGGCGCACGTTCGGAAGCGTCTTCAAGAACCCACCCGGTGAGATCGGCGCGGGGGAGACGCTCCAGCTGTGCGGCCTCAAGGGACATCGTATCGGCGGCGCTGTGATCTCACCGAAGCACGCGAACTTCATCGAGAACGCGGGCGATGCGACGAGCGCCGACTGCGTCGCGTTGATGGTCGAGGCGCGCCGGCGTGCGCGCGAGAGGTTCGGCGTCGACCTCGAGCGGGAGGTCGTCTTCGCGGGTGCGGTCGAGCTTCCGCCGGTGACGTAGGAAGCACGCGCCGCACGGCGAATCCCGCCGCATGGCCGGGGGACGAACCGAGCGCGGATCGCGCCGGCATGCGCGTGCGGCAAGCGTCGTCGTCCCGTTTCCGCGCGGCGCGGCAGGTGATCGCCTGGATCTCGCTCGGTTCGTTCCTTCCGGCCGCTCGCTTCTGGCCGCCTTCGCCGTCGTCCTGGGCACTCTCGGCGTCTACTGGGGCGCGTATGCGTCGTCGGTGTTCGCCGTCGATCGCGTCGAGGTGCTGGGAGCTCCGCCGGAGGTCGTACGCGAGGTCGAGGCTGCGACGAAGAACATCGTCGGAGTGAGCCTGGTCGCAGTCGACGCCGAGGGCATCGAGGGCACTCTTCGCGCGCTTCCCTCCGTGGCGGGGGTATCGGTCGATCGCGCGTTTCCGCATACGCTCGTGGTCAGGATCGCACCCGAGCGTCCTGTCGCTGTCGCTCGGCGGGGCCACTCCTCGTGGCTCGTGACGGGTGCCGGCAAGGTCGTCCGGGCGGTGGAGACCGGCTCGGAGCGCACGTACCCACGGATCTGGCTGACCAAGGGTGTCGCAGTCAGCGTCGGGGGAACGCTTCCGGCGAGCTACACGCCCGCCACGAGAGCTCTGGCCGCCGCCACCGAGGAAAAGCTTCCCCGGCGCGTCAAAGCCGTGCGCGCCGCAGGCGGCGAGCTCACGCTCGTCCTTCGGAGAGGACCCGAGATCCGACTCGGGGAAGCGACAGACCTCGGTCTCAAGGTGGCGGTCGCGTCGGCCGTGTTCCGGCTCGTCGACCGCGGCGCGACGTACATCGACGTGAGTGTTCCCGAGCGACCTGTGGCGGGATCGTAGTTCAAGTCTCAGGTTGAGGTTGAAGCTTGCTCTCGGCCGCAACCCATTGACAAGCTTTCGCAGGAGCCGTACCCTCGAAAGCGAAGGATACTTCTACAGTCGCACGTTCAATGCGAGCTTCAGCTTGAGGTGGGTTGAGACATGAGCAATCAACTTGGTAGCTACCTCGCCGTGATCAAGGTCGTCGGCATCGGCGGCGGGGGTTCGAACGCGGTGACGCGCATGGTCGAGGCCGGTGTGTCAGGCGTCGAGTTCGTCGCCGTGAACACGGATGCGCAGGCGCTGCTGATGATGGAGGCCGACGTCAAGATCCACATCGGCTCGAAGGCGACTCGAGGCCTTGGCGCAGGCGCCGATCCGCGTGTGGGCATTGCCGCAGCACAGGAGAGCCGCGACGAGCTGAAGGAAGCGCTGAAGGGTGCGGACATGGTGTTCGTCACCGCGGGCGAGGGCGGCGGCACCGGCACCGGTGGGGCACCGATCGTGGCAGAGATCGGGAAGGAGCTCGGCGCGCTCACGGTCGGGGTCGTGACGCGCCCGTTCGCATTCGAAGGTCGGCTGCGAGCAGATCAAGCCGAGCAGGGAATCCAGACGCTCCGAGACAACGTCGATACGCTCATCGTCATCGAGAACGACCGCCTGCTCCAGGTGGTCGAGCGTTCGACCCCCGTCACCGAGGCGTTCCGCATGGTGGACGACATCCTGCGCCAGGGCGTGCAGGGCATCACCGATCTGATCACCGTGCCGGGGCTCATCAACCTCGACTTCGCCGACGTGCGCACGATCATGCGGGACGCCGGCTCCGCGCTCATGGGCATCGGCGTCGCGCGCGGCGACAATCGCGCGATCGACGCGGCGAAGGCGGCGATCTCGTCTCCACTGCTCGAGACCTCTCTCGACGGTGCTACCGGCGTGCTCTTGAACATCACGGGTGGGCCCGATCTCGGTCTCGCGGAAGTGGACGAAGCGGCCCAGGTCGTGACGGGCGCGGCCGACTCGAACGCAAACGTCATCTTCGGCGCCGTGATCGACGAGGCCATGGGCGACGAGGTGCGGGTGACGGCGATCGCCACAGGTTTCGGCGGCCGTCCCCGCAGGCGGCGGGTCGAGGCGCCGACGGAGACGTCGTCCGAGCGGCCGATCTTCAATGCCCCAAGCGTTCGAGACGTCGAGATCGACATCCCGTCGTTCCTGAAGGAGCAGTGAGCGTCCGCGGCCGCCAGGCCGCTGTGAATGGTTAGAGTCGCGTGCGGTGGAAGCCACGCTTCACCGCACTCCTCTGTACGCGCGCCATGTCGGCCTCGGTGCGCGCATGGTGCCCTTCGCCGACTTCGCCATGCCCGTGCAGTACGAGGGCGTCATCCCCGAGCATCGAGCCGTCCGGAGTGACTGCGGCGTCTTCGACGTGTCCCACATGGGCGAGCTCCACATCGACGGCCCGACCGCGCAGAGCTTCCTTCAGGGGATGCTCTCCAACGACGTCGATCGCGTCGGGGACCGCGAGGCTCAGTACACGCTGCTCACGAACGAACGCGGTGGGATCGTCGACGACCTGATCGTCTACCGCCTCGCCCACGGCCAGTTCGTCCTCGTCGTCAACGCGTCCAACCGTGAGGCCGTCTACGGTTGGCTGAAGGACCGAGAGCCGCGCGGGACCGAGGTTCGGGACGCGTCGGACGACTACGGGCTCCTCGCGGTGCAGGGACCGCGCTCGCTCGAGCGCTTGGGACTCTCGGAGGCTCCCGCTTTCACGCACGCGATGGGCGAGCTCGACGGTATCGAGGTCATGATCTGTCGCACCGGGTACACGGGCGAGAAGGGCGTCGAGCTGTGCTGCGCCGACGATGACGCTCCGGCGCTGTGGGATGCCGTTGTCGCCCGGGGCGCTGTTCCCTGTGGGCTTGGCGCCCGCGACACCCTGCGACTCGAGGTCTGCTATCCGCTGCACGGGAACGACATCGGCCCCGAGACGGATGCGATCTCGGCTGGCCTCGGCTGGGCGTGTGCTCTCGACACGGAGTTCATCGGCGCCGACGTGTTGCGTCGCATTCGTGAGGACGGCCCAGTGCGAAAGCTCGTCCCGTTCGTGATGGAGGAACGAGCAGTTCCGCGCCAGGGAATGCCGATCGAGGGTGGTGGCGAGGTCACTTCGGGCACGCACTCGCCGATGCTCGACCAGGGCATCGGGATGGGATACGTCCCTGCCGAGAGCTCCGCTCCCGGCTACGAGCTTACGATCGACGTTCGTGGCAAGCCGAAGCAGGCCCGTGTCGTACGGAAACCGATCTATCGAAAGGACGAGTGAGAGAGTGCCCGCTGCCGAGAGCTACCCTGACGACCTCAAGTACCACCCCGAGCACGACTGGGCGCGTATCGACGGCGGCGACGCCACGCTCGGAGTCACGTGGTTCGCTCAGGACGCCCTCGGCGAGCTGGTGCACTACGAGGCTCCCGCGGTCGGCTCGACCGTGACGAAGGACGAGTCCTACGGTGAGGTCGAGTCGGTCAAGGCGGTCTCGGACATCGTCGCGCCTCTTTCGGGAGAGGTTCTCGAGGTGAACCAGAAGGCGGTCGACGAACCGGAGTCGATCAACGACGACCCGTACGGCGAGGGCTGGCTGATACGTATCCGCGTGTCCGATCCCGGTGAGATCGAGTCGCTGATGGACGCGGACGCGTACCGCGCGCACGTCGCCGAGCAATGACCTCGACGCTTCACTTCGTAGGGGCGAGACTTGCCTCGCCCAGTGCGACGCAAGCGTCGCGCCCACGTTCGTCAGGCGCATGAGCTACCTCAGCCTCACTGACGCTGACCGCGAGGAGATGCTCGCCGCGATCGGCGTCTCCTCTGTCGACGAGCTGTTCGAGCAGATCCCACCCGGCGTCCGACTAGGCCGCGACCTCGACGTGCCGCCTGCGCTCCCAGAGCTGGAGCTCGTTCGGCACCTCACGGAGTTGGCCGAACGCAACGCCCATACGGGAGTCGAGTTGTCGTTCCTCGGTGCGGGCATCTACGACCACTACGTTCCGGCGGTCGTCGACGTCCTGCTCTCGCGCGGCGAGTTCCTCACGGCGTATACGCCGTATCAGCCGGAGATGAGCCAAGGGACGCTGCAGGCGATCTTCGAGTACCAGACGGTGATTTGTGAGCTGACCGGCATGGACGTGTCGAATGCATCCGGGTACGACGGCTGCACCGTTGCCGCCGACGCGTGCTTCGTCGCGAAACACACGAGCGATCGCACCAAGGTCGTCCTCGCGGAGACCTTGAACCCTCAGGTCCGCCAGGTTGTCAAGACGTATGCCCACGGCTTCGGTCTCGAGGTCGTCGAGGTCACTCATCGCGGCGGCACGATCGATCCTGACGAGTTGGCCGCCGTGTCGTCAGACGCCGCGGCGGTGATCTTCCAGCAGCCGAACTTCTTCGGCTGTCTCGAGCCGGCTCCTGATCTCGCCGCCGCAGCGGCCGATTCCGGAGCCCACGCGATCGCGCACGTCGACCTCATGTCGCTCGGTCTGCTCGAGGCACCCGGCGAATACGGGTGTGCGATGGTGATCGGAGAGGGACAGAGCGTCGGATGCCCGCCGCTGTACGGCGGTCCCCACTACGGGTTCTTCGCGGCTCGCCAGGAGTTCGTCCGACGTATCCCTGGTCGCATCGTCGGCGAGACGGTCGATCTGGACGGGGAGCGCGCGTTCGTTCTCACCCTCCAGACCCGAGAGCAGCACATTCGCCGCGAGAAGGCCACGTCCAACATCACCACGAACCAGACGCTGCTCGCGCTCGCCGGGTTGGTGACGTTGACGTGGTTCGGCCCGCAGGGGCTGCGCGAGATGGGCGCGACGTGCGTCGCGCTCACCGAGTATGCGAAGGAGCGGCTCCACCTTCCCGTTGCGTTCGAGCGACCGACGTTCAGTGAGGTTGCCGTGCGGCTGCCGCGGCCGGCAAGAGACGTCATCCGCGACGCCCGCAGCCGGGGCGTCCATCCCGGCTACGCGCTCGGCCGGGACTACCCAGGAATGGACGACGTGCTGCTGGTCGCTCTCACCGAGAAGCGAACGCCGGCCGACGTCGATCGGCTGGCCGCCGTCCTCCGAGAGGTGTGCTGATGGAGCTCATCTTCGAGAAGAGCCGCGCCGGCCGCCGCGCCGGCCGCGTGCCCGACTACGGCCTCCCCAAGCCCGAGCTTCCGCAGGAGCTTCGCCGCGCGCTTCCGCCGCGGCTTCCGGAGGTGTCGGAGTCCGAGATCGTGCGACACATCACGGCGCTCGCCGACCGCACCTTCGGCATCGACACGGGCTTCTATCCGCTCGGTAGCTGCACGATGAAGCACAACCCGCGCGTCAACGAGCGTGTCGGAAGGTTGGCGGGGTTCCGCGACCTCCACCCGTACCAGGAGGACGAGGGTACGCAGGGGGCACTCGAGCTCATGTGGCGGCTCCAGGAGATGCTCGCGGAGATCGCCGGGCTTCCGGCCGTCACCTTGCAGCCTGCTGCCGGCTCGCAGGGCGAGCTCACCGGACTCATGCTGATGCGCGCCTACTTCGCCGATCGCGGCGAGGAGCGCGACACGATCATCACAGCTGACACGGCGCACGGCACCAACCCGGCGAGCGTGACGATGGCCGGGTACAAGCTCGAGCGTGTCGAGACGGACGCGCGCGGAAATCTCGACCTCGAGGACCTGCGCGGGAAGGTCAACGAGCGGACGGCCGGGCTCATGCTCACGAACCCCTCGACGCTCGGCCTCTTCGACGAGGGCATCGAGGTCGTCGCGCGGATCTTCCACGGCGCCGGCGCGCTCCTCTACTACGACGGGGCGAACCTGAACGCCGTGGTCGGTCTCTCGCGCCCCGGTGACATGGGCTTCGACATCGTCCACTACAACCTGCACAAGACGTTTTCCCAGCCGCACGGCGGGGGTGGCCCTGGCGGCGGCCCGGTCGCGGTGCGAGAAACGATCGAGCCATTCCTTCCCGCGCCTATGGTCGCCCGAGACGGCGACACGTTCCGGCTCGACCACGACCGGCCGAAATCGATCGGCCGTGTCCGCGGGTTCGCAGGCCCGTTCGGGGTCTTCGTCCGGTCGTATGCGTTCATGCGCGCGTACGGGCCAGGTCTCAAGGAGATGTCGGAGGTCGCCGTGTTGAATGCGAACTACCTTCTCGCACGGCTCCGGGACGTCTACGACCTCCCGTACGACCGCCACTGCATGCACGAGTTCGAGCTCTCCGCACGGAACCTCAAGCGCGAGCACGGGATCACCGCGCTCGACGTCGCGAAGCGGCTCATGGACTACGGGATCCATCCGCCGACGATCTACTTCCCGCTGGTCGTTCCCGAGGCGCTCATGATCGAGCCGACGGAGACGGAGCCGAAAGAGCGGTTGGACGACTTCGTCGACGCGATGCACGCGATCGCCCGCGAGGCATCCGAGTCGCCCGAGTTGTTGAAGGAGGCGCCGCACGGCCGACCGGTGCGCCGCCTCGACGAGGTGCGCGCAGCCAAGCAGCCGGTGCTGCGGTACCTCTTCGACGAGCATCCTGCTCTCGTCAGTTAGAGGGCCCAGATGGACCTCGACGAGAGGTCGAGTTATCTGAGAAG
>JBOHAY010000207.1:0-1966 GCA_050697935.1 Gaiellaceae bacterium | reverse complement strand
CTCGAAGATCGACCCCGCTGTAGGGAGGACGTGGTGGCCGCATCCGGTGCAGGTCCACGACTGACGGCGGGTGGTCGTCGCGTACCTCTAGAATCGCCTATCCCTGTCGCACATCGGGCAGTGCGCCGTCTCGCCATCGGGCGAGTAGCGCGTACGCCACAGATGCTCAAGACAGGTCGCGTCGTCGGGAAACTCCCGCATGAACTCGATGAGGGTGTAGCCCGATTCCGACGACTTGGCGCGGGTAGGCTGGAGGCGGTCAACTGGGGGCATCTGTCGCTCCTTGTTGGCAAGAACGCGTCGTCGGTTGCTGCCGTCGGCGCGTTCGCTTTTCCGTTCAGTAAGCCAAATCTTACGGGTGCCGTCGGACGGAGAAGCTCGCGTTTCTACAGAGAAGGGGCAATTCCCGAGCTTGACATCGAACAGGTGTTCGCTTATTGTGCGAACACATGTTCGGTCGAATCGTCATCGTGGTTCTGGTTGCAGTCGTGCTCTGGGCCGTGCTCGCACGCGATTCCGGGGCGGGTCCGCAGCCCAGGCACCACACGGTCGTACGCGGAGAGACGCTGTGGTCAATCGCGGAGGAGAGCTACGGTGGTGATCCTCGCGAGGGAGTCTGGAAGCTCCAGACGCGCAACGACCTCGCCGGGACGACGATAGTGCCCGGACAGCGCCTGCTGCTGCCGTAGACGCACGGTCTCCGCGGTGGACTCGAGGCTGATAGAAACCGCCGCATGGCCTCCGATCGCATTCTCGAGCTCCTCCGTCGCCCGGTCGACATCGACGAGTACGCCGAAATCCGCGAGCTCTGGAAGACGCACTCGATCGCAGAGGACAACCGCGACCTGCCGGGGTTGATCTCGACACTCACGGAGGACTGCGTGTACGAGGTGATGGGCTCGGAAGGCGCGCGCTGGGAGGGACACGAGGGAGCGGCACGTTTCTATACCGAGCTCCTGACCGCGTTCCCGGACATCCACTTCGACCTCGAGTACATCGTGATCGGGCCGCAGGGAGTATGCGAGGAGGCGCGGGTCACCGCGACCCACCGGGCCAAGTGGCTCGACCACGAGCCGACGGGCGAGCGGCTCGAGTGGCGAAACGCGATCTTCTTTCCCTGGGATCCCGCGGTGAGGAAGTTCAAGGGCGAGATGGTCTACACCGACCTCGCTTTCGGCGACGGTCGAGCTCGATAGCGGTTTCCGTCGACTCGCCCGGGCGTTGCGGAACGCACGACGGCAATCGGGGCGTGGTCGAGTGCGCGACTACAATCCGCCGCCGTGGAGCTCGACGTCGTCTTCCTCGGGACGTCCGGCTCGATGCCGACCGCGAAGCGCGCCCTCTCGGCGACACTTGTGCGCAGAGGCGGCGACCGGCTCCTGTTCGACTGCGCGGAGGGCACGCAGCGCCAGCTCCTGAGGTCAGATGTCGGCCTCGTGGAGCTCGAGGAGGTCTATCTCACGCACTTCCACGCCGACCACTACCTCGGGCTCCCGGGAATGCTCAAGACGTACTCGCTGCGTGGGCGGGAGCTGCCGCTACGGATTTACGGCCCGCGAGGGCTCGACGAGCTCTTGTCCGCGCTACGTCGCATCTTCGGCCGGCTTTCGTACTCCGTCGATTCGACGGAGCTCGAGCCCGGTGCCGTGCTCGAGCGGCCGGGTTATCGCATCGAGACCTTCATGGTCGAGCACGGTGTGACCGCGATCGGCTACGCGATCGTGGAGGACGAGCGGCCGGGTCGTTTCGACGTGGAGGCCGCGTCCGCGCTCGGTGTTCCGGACGGCCCTGATCGCGGCCGCCTGCAACGGGGAGAGAGTGTGACGCTCGCGGACGGCGTCGTCGTGACTCCGGATCGAGTCCTCGGGCCGACCCGTCCGGGGCGGAAGCTTGTCTTGACGGGCGATACTGCGCCGGCAGCGTCGGTCGTGGAGGCAGCGACGGAGGCGGACGTGCTCGTGCACGA
>JBOHAY010000206.1:0-34349 GCA_050697935.1 Gaiellaceae bacterium | reverse complement strand
GGTTCAGGAACCGCTCGAAGAGGAGCCCGTAGCGCATGGGGTCGACATCGGTGATCTCGAGGCAGTACGCGGCGAGCGACCCTGCGGAGGATCCGCGACCCGGCCCCACGCTGACGCCGTTCTGCTTGGCGAAGTGGATGAAGTCCCACACGATCAGGAAGTAGTCGGCGAACCCCATCTCGCGCACGGTCTTCAGCTCGAAGCGGAGGCGGTCGGTCAGCTCGGGCGTCGCTTTCCCGTACCGCTTGACGAGCCCCTTCTCGCACAACTCGACCAGGTAGTCGAACGCGTCTCTCCCCTCCGGTACCGGATAGGTCGGAAGGAGGATGCGGCCGAGCTCGATCTCGACCGAGCAGCGGTCGGCCACCTCGAGCGTGCGCGCGAGCGCGTGCTCGAGACCCGGGAAGTCCCCGGCCATCTCGTCCGGAGTCTTGAAGAAGAACTCGTTCGTGTCGAAGCGCCAGTGGTCCGGGTTCTTGAGCGTGTCTCCCGACTGGATGCAGAGGAGCGCCTCGTGCGCATACGCGTCGTCCGCGTCGAGATAGTGGACGTCTCCCGTGGCCACCAGCGGCAGGCCCGTCTCCTCCGCCAGCGCGATCAGGCCGGGATTGATCTGCTGCTGCTCGGAGAGCCCGGCATTCTGGAGCTCGACGTAGGTCGACTCGCGCCCGAAGATCTGCACGAGTCGATCGAGGTCTTCCCGTGCGTCTTTCGGCCGTTCCTCCACGAGCGCGCGCGAGACGCGGCCCGAAAGGCAGCCCGAGAGCGCGATCAGTCCTGAGGCGTGCCCCTGCAGGAGCTCCCAGTCGACCCGAGGCTTGTAGTAGTAGCCCTCGAGATAGGCGAGTGAGGAGAGCTTGATGAGGTTGGCATACCCCTCGTTCGACTCGGCGAGGAGCGTGAGGTGCGCGTAGCCCTTCGTCTGCGTTCGGCGGTCGTCGGCGACGTACACCTCGCAGCCGATGACCGGCTTGATGCCCGCCCGGCGCGCCTCCCGATGGAGCTCGACGGCGCCGGCGAGAGAGCCGTGGTCGGTGAGCGCGACGGCAGGCATCTCGAGCCGCTTCGCCTTCTCCACGAGTGCCGGGATCCTGCACGCCCCGTCGAGGATCGAGTACTCCGAGTGGACATGGAGATGGACGAACGGCGTGGCCACGGGAAGGCCACTCTACTGCGGCGATCGGCGGGCCTGATTTGCGGCCCGAAACGTGTTACGGGCTGCTCGCCCCGGACCAGAGCGAGTCCGCGAGACGACGCCACTCATCGCGTAGATCGGCTCTGCCGGTCACGCGCTGGAGCTCCCAGTAGATGCGCACGAGCGCGCCGAGGTCAGGCTCGGCGTCGGCAGAGCGTCCCTCCTCGAGCACGCGCACGTACCACGTACCGGGATCGACGGAGTGCTCGGCCGCGAGGACGAGGGCGCGGTCGCGCAGCGCGTCGGTCGGTGTCTCGAGGCGGGCCACATTGGCGCTATCGGCACTCGCCGAGACCCGAATGAGGTCGGCCCCCCGGACGAGGTACCCGGATGCTCGATGCCACGATCTCGCGCGTCCGGTTACGCGATCTCACGGCATCGAACATCTGGGCGCGGGCAGACTGTGACGTCGTGCGCCCGCCGACCGTCATCGAACCGGGTCGGCTGATCGCCGGTCGCCACCCGTGCGCATGGGGCCCGGAGAATGCTGCCGCCGAGGTGCACAACCTCGAGGCCGCCGGGGTCACGCTCTTTCTGGATCTCACGCACGACGGCGAGCTCGACCCGTACGCCTACCTCGTCCAACCGCCTGCACGGCACCACCGAATGCCTATCCGCGACTTCTCGGTGCCGACGCGCGACCGTCTCGTCGAGACGCTCGACGAGATCGACACCGAGCTCCGAGCGGGCGGGCTCGTCTACGTGCACTGCTGGGCCGGGTGCGGACGTACCGGCGTCGTCGTCGGATCATGGCTCGTGCGCCACGGAACGCCGCCCAACAACGCTCTCGCGCGCATAGCCGAAGCTCGCGGCCTCGGTTGCCCGCAGACGCTCGAGCAGCGGATGCTGGTACTCGGCTGGCAGAAGGGAGCTTAGTGGTCGCAACTCACTGAGACGGGTGAGCGAGTGCGACGTCCCGGTCACCGATAGGGATGAAGAGCATGTCCGCCGGCTACGTGGACACCACTCCGCTCGCGTCGAGGGGCAGCATCCTGGCGTGGCGATCGGTGTGCGGACGCTCCTGCGGCGTTCGGACCTCTGGCTTCCGGATCGCGCGTGCATCCAGAACTCCCTAGCCACCCCGCTCCTGACCTCGTCGAGGCCCTCGTCGCGCGCGTGGACGAGATCGACGCGCAGCTTCGCGCGACAACCGCTGCGATCGACGAGAAGTCGCTCAAAGAGTTCCGGAGAACGGCTGAAGCGCTCTCGAAGCGAGATGTGAAGTTCGAGGAACGTCTCGTCAACAAGGTCGACGTCGTCGCCGACCGGCTGGAGACAGTCGCACGAACGATCTCGACCACGTCGGCCGCGCTCGCCGCGAAGGACGGTGAGATAGCCCAGCTCCGGCGGGAGATCGAGGCTGGGAGCGCCCGCCTCGACTCGGCGCTCGCCGAGGTGCGACGCGGGCTCGATCCGGCAGCGCTCAACGAGGTCAAGCGAACACTGGCCGATCTTTCGAAGCAGAAGCTGCCGCGCGGGCTCGAGGGGCGCATGGACGAGCTCGGGGCGAAGACCACGATGCTCGCGCAGCGCATCGACACCGTGTCCTCGACCGTCTCGACGACAGCAGCAGGGCTCGCCGGCCGCGACGGAGACGTCATCGCCCTTCGCCGTGCATACGAGGCCGACTCGAAGCGAATCAGCGGCGAGCTCGCCGACGTGAGACATGCGCTCGATCCGACACCCGTCGCCGAGCTACGGCAGGCGGTGTCGGAGCTTCGCGAGCGGAGCTCCGAGCAGCGGCGGTCCGTCCAGATTCTCCTCGACGAAACAGGCGCGAAGGTGGGTGCGCTCGAAGCGCGGCTCGATTCGATCGTGGCGTCGCACGACTCGACTGCAGCCCGCGTCTCTGCGAGCGAAGAGCAGGTCTCGGTGCTCCGGGCTCACGTCGAGGAGGGCGGCGTCCACCTGAACTCCCTCGCCGCGACGGTAGCCTCGGCGAGCGAGCGCCTCGATGCTCGCGATGTCGAGCTCGAGACTCTCGAGCGTCGGTTTCACGATGCGGCCATGCGCGTCGACGGGCTCGTCGCCGAGCTCACCCGAGCTCTCGCCGACGTTCCCGACCCGGAATCGACGCAGCAGCTGCTCGAGGCCCGGTGGAGCGAGCTCGACCAGATTCGGACTGCCGACCGCGTTCGCGTCGAGGAGCTCGCCGACCGCGTCGGGGCGGTCGCGACGTCCATCGAGGCGGTGGCCAGCCGCGCACCGGAGGCCGACGCGCTGGAGCGCCGCATAGACGAGCTCGCCGAACGATCGGACGTTGCTCGAGACGAGGGTGCAGAGACCTCGAGCAAGGTCGCCCGACTCGCTGCGATCCTCGAGGTCGAGCGGGCGGCGGTGCGCTCGAGACTCGAGTCGCTCGCAGCCTCGCAGGAGAGCGCGATCGGAGCGGCCTCCGCCGACGAGTTGGAGCGCAGTGTGGCCGGCTTCGACGGCCGGGTGGAGACGATCGAGCGTGAGCGCGAGGCGATCGTCGCACGCCTCGACGGACTCGCGAGCGCGTTCGACACCGAACGCGCGTCTTTCCAGACACAGCTCGAAGCACTGGCAACCGCGCTCTCGTGGACGTCGCCGAAGTCGACCGTCGACGAGCATCTCGGCGAGCTCGACCGGCGGCTGGAGAACCTCGAGTCGCAGAGCGCTGCGGTCGCCGCGAAAGTGTCACAGGCTACGACGCTCGTGCCGGCCGCGCTCCGCTCGTTGGAAGCCCGACTCGACGAGCTCGCGCCCAGAACACGAGGATCAGCTGCGCAGCAGGTCGCTCCGCCGACGCCCGCGCTGTCGAGCCTGGAGCCGAGCCGGGACGTTGCCGATGACGAGCTCACTGAGGACGAGACGTCCCAGCGACTGCCGACTCCTGTCGTCCCGATTCGAGGAACTGACTCCTAGCAACCCGAGGTCGAAGTGCTGCGGCTGATCGACACCCTTGTCACATTCCTTCGCCGGCGTAGGCCGGGAGCCCGTGATCGACTCGCGTACCGCGTGCTCTTCGATCTCGCCGTGGCGGAGCGCCCGGCGACGCGCCGCTAGCGCTCCCCTCCAGCGTTCGAGCGACCCGTCCTGCAACGGTTGCCGGGGTCGGATTTATTGGGCATCCACACGCCACAGGAGGAGGTCTACGAGTCGAACGCTGCGAGAGAACGCTACTCGATCGCATACGCCATGAGGATCGCGTCGACGTAGTCGCCGGCGCGGGCGTAGTGCTCCTTGCGGTATCCCTCGCGCTCGAATCCGAACGACTCGTAGAGGGCGATGGCAGGCTCGTTCCACGGAAAGACGTGGAGCTCGATCTTGCGAATGCCGAAAGCACGCGCCCAGGCGACCGCCTCGTCGAGCAGCATCGTCGCGACTCCTCGCCTGCGGTGCTGCTCGGCGACCATGAGCCCGAGGTCGGCAACGTGACGGCTCGACGGGTGAGGATCTCGCGAGAGCGAAAGTCGCGCGACGATCTGGCCGTCGTCCTCTGCCACGAACACCGCCGCGTCCGGGTGCCGCTGGACGGTTCGCAGGTATCTCCGCTCGTCGCTGACCGAGCGCCACGTCTCGGCTGCGAGGATCCAGCGTCCGTCTTCACGGCCCACGTCCTCCGCGAGCGCGACGAGAGCCGCGGCGTCACCGGGGCCGGCTCGACGGACGCGGATCATTCGACGACCAGCCCGACGCCTCCGCGTCGCGGGTCGCCTGCGGCGAAGAGCATCCCTTCCGCCGTTCGCTCGACTGCCTGCACTCCGCCGAAGAAGAGATTGATGCCGTCCCAGCGCACCACATCCCAATCCGCTGGCAACGCCGCTGCCTCGGCGTCGGACCACCCACCTTCGAGGTGCACCGTCCTACCGTCCACGTGCACGCGGGGAGCGCAGATCGCATCCGCGGCGTGAGTCCCCTGAAGGATGCGCCACGTCACCTGGGCAATCGCGCCCGCGAGTCGCACCGACCCGGCGCTGCCGATGACGAGCCGTGGCCGCCCGGATTCGAGCACGAGCGTCGGAGTCATCATGCTCGCGAGACGCTCGCCCGGAAGATGCTCGCCAGGCCCGATGACGTCGAGCTCACCCAGCATGTTGTTCAGCTGAGTACCCCAGCGGAAGACACCTGATCCGGAGCCGAGCGTCGACGAGAGGGCCGCAGCCGTTCCCGCCGCGTCGATGACCGAGACATGGGTCGTCCCCGTCAACGGGCCGGGTCCAGACGAGCCGTACGCATCGGCGATTGCTCGCGCCTCGTCGACGAGCGTGGGCGCGGTCGCCGCGTCGAGCAGCTCGAGGACGCGTCCGACCACCGCCCCTCCGAGCGAGGGTCTCGGCGTCGACTGGATCCGGTAGCCGCAGGCCTCGAACTCGAGCGGCTCGGGTGCGGCAACCCGGTACGAGAGGAGATCCTCCTCGAGCTCGGGGAGGAGCTCGAAGACCGACGCTGCGCCTGCATCCCGCACCCGCTCGAGCGTCGGTACGAGGTCGGCCGTGACGACGCGCGCAGGATCGCCGTAGACGTTACGGCCACCCGCTTCGCGCAGGAGCACACCCTCCAGGATCCGATGCAGGAAGGCGCGCGGCTCGTCACGCTCGAAACCCGTGCGCGCCAGGTCGACAGCGGGAGTGGCGAGGTCGGCCCACTCACGCGTCGCGAACCGGTGATGCGCCTCTTCGAGCCCCGCGAGCAACCCGGGGACCGCGACCGACCCGAGCCCGATGTGGAACACCTGCGTCCCGGAGTCGCCGAAGTCGATCAGGACTTCCTCCATCTGCCCGAGCCGTCTGGTCGGCACACCGAAGAAGCAGTCGAGCACCGTCGTCTCGCCACCGGGCTCGTGCACGAGCAGGAAGCCCCCGCCGGCAGGACCGGTGAGCGGGCCCTCCGTCACGAACGCGGTGAACGCCGCCGCGAGGAGCGCGTCGACGGCGTTGCCGCCGTCGCGCAGGACTCGTGCGCCCGCCTCCGCGGTCAGCGGGTGGCCGGCTGCGATGGCGCCACGCATTGCGGGAGGGTACGTCGGCCGTAGGGAAGACGCTTGCGTCGCCCTGATCCTGCGCTTGCTCGAGCGCGAGGGCGACGAGGGCGAGGCGAGCCCTCGCCCCTACGGGGAGTCGAGGAACGCGGGCAGCTCGTGATCCGGAGCCGGCGCCGAGTACGAGGGCGTCTCGAACCCTGCCCGAGCCGCGCGGCGTCGGGATCCTCCGAGCCCCGTGGCGACAACGGTGACCCACACCTGGCCGGTGAGCCGCGGATCCACGGTCGCTCCGAAGATGATGTTCGTCTCGTCCGTCGCCGTCTGGCGGACCACCTCTGCCGCGTCGTTGACCTCGACCAGCGAGAGATCGTCGCCGCCTGCGATCGAGAGCAGGATGCCGCGCGCGCTGACGATCTCCGCGTCGATGAGCGGCGAGCCGAGGGCACGCTCCGCGGCCTCGCGGGCGCGGTTCGGCCCGGTCGAGTAGCCGATCCCCATCAGCGCCGAGCCCGCGTCCTGCATGACCGTGCGCACGTCGGCGAAGTCGAGGTTGATGAGCCCGGGCGTCGTGATGAGGTCGCAGATGCCCTGCACGCCCTGTCGCAGGACGTCGTCCGCGATCTTGAAGGCGTCGACCATCGACGTCGAACGGTCTAGCACCTCGAGCAGGCGGTCGTTCGGAATGACGATGACCGTGTCGCACGCCGCTCTCAATTCCTCCACCCCACGCTCGGCGGCTGTTCGCCGCCGCGTGCCCTCGAAGCGGAACGGCGTCGTGACGATGCCTACCGTCAGCGCGCCGAGCTCGCGCGCGATGCGAGCAACGACCGGCGCGGCGCCGGTGCCGGTGCCACCTCCCTCACCCGCGGTCACAAAGACCATGTCGGACCCGCGTAGCACGGCTTTCAGCTGGTCGACGGCCTCTTCGGCCGACTCCCTGCCAACGGCGGGATCGGATCCCGACCCGAGACCCTGCGTGACGCCCTGACCGATGGAGATCTTGGTCGGCGCATCGGAGATTGCGAGCGCCTGGAGATCGGTGTTCACTGCGACGAAGTCCACTTGCGCGATACCGGCATCCATCATCCGGTGGAGCGCGTTCAAGCCCGCGCCGCCCACTCCGACGACGCGAATCGCGGCGATGTAGGCCGAGCCCTTGGGCGGAGGCACGCGATGGAGGCGGGGGGCAGGCTCGAGCATCGTCTGGAAGTAGCGCGCGGCAGCCCGCGAGGCTGCGACCTCCGAACTGACCTCGTCCTGCACCGGCGGCGGCACCGCTGTCATCGGCGACTCGACGTCCGGCTCCCTGGCGAAGTCGTGCACGTGCTCCACCGTCTCCTCGAGCGCGGCCTGTGTTCGGCGGTCGGGCACGGACTCGGCAGATGCCGCGACGGGCTCGTCCTCGGCAGCTGCGTCCTGCTGGCGCTGAGCAGCTTCGGTCTTGCGGAAGAGCTCGGCGAGCGGGCCCTCACGCATCGTCGCGCGCTTGCGCGCCATCGAGCACCTCCTTCGCGAGGTCGCGGTACGCCTGCGCTGCCGGCCCGGTGGGGTCGTAGCGAAGCACGGAGCTCCCCTTCACCGGGGCCTCCGCGTACCGAACGGTCTTCCGAATGCGCGTCTCGTAGACGAGATCGCCAAAGTGCTCCTCGAGGATCTCGATCGCCTCGCGCGCGTGCAGCGTCCGACCGTCGTACATAGTCGGAACGATCCCCTGCACATGAACGCGTGTATTGAGGTTCTCGCGCACCATGGACAAGGTGTTCTCGAGCTGGACGAGACCGCGCAGCGAGAGGTATTCGCACTGCACCGGCACGATGACTCCGTCGGCCGCGACGAAGGCGTTGATCGTCAGCAGGCCGAGCGACGGAGGCGTGTCGATCAGGATGTAGTCGTAACGGTCCCGCACCTCGACGAGTGCCTTCTCGAGGGCGCGCTCACGGCCGATCAGGGCTGAGAGCGCGAGCTCGGCGCCGGCGAGATCGATCGACGCGACGGCGATGTCGACCTCGACGGTGTGGATCACGTCGGAGATCGGAACTCGATGGACGAGCACGTCGAACATCGACCGCTCGATCGCGTCCGGGTTCATCCCCTGGCTCATCGTGAGATTGCCCTGCGGATCGAGGTCGATGACGAGAACGCGCTTCCCCGTCTCGCCCAAGGCCACGCCGAGGTTCAACGTCGTCGTCGTCTTCGCGACGCCGCCCTTCTGGTTCGCGAACACGATGACGTTCGCCATCAACCCTTCCTCGCCGTGCGGATCGGGCCCGGACGTGGGAGCGGGGACCGCGCGGAGGCGAGGAGACTCGTCGACCTCGACCACGGGTGGGTCGACAACGGGCTCGGGTCGCGAGTGGGACCGCGAGAGGATCCGTGACAGCGCCATGACCGCTTCACCTTCCCGCCTCCGAGCGAAACTCCTTCACGTCCTCCACGATGGTTGCTGAAACCCCGCACGTTGCGGCTGCAAGACGAACGTCGCCAGAGAAGGCGTGGCGATCCTTGTCCGACAAGCGAACTTGTGGAGGGGATCCGGGGGAACCGGGCGGTTCCTCCCGTTTGCGCCTCTGCGCGAGCGGATTCCGGTCGTGCGCGACGAGCTCGTCAATCCTCGCCGTCCCAGTAGTCGAGCCGCTCACCGACACTCGTGATCAGACCCAGGCCGGTGAAGAGCACCTTGCCGGAGCGTGGGTAGAAGCAGATGTCGTTCGGATCGCGCGTCCCGTACATGAGGATCGTCAACTCGCCCTTTCCGGCGCGGAAGGCGTGCGCGACCCCCGTGCCCGCGGGTCGTGCGACAACCGAGCCGGCACGCACCGGATGCTCGGCGACGCCGTCGTCGTCCCAGAGGAGGAGGTGCCCTTCCCCGTCGAGCACGACGAAGATCTCCTCTTCCGCCGAATGACAGTGCGGCGGGGCGTTCAGCTTGCCGGGAAGGACTTCGGCATGTCGTAGGCCTGTGCGAGCCGAGCCCGCCGAGCGTGCGGGGTAGCGAACCCGGCGTCCGACGGTCGCGCCGTCGCGCTCCACAGACTCGAGATCGCTGACGTTGACGATGTTCGCAGGCCGAGGTGAGAGCTCGGCCACCTCGGGAGGACCGGCTGCGGCCTCCCGCGTCCAGGGGTGATCCTCCTCGGCACCCACCGGCGCCCAGGTCTCGCCGAGCCACGCTACGCCGGCTCTCGGCAACCAGGTGACACCGCCTGCGTAGGAGCGCTGGCCGAAAGCGAGCACGTCGAGCCCGTCGTCGCCTGCCTGGAGCGTGTGCGCGTTCTCGAGCGGGAGGTGGACGAGGCAATCGCCCGCTCGCACCTCGTACCCGATCGGGTCACCCTCACCCTCCCACTGGACCGAGACGCCCGAGCCCGCGAGCACGTAGAAGATCTCCTCCTCCGCCCCCTCGAGGTGCAGCGGAGTCGACCACATCCTGGGATCGACCTGGATTCGCTTGACCCCGACCGAAACCGAACCACGTCCGGTCAGGCTGTGCCACGTTCCCGCGATGTGTCCACGCTCGCCGCGCCAGTTGCGCGCGTCGTCCCAGTGCGAGATCACAGGGCGATCATGTCATCTGCCAACGCCGAGCGCAGTTCGCCGACGGCGCGTTCTCCCGCATCACCCCCCTCCACGCGTGACCAGGCGGTGGCCTCCTCGACGAGGGCTCGGAGCTCCGCCACGATCTCGACCGACGCCGCGCCGTCCCGATCGAGCGCCTCGATTCGCTCGAGCCGCTCGAGCACAGCTCGCGACTCTTCCATTTGCACGAAGCCACGGTAGCCCTGGCCCGCTCGCGGATGGGTAACGCGTTCGAGCCGAGTTGGTGTCAGACGGCGGCGGCACGCAACGAGGCGCGCCGCGGTAGCCCGAGCAGCTGTCGATCGAGGTCGTGCACGAGTTCGGCGCGTTCGCGGGAGCGCAGCACGGCGACGAGCGCTCTACGAGCGATGTCGAGCATCGGTGCGCCTCCCTGCTCCCCATTCGCAAACGCGACGAGCTGACCGTAGAGCTCCTCGCGCGCACCGCTTTCCTCCGCGAGGAGAACGGAGCAGCGCAGCGGCCAGGTCTCGCCGAACAGGGCGGACAGTGCCGCCCGCAGCTGCTCGCCGCGGAAGGGCTCGTTCTGGAAGAGCGAGAGCTCCCAGCGGTCGAGGGCTTCGGCCAGCTCGGGATCGCCGTCGGCGTCGCCAAGCGCCGCGAGCACCTCGACGGCGATCGGTGTCCGGAAGGCATCGAGCCGAGACGGTTCGCCAGGCGGCTGGGTCGCGGCAATCGGGAGCACCGGCTGGATGCCGAACGGTCGCCCGTCGAGCGTCTCGAAGAGGACGGGGCCCGCTGCGAGCGCGGCGGATGTCGTCAGGCGCAACGCGCTGACAGCGTCGGCGATCTCTGCGCCGGCGTCGCGCGGCGCTTCCCCGGCGTCCAGGTCCTGGCGGAACTCGAGCACGCAGCTCAGATCCGGCTCACGCCCGAAGCTCCTGGGAAGGAGGCCTCTCGACTCGGGCCAGTGCGTCGAGAGCTCGCCTGACACGAACGGCCGCACGATGACACCCGGTGCGAGCTCGGCCGACTTCGAGAGCGAGAGGCCGGCGAGCGGCGCGATCGCGACGTACCGGCGGTGCTCTCCGTAGAGCGACGATTCGAGCAGTGCATACGCGCGCTCGAACGACTCGTCGTCCCAGTCGAACCCGCCGCAGGCTTCGGCAGTCGCGATGAGGAGGCCGAGAAGCACGGTGCGAAAGAGCGCCTCGTCCTCGGACGAGCGAGGGCGCGCATGCGCCTGCGCGAAGATCGACGCGGCAGGTTCACGCCGAAGCTCCTCGACAGCAAGCCGAGCGTCCTCTCGAGCTTGCAGGATCGGCTCGCGTTCCTCGATGAACGCGCGGACGAGCGGGCGCAGCTCGTACAGCGCCGGCCCGCCTCGCTGAACATGCTCCTCGAACGCGAATGGGAGATCCCCGCCTTCCTCCAGCTCGCGTCCGAGCACCACGAACGAACCCAGGACGAATCCGCGAAGCAGCGGGTACAGGTGGGGCGCGCGCACGGGCACGTCTTCCGTTACGCGACTCGCGGCCCCTCTCCTGCTCAGGGAGCCGCGACCTCGACCCGAAGACCCTCGACACGGCGGAAGTGCGCCTCGTCGCGATCGCCGACGAGTACGCCGAAGCCGAGGTGCAATGCCGTGGCCGCGACCTGGACGTCGTTCGCGGGTATCAGCTCCCCGCTGCGGCTGAGCTCCGCGAACAGATCGGCCCACCGCTCTGCGATGTCGCGATCAAAGTGAACGAGCGGAACACGCGCGAGGAGTGCGTCGATGCTCGAACGCATGCGCTCGGCGAGCCGCCCAGGTCCCACCAGCCGAACGCCGACGAGAATCTCCGCCAGAACGATCGCAGGCAGCGCGACGACCTCGTCGCCACGCTCTTCGAACATTCGATCCCAGCTGGCGTCGACACGCTCGAATGCGATGAGCGCGCTCGAGTCGATTACGAGGCCCAAGGATCCTCGGGCGGCCTGTCTGCGCGATTGACGCGCTCGAGCGCGTCGGCGAAGTCTGGATCCGGTCCGCCCGCAGCTCTCCACGCAGCGAAGGCCTCACGCAGAGCCGTCGGCGATCCCTCCGGAACTGGTGACACGCGCGCCACGGGATCACCGTTTCGCTCGACCAAGAACGAGTCTCCCCGATAGCGCACGCGCGCGAGCACGTCGCCGAGCGACCGAGCCAGCTCGGTGGCACTGATGCGGTGTTCCACGAACTCATCGTTACACAGTTACGCATAATGCGCAATTGGCCACTCAGGACATGCTACGACCGGAGCACAGCGCGGCGCGGACCTGCGAGGAAGCCCGCTTCGACGAGGAGTCCCATGGCCTCGGACTCGACGACCGGCGCGCTGTCGAAGCGCTCGACCGCGAGCCGCTTCGCTCCTCCACCCCGCACGTGCGCGACGAGGGCGGCAAGAGCCGGGCGAAGCCACTCGGGATCGGGCTCGCGAAGCGGAACGAGCGAGCGCCCGCCACGTTCCACAAAGAGAACTGCTTCGCCACCGAGCAGGACGACCCAAGCTCCGGCGACTCGCGCCGCACGGGCGCCGGTGCGCCGCGGCCAAGGGATCGCGGCGCCGTACGGCTGCGCGGGATCGGCGGCAGCGAGAACGAGTGCCTCTCGCTCCGAAACCGGCAGTTCCGCCGACCGAAGCTCGCGCAAGCGTTCGACGGCTCCCGGCAAAGCGAACTGCGCTCCACCGAGACCTTCGACGAAATATCCGCGCCTGCACAGACCGAGCGTCTCCAGAACCCGGAGCTCCGAGTAGACCGCGCCATAGCCGCCCCGGATGCCCTCGCCGCGCACCCCGTCGCGCGTAACGATTCCCTGCCGCTCGAGCAAGAGCTCGGCGAGTGCGCGACGGTCCGGCCCTTGTGGCTCAGAGCCACTTGGGACGAAGAGACCGGCCGCCAGTGACCACCTTCCCTGGGTCGGTGTCGGGGCGATCGCGCGCGAGCGAGCGAATCTCCGAGCGCGTCGGTCCGGTCTGGGAGTGTCGTAGCGCCGCGAAGCGCGCAGCGGCGCCCACGAATCGTTCGCGACCTCTCCAGCCCAGACGAGGTCCCAGAGGGCGGAGAGAGCATCCGCACCGTCGAGGTCGGATGCTGCCACGAGATCGGGCCAGAACAAGGCACCTTGGACGAGCGCGGAACGCACTGCGACGTGTGACGCGCCCTCCGGCGTCGGCTCGCCCGAGGCTTGGCCGATGAGCGGAGCATCCTCGCGAAAGTAGACCGCCACACGATCGAGCCCGGCACCGGCCCACACCACTTCGCCCGATGCACAGAGCGCATCGAGATCGGGAGCGCGATAGCCGGGCACGCGGCGCGGAAGGACGTCGCTCTCCCAGAGCGACACGGGAAGCGCGACGCCCTGAAGCGGGACGAGCGCTTCCCGCAACGTCTGGCGCCGCCCGATCCCGTGCCAGGACGGGAGAAACCGGCCGAACGCCGCCTGCTCGGCGGGCTCTACCTCGCGCCGCAACACCGCGAGGGTCGCGCGCCTGATGCGCCGGAGCACGTCGGGATCACACCACTCCCGCTCGGAGCCTCCCGGGCGAAGTTCACCCCGAACCAGCTCGTCGTCGCGCAGGAGCGCTTCCAGCTCGTCATCCACGACCGCGCGCTCGAGCCCGAACCGATCCGCCAGCTCGGCGGTGGTGAAGGGGCCATGGGTCTTTGCGAAACGACGCGCCACCGCGCGCAGCGGCCGCTCTACCGTGTCGAGAAATGCCTGGGGAACGCCACCGGGTGGCATTGCCCCGAACGCATCGCGGACAAGACCCGCGTCCTCGGCGGCAACGACTACGTCGCTGCCGCCTAGACGAACTCGAATGGCTCGCTTCTCCCGGATCAGCGTCTCGGCGAAGCCGGCGTCGTACTCGTCCGGGAAGAGCGGCCCCGCACGGCGCAGCAGATCGTGTAGCTCGTCCGCGTTCCTCGGAGTGCGTCGAAGCGAACGCTCGACGTCTTCGATAGCGCCCGCGTCGAGCAGGTCGCGGAGCTCCTCGATCCCCATCAGCTCGCGCAGGAGCTCGCGATCGAGAGAGAGCGCCTGCGCGCGCCGTTCCTCGGGAGGAGTGTCGTCTTCGTACATGTATGTCGCGACGTAGTCGAAGAGAAGCGACGACGCGAACGGGGATGCCGACGGCGTCTCGACCTCGACCAGGTCGAGCTGCCGCGTCTGGAGCCCCGTCAGGATCCCGCGGAGCGCCGGGAGGTCGAAGACGTCCTGGAGGCACTCGCGATACGTCTCGAGCACGATCGGGAACTGCGGATAGCGCCGCGCGACCTGGAGCAGGCTCTGCGCCTTCAGGCGCTGCTGCCAGAGCGGCGTACGCTGACCGGGCCGTCGCCGCGGGATGAGCAGTGCACGCGCCGCGTTCTCGCGGAACCGCGCTCCATAGAGCGCGCTCTGCGCGAGCTCGGCGAGCAGGAGCTCTTCGATCTCGTTCGGATCGAGGAGCAGGTCTGCCACCGGAGGCGGCACATCCGCGTCCGCGAAGTGCAGCGCGATCCCGTCGTCCGACCAGAGCGACTGAACGTCTGCATCCAGGGTGTCGCGTAGCCGCGCGCGCAATGCCATGGCCCAGGGCGCATGGACACGGCCGCCGAACGGCGTGAGCACGCACACGCGCCAATCGCCGATCTCGTCTCGGAAGCGCTCGACGACGATGGATCGGTCGGAGGGAACGACGCCGGTCGCTGCCTCCTGCTCGCGGAGGTAGGTCAACAGGTTCTTGGCGGCACGGGCGTCGAGGCCGTACTCCTGCTCCAACCGCGCACTAGCCTCCTTGTGGCTCAGAGCCACAAGGTCGCGCACCGCGCGGCCGATCTTCTCCCCAAGCTCGGCCGGTCTGCCGACACCTTCACCTTTCCAGAACGGCGCCACGCCCGGAACGCCGGGAGCCGGGGACACGAGCACGCGGTCTCTCGTGATCTCCTCGATCCGCCACGTCGAGGCGCCGAGCAGGAACGTCTGGCCAACCCGCGCCTCGTACACCATCTCCTCGTCGAGCTCTCCGACGCGCCCGCCTCCGTCGACGAGGAACACGCCGAAGAGCCCGCGGTCGGGGATAGTGCCCGCGTTCGTGACCGCAAGCCGCCTCGCGCCAGTTCGCCCTCGGACGACCCCGGCCGTGCGATCCCAGACGATCCGAGGACGCAGCTCGGCGAACTCGTCGGACGGGTAGCGGCCGGCGAGCATGTCGAGCACGTTCTCGAGCTGAGCGCGCGAGAGATCCGAAAAGGGATACGCGCGCTGGACGAGCTCGTGGAGCTCGTCCAGCGAGATCTCTTCGTCGGCGCACACGGCCACGATCTGCTGGGAGAGCACGTCGAGCGGGTTGCGCGGGATCCGCGTCTCCTCGATCTCGCCCTCACGCATGGCGCGCGCTACGACCGCGGATTCGAGCAAGTCGGCCCTGAACTTCGGAAAGATCCGCCCCTTCGACACCGAGTGCAGCTCGTGGCCGGCACGCCCGACGCGCTGGAGCCCACGCGCAACCGACTTGGGACTCTCCACTTGGATCACGAGGTCGACGGCACCCATGTCGATCCCCAGCTCGAGCGACGAGGTGGCTATGAGACACGGGATCTGCCCGGCCTTCAGGAGCTCTTCCACCACGAGTCGCTGCTCGCGGGCGAGTGAGCCATGGTGGGCGCGAGCTAGCTCTTCCTCGGCGAGCTCGTTGAGGCGAAGCGCCAGACGTTCGGCGAGACGGCGGTTGTTGACGAACACGATCGTCGAGCGGTGCGCTCGGACGAGTTCGAGTATCGCCGGATAGATCGACGGCCAGATCGAGCGACTCGCGCCAATTTCGCTCGCAAGACCGGAATCCGCCAGCGCGGATTCCGGTCGCTCAAGAGTCCCTAAAGGCGTCCGCTTCGCGGCCGCTGGGTTCGCCTTCGAGTCTTTCGCTTGCGTGTGGACACTGTCCGCGAGCGGCACCGAGAGATGGGCGGTCATTCCGAGCTCGCGCATGTCCTCGACCGGAACGACGACCTCGAGATCGAGCTCCTTTCGTATACCCGCGTCTACGAGCTCGATCTCGCGCGCCGAGCCCGCCACGAACCGACCGATCTCGTCGAGCGGGCGCTGGGTTGCCGACAAGCCAATCCGCTGGAACGGCCGCTCGACGAGTCGCTCGAGCCGCTCGAGGCTCAGCGCGAGGTGGGCACCGCGTTTGGAGCCTGCAACGGCGTGCACCTCGTCCACGATCACCGTGTCGATGCCGCGAAGCGTCTCTCTCGCCTGGGTGGTCAGCAGCAGGAAGAGCGACTCGGGCGTCGTGATCAGGATGTCCGGCGGAGTTCGGAGCATGCGGCGGCGCTCGTCGGCCGGCGTGTCGCCGGTCCGAATGCCGACGGCGAGCTTCGAGTCGAGCCCCGCGAGCGGGCTTCGCAGATTGCGCTCGATGTCGTAGTTGAGCGCCTTGAGCGGCGAGACGTAGAGCAACCGGAGCCCCGCGCCGGGTGTCGCATTCAGGCGGTCGATCTCGATGAGGAACGCGGCGAGCGTCTTCCCGGAGCCCGTGGGGGCTTGGATGAGGACGTGCCCACCCGCCGCGATCGCGGGCCAACCAAGGCTCTGAGCTGGAGTCGGGGCAGCGAACGCCCGCTCGAACCACGTCCTCGTCGCCGGAGTAAACACATCGAGTGATTCCATGTAGCCAGCGTATCGGGCTGCTATAACGTCGCCGTCCGCCCGCCGTCGACTCTCTGGAGGGATCACGTGCGCCTTGCGCGAATCGTCGTGCTGGCAGTTGTCTGCTTTGCCGTCACCGGCTCGACTGCAAGCGCACTCGATCTCTGCGAAGAGCCGCACTGTCAGCCGCCCTCGGCAGAGCAGAACACTCCCTACGAGTGGGAGTTCGAGGCCGAGGAAGGCTGCGTTCCTTACAACTTCAGGCACACGAACGGAGCGTTGCCGCCGGGCCTCGAGGTCACGCGAGACGGGAAACTCCAGGGCACTCCGACGCAGACCGGCAACTTCGAGTTCTGGGTGGTGCTCAACGACAACGGAGGACCTGACAATCCTGCCTGCCTCACCAAGGGGCCCGAATCGCAGGCTCACTTCTTCATGTACGTGATGCCGGACCTCGCGGTGAAGACCACGAGCCTGCCGGCGGCCACTCCCGGACGGCCCTACTCCGCACAGCTCGAGTTCACGAACCCCGAGGCCGGGTGGCCCGTGATCTGGGACATCACCGCGGGCTCGCTCCCCGGCGGGCTCACGCTCTCCGAGGGTGGGCTCATCTCCGGAACGCCTGCTGGGACCGACGCGAAGACCTTCACCGTCCGCGCTCGAGAGCCGTTCCGCCGCTTCGGTGAGCGCGAGCTGACACTCCACGTGGCGACTGCGCTTCAGGCGAGCTCGTCGTTTCGCGCAGGTGAGGTCGGGCTTCGCTACGCGGGGTCCGTTTCGGCGTCCGGCGGCGCTTCGCCGCTGAGCTACAGCGTCGCGGCAGGGACCCTCCCGGCCGGGTTGGCGCTCAACGCGACAACCGGAGCCGTGCGCGGCGTCCCTCGGAACGCAGGGACGTTCGGCCTCACCTTCGCGGTCACGGATTCCGCCGGGCAGCGTGTGACGGTTCCGGCGAATCTGCGCATTGCGGCAAGGCTGGCGATTACGACCGCACGCGTTCCTGCCGCGCGTATCGGCACCGCGTATCGTGCTCGGCTGGCGTCCTCTGGAGGACTCGCGCCGAAGCGATGGCGCATCGCGAGTGGCGTGCTCCCGCGCGGAATTCGGCTCGACGCAAGAGCCGGTGTTCTCTCCGGCACGGCGCGAGCCGCCGGCGTGTTCCGCTTCACGGTCGAGACACGTGACCGCCTCGGCGCTCGTTCCACCAGGGCGTTCCGACTGACCGTCCGCTAGACGATGGGCACGGTCTACACTCAGGCCGTGCCTGCCGCCCTCTACTTCACCGAATCCGACGAGGCCAACGTGCTACTCGCGAGCGAGCCGCTCGCACTCCTGATCGGCTTCGCGCTCGATCAGCAGGTGACCGTTCCGACCGCGTTCGCCGGCCCGCTCAAGCTGAAGCAGCGAATCGGCCCCCTCGACGCTGCCGCAATTGCGTCGACGGATCCGGCAAAGCTCGAGGAGGTGTTCCGCGAGCGTCCTGCGATCCATCGGTTCCCGGGCTCGATGGCCAGGCGGGTTCAGGAGCTGTGCGCCGTGATCGCGGACGAGTACGACGGGCACGCCGAGCGCGTGTGGACCGAGGCGGAGAGCTCAGTGGACTTGAAACGCCGGATCGGGGCCCTGCCGGGCTTCGGCGCGATGAAGGTAACGGGCCTCGGTTCGGTGCTCGCGCTGCGCTTTGACGTCGAGGTCGCGCAGGAGCTCGTGCCGAATCACCCGTGCCTCGGCGGGATCGACTCGCACGCGGCGCTCGCCGAGTACCAGGCCGCAAAGCGCGCACACAAGGCGTCGCTTCGCGCCGCGCAGACCGCGTGAACGACGCCGTGGCCGCCCGGTCGGCCATCGGTATCGAGACGCTCACGGACGGGGGCCAGCGCCCAGCGGACGTCGCGCGCGGAATCGCCGCGTTCCTCGCGCGGTCTCGGCGCTCACTCGACATCGCGATGTACGACATCCGCACGGAGACCGACGCAGGCGCGCTCGTCATCGCATCGCTCCTCGCAGCAGCCCAGCGCGGTGTGGCCGTGCGGATGGTCTACGACGTGTCCCACCCCGGCCCGATCCCGGTTCCTCCGCCGCCGGAGACGAGGCCGGAGGCCATAGAAGCGCTCCCCGTGCCGACGCGCGGTATCGCCGGCGTTCCCGACCTGATGCACCACAAGTTCCTCGTACGGGACGGCGAGGCCGTGTGGACCGGCTCGACCAACTGGACCGACGACTCCTGGTCGCGTCAGGAGAACGTCATCGTGACGGTCGAGTCACACGAGATCGCGTACGCCTACACGCTCGCATTCGAGCAACTCTGGGGACGCGGCGAGGTCGAGCACACGGGCAACGTCGACCCTCGCCCCGAGGACGTCGGGGCGGCGCGCGTGCGCGCCTGGTTCTGCCCCGAGCACGGAGACGCTCTGTCCCACCGGGTCGCAAAGCACGTCGGAAAGGCGCGTCGGCGCGTGCGGATCGCGTCGCCGGTCCTCACCTCGGGCCCGATCCTCGCGACGCTCGTGGAGGTCGTGAACGAGCAGCGCTGCGATGTCGCAGGCGTCGTCGACGACACACAGGTCGACCAGGTCTTCGGGCAATGGAAGACGAACGGCGTGAGCGCATGGAAGATTCCGCTTCTCCGCCGGATCCTCGAAGGAGCGCCGTTCAGCGGCAAGGTCTCGACGCGCTGGCAGCCGGACTCCGTGCACGACTTCATGCATGCGAAGGTCGTCGTCGCCGACGACACCTCGTTCGTCGGGAGCTTCAACTTCTCGCGTTCGGGCGAGCGGAACGCGGAGAACGTGCTCGAGATCGCAGATCGCGGGGTTGCCGATCGGCTCGCCGGCTTCGTGGACGAGATTCGCGCCCGCTATCCGGCGACGACGACGCCGCAATAGCGAAGATCGACGACGCCGACCGAGTTCACGGCTCGCAGGTGACTGGCTTTGGCCAAGGCACCTGTCGTTCGCTTCGGTGCTCACGATATGCGGACGGCAGGGCTCGAGCTGAAGCCCTTGCCGGTTTCCCGGCAGCGGTCTTTCGTCCTACGGTGCCTTGGAGATGATCCCCCGCATTTCACCAGCGTCGAATGCGCGCATCGTCGTCGTGCGGACGTTGCCCTGCGACGCGAGCGTCAGCGCGAACGCCGTTGCGCTCTCGTCGTCGGGCGCATCGGAGATCGCGACGATGTCGTACGGCCCGAGCGTCCAGTAGATCTCCTTCAGCGCGCCGCCGAACGCCCCGGCGAGCGCCTTCCCGGCCTCAGCCCGGTCGACCGTGCTCTTGAAGTCGGCAGCACCTTTCTCGGTCCAGTTGATGAGGCTGACGTACGTGGGCATCGCTCCTCCTTGATGGGTTGGAGCCGATTCAACTCCGTTGACGCCGGCGTTTCAAGCGCTTCCGACGGCGCCGGTCCGTCCGCACTCGTACGGAATGCTTACCGGGCCGTCATACATTGCTCTCAGAAACCGAACGGCTGCCTGTCTGACTACGATCGATCTCGTTCGCGGAGGGGAGGCCAGCAATGAGAGGACTCGTTCTACTGGTAGCCGGCGCACTCACGCTGGTCGTCGCGGCGACGCTGGGGCCTGTGGCTCTCGCCGGCGACAAGCCGAAGACCGGTGACGAGCGCCGAGATGTCACGGGCCGAGACCTGCGCGGCGTCAACTTCATCGAGAGCTGCCGCTTCAGCCATCGAAACACGGATGATCCAATCGTCTTCCCGGGCAAGCCGGGTGCATCGCACGACCACACCTTCGTCGGCAACCGGACGACGAGCGCGTCTTCGACGTTCGGCTCCCTTCGTTCCGGGAGCACGTCGTGCGCTCGGGCGGACGACACGGCCGCGTACTGGATGCCGACCCTCTACCAGGGAACCACCGCAATGCCACCCGCTGCGGCAACGATCTACTACCGGCGCGGAACCTTCGAGGAGGTCCGCACGTTCCCGAACAACCTCCGCATGATCGCCGGCGACGCGAGCGCGACGACTCCGCAGCCCTTCCGAATCGTGTTCTGGAATTGCGGCGGCGGTGACGGTGGCTCGCCGACGAGCACCGTCCCGACGTGCGCCGACACACGCGGGTCGGCACTTCGCCTCCACGTGCGCTTCCCGAACTGCTGGGACGGGAGGCGGCTCGACAGTCCCGACCACAAGAGCCACATGGCGTACGCGGTGCTGGGACGATGCCCGTCGAGCCACCCCGTCGAGGTGCCGGCGATCACTGTGCTCTTCCGGTACCCGAGCCTCGGGGGAGAGGGCTTCTCGCTCGCATCCGGGGGGCAGATGAGCGGCCATGCGGACTTCGTCAACGCGTGGAAGCCGGGGGCACTCAAGAGGCTCGTCGAGGACTGCCTCAACGAGCTCGTCCACTGCGGGCGGGGCTAGCACCGAGGAGACGACCTCCGCCGGGCCGGAGCCGGCGTTCGCCTCTACGACACGCCGGCGAGAAGGAAGGCACGCGACTCCCTGAGCATCTCGCGCGCGATCACGAGCCGCTGGATCTCGTTCGTCCCCTCGTAGATCTGGGTGATCTTGGCGTCGCGCATCATGCGCTCCACCGGGTATTCGCTGACGTAGCCGTAGCCGCCGAGGATCTGCACAGCCTCAGTCGTGACCTCCATCGCGGTGTCCGTGCAGAAGAGCTTCGCCATCGCGGAGGCCTTCGTCAGCTCGATGTCCGGCGCGCCCTCGTCGACCATGCGCCCGAAGCGGTAGAGGAGCCCGCGCGCCGCCTCGCAGCGCGTCTCCATGTCCGCGAGCTTTCCGGCGATAAGCTGGTGGTCGGCGATCGGCTGCCCCATCGTCTCGCGCGTTCGTGCGTATTCGAGTGCGTAGTCGGTCGCACCCTGCGCGATGCCAAGGCCCTGCGCCGCGACCCCAGGCCGCGAGCGGTCGAGGATGCGCATGGCGATCCGGAAGCCCTCGCCCTCTCCTCCGAGGAGGTTGGCAGCGGGAATCCGGGCGTCTTCGAAGACGAGCTCCCCCGTCGTCGAGCCCGCGATCCCCATCTTCGGCTCCAGACGGGCGACCTCGAATCCGGGCGTCTCCGACTCGACCACGAACGCCGAGATGCCGGCGTGGCCGGCCTCCGGGTCCGTCTTTGCGAAGACGGTATAGAGGGTCGCGACGGCTGCGTTGGTGATGAAGCGCTTCGAGCCGTCGAGGACGTACTCGTCGCCGTCGCGGCGAGCGGTGGTCCGCATCGCGGCCGAGTCCGAGCCGGAGCCCGCCTCGGTCAGCGCATAGGCGGCGAGCCGCTCCCCGCTCGCAAGTCGTGGTAGGTAGCGCTTCTTCTGCTCATCCGTGCCCGCGACCTTGAGCCCCAGTGAGCCCAGCTCCTGCGCCGCAAGGATGAGCCCGCTCGTCGCACAGACCTTCGAGACCTCCTCGATGGCGACGAGCGAGAGGAGCGTGCCGGTGCCCGTGCCTCCGTATGCCTCGTCGAAGAAGAGCCCGAAGATCTCGTGCTCGCGGTAGAGCTCGACGACGTCCCAGGGGAACTCATGTGAGGCGTCGATCTCGGCCGCGCGCGGCGCGATGCGCTCGCGGGCGAGCGTGCGAACGAGCTCGCGGATCTCGAGTTGGTCCTCGGACAGTGGCTCCCAGGGCACGGGGTCGAAGTCTAGGCGGGCCCTATGCCGGCTTCTGGCAGACAGCCTCGATGTTGTTGCCGTCCGCGTCGTGGACGAACGCGCCGTAGTAGTGCTCGTGGTAGTGCGCGCGGATCCCCGGAGGCCCGTTGTCCTTGCCGCCCGCGGCGATCGCCGCCGCGTAGAACGCGTCGACGGTCGCGTGGTCGTCGCACTTGAACGCGACGTGGGCTCCGCCTACGGGATCGCGGCGGACGACGCCGAGGTCCATCCCGTTCGCATCCGCGAATCCCATGAACTCTCCGGCCTCGAACGCGAGCGAGTACCCGAGTGGTTCGAGTGCCGTCGTATAGAAGCTCTTCGCCGCCTCCTGGTCCGAGATGTTCACCGCCGTGTGGTCGATCATCTCCACTCCTCTCTCGCCGGATACAGTCGCCGCGAATGATCCTCGACAACGGCGTCGTTCGCACGCTGGACCCGTCGCTGCCCGTCGCTCGTGCGCTCGCGATCGCGGGCGCTCGAGTCGCCGGAGGTGTCGGCACGCACGAGACCGCTCTCCCGACCCCTGATGTCGTCGATCTCGGCGGCCGCTGCATCGTTCCGGGATTCACGGACTCCCATGTCCACTTCCCGACGTGGTCGCTCGCCCAGCACGACGTACGGCTCGAAGGCGTCGCAGGTCTCGACGAAGCGCTCGAGCGAGTGCGGTCATATCCACGACACGGCTCGTGGATCCGTGGAACCGGGTGGCGTTCAGCCGAGTGGGAGACGCAACCCACGAAGGAGGCGCTCGACGCGGTCACCGGTGCCGTGCCGGCGGCGCTGTTCTCGAAGGACTACCACACCCTCTGGCTCAACTCGGCCGCGCTTGCGCTGGCCGGTGGAGACCTCGATGTTCCAGGCGGCGTCGTCGAACACGACGACTCGGGCGAGCCGACCGGGATCTTGCGCGAGGAATCGGCGTGGCAGTTCCGTGCGCGGTTCGCCTCCCCGCTGGAGGACGACTTCGTCGCCGCGACCCGCAAAGGCATGCGGCTTGCCGCAAGCCGGGGTGTCGTCGCGATCCACGACAAGGACGGGTGGCTGGGAGCGCCGCGGATCTTCCAGCGGCTCGCCGAGCGCGAAGGGCTGACACTGCGGGTCTGGCAGTCCGTTCCCTACGAGCGGCTGCCCGAGCTGGAGGCAATAGCGGTTCGCTCGGGGATCGGCGACGACTTCCTGCGCATCGGCTACCTGAAGGCATTCATGGACGGGACGCTCGGCTCGCAGACGGCATGGATGCTCGACGGGTCGGGCGTGAGGATCACGAGCGGCGAGGAGCTCGCCGACATCATTCGGGCGAGCGCGCGGGCGGGCTGGCCGATCGGCGTGCACGCGATCGGAGACCGTGCGAACCGAGAGGCGCTCGATGCATTCGAGACGACGCGTGACGAGTGGGCACCGCTCGGCCTACGACAGCGCATCGAGCATGCGCAGTGCCTCGCGCCGGAGGACGTGAGTCGCTTTGCGGAGATCGGAGTCGCGTGCTCGGTTCAGTTCAGCCACGCTCCGTCGGACCGCGACCTCGCCGATCGCTTCTGGGCGGACCGCATCGACGGGACGTACGCCTTCCGCTCGCTCTGGGCATCGGGCGTCCTGATCGCGAACGGCTCGGACGCACCCGTGGAGGAGCTCGATCCGCTCGCGGGGATCCGCGCAGGCGTCCTCCGGACCATCGACGCGCGAGCTGCATGGCGGCCGGATCAGTGTCTCACCGTCGAAGAGGCTCTGATGGCGAGCACGGTGAACCCCGCATGGCTCTCGGGTGACGAGAGGCGGCGCGGAAAGCTCCTCCCCGGCTATCTCGCAGATCTCGTGGTGCTCTCGCGCGACCCGCTCGAGTGCCCGCTCGACGAGCTCGAAACGGTCGAGGTCGTGGCGACGATGGTGGGCGGCCGCTGGGTGCACAACCCGCCGCCCTGGGACTGATTGTTGCTGTCTCTTGACAGCGTGCCATCAGATTCCTGATCATGATGGCATGGTCAGGATGCAGATCCAGTTCACGGCGGAGCAGACGGCAGAGCTGCGGTACCAATCCGGCAAACGGGGGATCTCGATCTCCGCGTTCGTGCGCGAGGCCGTAGACCGCGAGTTGAGCCGCCGCGAGAGCCACGCTGAGGCGTGGGAACGCGCCCAGGCCGTGATCGGTCGGTACCGCGGTGGTCCGCAATTCAACGTCGCCGAGAACCACGACGAGTATCTCGCGGAGGCGTACGCCGACGATTGACCGTCTTCGTCGACACGTCAGCGCTGTACGCGCTCCTCGATGCCGACGACCCAAGACACGTCGATGTCAAGAAGAGCTTCGCGAGCCTGGACGGAACACGTTTGCTCTCGCACTCCTATGTCGTGGTCGAGAGCGTTGCCCTCGTGGAGCGCAGGCTCGGCCGATCCGCAACGCGCGATCTGCTCGTCGAACTCGTCACGCAGATCGCGGTCCTCTACGTCGATGAGTCGATCCACAACGCTGCAACTAGCGCGTACTTCTCGTCCGGACCGACGGGCCCGTCGCTCGTAGACTTCACGAGCTTCGAGGTGATGCGCCTTCGGGGAGTCCGCACAGCTCTCGCCGTCGACCGCGACTTTGCCGACGCGGGTTTCCAGGTGCTGCCGGCCTGACGGGAGCGGTGACGCCAGTCGCCCGTACAATCAGATCGTGGCCACGCGCACGATGCTCCCCGTCCACGAGGCGCCCACCTGCTCGGTGGCCGGCGCCGCCGAGATCGTGGGCTCCAAGTGGACCGTTCTTCTCGTCCACGATCTCTCGGAAGGCCCACGGCGTTTCACGGAGCTCGAGCGCTCGTGTGCCGGGATCAGCCCGCGGACGCTGGCCGAGCGACTGAGGTGGCTCGAGACCGAAGGAATCGTCGAGCGCCAGAGCTACCCTGAGTCACCGCCGCGCGTCGAGTACGCATTGACGGAAAAGGGGCGGGCGCTACTCCCGGTCGTGCACGAGATGCGCCGCTTCGGCCACGACTGGCTCGGCTGCGGCGTGCACGACACTTCCCCTTGAACAGAACCTCGCCCGGCGCCACGCAGATCAAGCGAGTTTTAATCTGCAAGGTTCCTGGCGCGCAGCTCGCTGACGGCGCGCTCGGACTTCTCGAGCCCGGCGATGCCCATCCCCTCGAGCACACGGGGGGTTTTGGTGAACTGGATGTCGCGGTAGTCGACGATCTGCCACTGGTTCCCCCACGGATCGCGGAAGTCGTGGCTGCCGACCATCTCTGCGCCGGCCTCGCGCGCGCGACGGATAGTCTCGGCCTGATCGTCGACGACCAGTCCGATGTGCCCCGCCGCGGCGGGCGCGGCGACTGACTCGAGCGCGACGAACTGGTCACCCATGTCGACGAACGCCATGCGTCCGGCGCGTCCGCGCAGGTGCACCTCGTCGAAGATCCGCTCGAAGAAGGCGATCGCCTCGTCGAGGTCGCCGACCTCGACGGCGAGATGGTTGATCCCGACGAGCCTGGCCACGGGGCCAGACTAGCCATGTCCAAGGGTCTGACCCGGGGTCAGACCCCGGACATGGCTTGAAAGCGCGCTTACGAGGCGCGCCGCGAAGAACTCGGAACTGGCCGTGGAGGGCGGCGCGTGCGTTGCCCTCGAGCGAACTCGCGACGAGGGCGAGGCCAGCCTCGCCCCTACTCCGGTTCTGCCCAGACCCCGGCGAGCTCGACGATGGTCGCGGCCGCTGCCGCCATGTCCTGGACGCTCGCCCACTCGCGTACCGAGTGGTACTCCTGGCCGCCGGTGAAGAGATTCGGAGTGGGTAGTCCCTGCGCGGAGAGCACGGCGCCGTCCGTCCCACCGCGAGTGATTGCCAGCTTCGGCTCGACACCGGCGCGGCGGATCGCCTCGAGCGCGGCCTCGACGACGCGCGGGCTCTCCTCGATGTAGGGGCGCATATTCCGGTACGAGCTGCGCTCCTCGATGTCGACGTGCGCGCGCGGCTCGCGCCGGACGACCTCGTGAGCGAGCTCGCGCAGGAGACGCATGTGCTGCTCGAGGAGCTCGTCGTCGTGATCGCGAGCGATGAAGTCGACGATCGCCTCCTCGGAGTTGCCGCTGATCCGATGAGGGTGGACGTAGCCCTCGCGCGCTTCGGTCGTCTCGGGGGAAAGCCGATCCTTGGGGAGCGACAGGACGAGCTCGGAGGCGAGCTTGACAGCGTTGACGAGCTTTCCTTTCGCCGACCCGGGATGCACCGAGAGCCCCCGAATCGTGACTCGCATCGAACTCGCCGAGAATGTCTCGATCTCGAGCTCTCCGAGCCCCGAGCCATCGAGTGTGTACCCGGCATCGGCCCCGAACGCGCCCAGGTCGAAGTCCTCAGCGCCGCGTCCCACCTCCTCGTCGACCGTGAACGCCACTCGGATCGGCGCGCGCAATCGACCAGGGTGTCGGGCGAGGTAGGCGACGGCAGCCATGATCTCGGCGATCCCTGCCTTGTTATCGGCGCCCAGGAGCGTCGTCCCGTCGCTCGTGACGATGTCGTGGCCCACCCTCTCTGCGAGCGCGGGCAGCTGTGCTGGGTCGAGGATCTGGCGCGGGTCGCGCGGGAGCTGAATGGGATCGCCGCCCCAGCCCTCGTGAACGATGGGTTCGACCCCTGCTCCGATCACGTCCGGGGTCGTGTCGACATGCGCGATCAGACCAACCACCGGCGCCCCGACCGCTCCCGACAAGCTCGCGACGACCGTCGCGTTCTCGGTCAGCTCGGCATCCGCGAGGCCGATCTCGCGCAACTCGTCGACGAGCATGCGTGAGAGATCGAGCTGCTTCTCGGTGCTCGGTCGTTGCGAGACACGGTACGCACCTTGGGTGTCGATGCGGACATAGCGAAGGAACCGTTCTAGAACATCGCCCGCCAGCTCCGCCGCGAGCGGGCTCGCGAATTGAGCACTAGGCGCCAAGCTGTCCGAGCTGGAGGAAGACCTCACGCATCGTCTTCACGCCCACGTCGATCGCGTCCTCGGGAACGTTCTCGTTCGGCGCGTGGACGTTGCACTCGCTCTCGATCCCGAAGCCGGTGGCGAGCGTCGGAAGCCCGCGACGCACGAGCCCGGCGTAGATCGGCAGCGTCCCGCCTGAGCGCACGAGCAGCGGGCGTGCGCCGACAACCTGCTCGAACGCGTCACCGGCAAGTTGGATTGCGGGAGCGTCCGTCCGCGTCAGTGCCGGATGCGCTCGATTGCGAATAATGATCTCGAGCTCCGCTCCGGCGGGTGTCGCCTCCCGAACCAGCCGCTCGAAGACGTTTCGAATCTCGTCCGGATCCTGGCCGGGCGCAAGGCGGATCGACACGTTCGCCCGCGCCTCGACCGGAAGGACGGTCTTGACGAGATCCGGCGAGCCGCTCGCGAACCCGTTCACGTCGAGCGAGGTATCGGCGAAGGTCCGCGGATAGAACTCGTCGGTCGCACCCGCCGCGATCGGAACGGCACCGTAGTGCGAGAGCTGCTCGCTGCCCGGAGGCAGCTGCGACCAGGCGGAGAGCTCCTCGGCGGACGTTGGTGTCGCCCCGGCACGCAGCTCGTCACGAAGGTAGCCGTCCGCGCGTGGGAGGACGCTCGCCAGCGCGGTCATGAGCGCGTGACCGGCGTTCAGCGCCGCGGCGCCGAACATGCCGGAGTGCATGTCCGTCGTTCCCGTGCGGACTCGGAGATGGAAATAGAGCATTCCGCGAACTCCGACGTAGAACACCGGCTGCCCTCGACGAGCCATGGCGCCGTCGAGGATGAGCGCCGCGTCCGCCCCGCGCTCGTCCTGCTCGACCCAGCGCACGATCGAGTCACCGCCGACCTCCTCCTCGCCGTCAAAGCCGAAGCGCACGTTGACCGGGAGCTCACCCGCCTCGGCGAGCTGCCGCACAGCCTCGACGAGCAGGAACAGGTTCCCCTTGTCGTCGGCCACACCCCGCGCATAGAGGCGGCCATCCCGATGCGTCAGTTCGAACGGTGGCGTCTCCCAGAGCTCGAGCGGGTCGGGCGGTTGGACGTCGAAGTGCGCGTAGCAAAAGACCGTGGGCGCCGACTCCGGGCGCTCGGACGCCGTCACCTCGCCGATCACGAGCGGCCGTCCGCCGTTCCACGGAACGACATCCGCCGTCCCGCCGGCTCCTCGGATCCGCTCGGCGACCCACCCGGCGGCGCGTTCCACGTCCGCGGCATGGTCGGCGTCGGCGCTCACCGACGGGATGGCGATCAGCTCGGCGAGTTGTGCGAGAAGCTCTTCAGACGACGGCGACACGGCCGCGCAGTCTATTCGGTCTCGAAGGCGTGACCTATCGGAAGCTCTCGTCCAGGGCTAGCTCGAAGATCTCGGCACTCGTCCTGCGGCCGCCGCCCTCTTCCGGAGACATCTGATTGAGCGCCGCATCAGCCCGCTGCATCTCGTCCTTCGTCTCGCAGAGCGCGATCCCGACCGACGTCCCGCTCTCTCGGTCGACGAAGTGCAGGAAGCGACTGACTGTCTCCATGAGCGTCCGAACCCCTTCGGGCGCGTCGGTGGGAAGGCCACCCGCTCGCGCACCTTCCATCTGACTTCGCATCTCGGCCACCTGCGCGTCGATGCGGCTCGGATCTCCTCCTTCGAACCGCGCTATGCGTGCGTACATCGCTGTCCTCTCTCTCGGTCTGGTACGAACCCGCCCCGAGCCTATGCGACGTCGCGGACGCGCTGCGCGTCTGCGAGGGCGCGGAGCTTCTTCAAGCCCTGGTGCTCGATCTGGCGGATGCGCTCGCGGGTGACGTTGAACGCACGACCGACCTCGTCGAGCGTGCGCGGCTGCTGGCCGTCGAGCCCGTAGCGGAGCTCGAGCACCATGCGCTCGCGCTCCGAGAGCGCCCCGAGGATCGTGCGCAGCGCCTCGCGCTGAAGCGTCGTCTCGGCGAGCTCCTCCGGAAGCGGCGAGGACTCGTCGGCGAGGAAGTGCCCGAACTCGGACTCGTCGTCGTCGCCGACGGGCTTCTCGAGCGAGACGGGAACCTGGGCGCTGCGACGGATCTGCTCGACCTCGTCCGGCGTCATGTCGAGATCGCGCGCGATCTCCTCGGTCGTCGGCTCACGACCGCGCTCGGCGCGGAGCTTCCGCTCGGAGCGAAGAATGCGGTTGAGCTTCTCGACCACGTGAACGGGCATGCGGATCGTCCGCCCCTTGTCGGCGATCGCCCGCGCAACCGCCTGGCGAATCCACCACGTCGCGTACGTCGAGAACTTGAATCCCTTGCGGTAGTCGAACTTCTCCGCCGCCCGAACGAGTCCGATAGTCCCCTCCTGGATCAGGTCGAGGAACGGCAAACCCTGGTTTCGGTAGCGCTTCGCAATCGAGACCACCAGGCGGAGATTCGCCTCGACCATCGCCTGCTTCGCACCGTGGTCACCGCGCTCGATCCTCTTGGCGAGCTCCACCTCTTGCGCGGCCGTGAGGAGAGGAACGCGCCCGATGTCCTTGAGAAAGAGCTGCAGGGCGTCGGTCGTGATCTCCGTATCGGGCTCGATCTCGGGCTCCGCCACGTCGTCAGGGGTGACGACGGCGATGCGCGCCTCCTCGAGCGCAGCGTAGAACTCGTCGATCTGCGCCGGCTCGAGCTCGAGCTCGTCGAGCGCCAGCGCGACCTCGTCAGCATCCAGGCTGCCGGTGCGGTAGCCGCTCTCGAGGAGCCTCTGTGCCTCGTCCGTCGCGAGGACATCCTCGATCGAAGTCCGAGTGGTCGCGCCCTTTGATTCTCCTGTGGCCAGAGCAACCCCCCTTCGCGACGGCGGTCACACGGTAGTCACAGCGGTGGCTGTCGTCAAAGCGCGGTGCGGAAACCGTTCACGACCGTGCCTTATTGATGGTCTCGAGATACCGGGCAGCCTCGCGAGCGAGAGGTGAACCCGGTTGCGCGCGTGCGGCAAGCCGGAACTGGCGCTGCGCTGCTTCGACGCTCCCCGTCCAGAGGAGGAGCACGCCGAGATGGAACCGCACCGACGGCTCGTTCGGGTAGGTGCGGGTCAGCGGGCCGAGGCGCCCGAAGGCACGTTCGGGCGCGTCCTTGTCGAAGCGACCGACGGCGTCGGCGACCTGCGTTTCGAACTCGCCCGGTGCACGCCGCGCGGCGAGTGTGAAGGCGCGTGAGGCAGAGACGGGGCGCCCGACGCGCTGAAGTCCAACCCCGTAGAGCAGGCGCTCTCGAAAGCTGCCGCGGTCGGCGGCACGGCGAAGCGCCTCGAGCTGACGCTCGGGAGGGAGTCGAGTGATCTCGGGCGACGCCGCGAACGACGGAATGAACGCGGGCAGGCCGCGGGGAAGCTGCGGATGGAGCAGGTTTCCCGCGACGATCGCGTACGGGGTGTCCGGCTCCGCGTCGATCGTCGCTCTCCAGGCGGCGACCGGGTCGCCCTCGTTCGACCACAGCCGCGCGAGGCCGAGGTGAAGCTGCACCACAGCGGTGTCGGGATAGAGCTTCGCGAGCTGCTCGAGTCGGTCGAGCGAGCTCTCGGGCCAGGACGCCAACGCGACGCCGACCTTGGCTTCCAGCGAGTCGTGTTTGGAGAAGAGCGCGGCGGCCGTCGCGACGTCTCCGCGCTGGTACGCCGCTGCCCCACGAGCGAGGGCTTCTGCCTCCGGGTCGGCGCGGAAGCCGAGCGCGAACGAGAGCGGCGGCCGTCCTGCACGCGGCTCCGGCTCGGCCCCGGTCGTCGTGGCCGAGTCCCCGGTCGACGAGACGACGGCTGCAGCAACGACCGCAACCGCTGCAACCGCCACGGCAGCCACGAGGAGGACGATCCTGCGGCGGGCGCTCACGGCGCGACGATAGCCGTGACCTCAACGCTATAGTTCTGAAAGTAATGGCGACGTATCGAGAACTGCTTGCACGGGTGAGGGAGGAGATCGACGAGATCCCGACCATCGAGGCGCACGAGCGCCTCGAGTCGTCGGATCGCCCGCTCTTCATCGATGTCCGCGAGCCCGACGAATGGGAGGAGGGCCACATCCCTGGCGCCATCTACACGGGTCGAGGCCGGCTCGAGCAGCGGATCGAAGGGCTCGTTCCCGACAAGGGCCGCGAGCTCGTGGTCTACTGCTCGGCGGGATCGCGCTCCGCGTTCGCGGCAAAGGTGCTCGGCGAGATCGGGTATTCCAACGTCTTGAACCTCGCCGGTGGCTTCGCCGACTGGAAGCGAAACGGGTTCGACATGACCATTCCGCGCGTGCTGTCGCCGGAGCAGCGCTCGCGCTACAGTCGCCACCTCCTCATCCCGGAGGTCGGCGAGGAGGGACAGCAGCGCCTGCTCGACGCGCGCGTCCTGCTCGTCGGCGCCGGCGGGCTCGGCTCACCCGCGTCGCTCTACCTCGCGGCGGCAGGCGTCGGAACCCTCGGGATCATCGACGCGGACGTCGTCGACGAGTCGAACCTCCAGCGGCAGATCGTCCACTCGACAGACCGACTCGGCGAGCCGAAAGTCCTCTCCGCGAAGCGCACGCTCGAGGGGCTCAACCCGGACGTGCGGGTCGTTCCGTTCCAGGAGCGACTCACCTCGGAGAACGTCGAGCGCATCCTCGCTGACGGCTGGGACGTGATCGTCGACGGGGCGGACAACTTCCCGACCCGCTATCTCGTGAACGACGCCTCCGTTTGGCATGACGTTCCCGTCGTGCACGGCTCGATCTTTCGCTTCGAGGGCCAGGTCACCGTCTTCCGGCCCAGCGTCGGTCCATGCTACCGCTGCCTCTTTCCCCAGCCTCCGCCGGCCGAGCTCGCGCCGAGCTGCGCCGAGGGCGGCGTGCTTGGCGTGCTTCCGGGGATCATCGGGTCGATCCAGGCAAGCGAGACGCTGAAGCTGATCCTCGACCGCGGAGACTCGCTCGCCGGCCGGCTCCTGCTCTTCGACGCGCTCTCAACGACACTCGACGAGGTGACGGTACGGAAGAACCCCGACTGCCCGGTCTGCGGCGACAGCCCGACGATCACGGACTACGTCGACTACGTCGAGTTCTGCAACACACCCGTGGCGCTCGGCTGATGGCAGCGGTGCGGATCCCACCGACGCTTCGCGCCGAGGTCGGAGGCTCGCGCGAGCTCGAAGCTCGCGGCGACACCGTCGCCGAGGTCATCGACGACCTCGTCGAGCGCTATCCGGCGCTGAGCGCGCAACTCCTCGAGGACGGAGAGCTCGCCTCCTACGTGAACGTCTACCTCGGTGGCGAGGACATCCGCACGCTCGACGGTCTCGACACACCGGTGGACGACCGGCACAGCTTGATCCTCCTCCCCGCGATGGCAGGTGGAAACTAGAGGGGCGCACGCGGCGTCGCTCCTCGACCTCGTCGGGTCGACGCCCCTCGTCGAGCTGCAGCGCGTCTCAACGAGGCCTTCCGTCCGCATCTTCGCCAAGCTCGAGGGTCAGAACCCGACGGGCTCGATCAAGGATCGGGTCGCGGTGGCAATGATCGACGCAGCCGAGTCGTCGGGCGAGCTCACGCCCGGACGCCGGCTCCTGGAGCCCACGAGCGGCAACACAGGGATCGCGCTCGCGCTCGTCGCGAAGCTCCGCGGGTACCCCCTCACGTGCGTCGTGCCGGCGAACGTAACGGAGGAGCGCCGGCGCATGCTACGGCTGTACGGCGCCGAGATCGTCGACTCGCCGGCCGCCGAGGGATCGAACGGGGCGGTCAGGCTGGCGCTCGAGCTCGCCGAGCGTGACGCATCGTTCTTCATGCCCTTCCAGTACGCGAACGCGGCGAACCCCCGCGCTCACTACGACGGTACGGGGGCAGAGATCGCCGCTGCGCTCGACCGCATCGACGTCTTCGTCGCCGGGCTCGGCACGGGCGGGACGCTGATGGGGGCCGGAGAGCGACTACGCGAGTCATTCCCGGATGTCGTCGTCGCTGCAGCGGAGCCGCTTCCGGGCGACGAGGTCATGGGCCTGCGCTCACTCGCCGACGGCTACGTGCCGCCGATCCTGGATGTGTCGAAGCTCGACCGGAAGCTCCTCGTGACGAACGAGGAGTCGGTGGCAGGGCTCCGACTGCTGCTCGATCGCGAGGGAATCTTCGGTGGCGTCTCCTCCGGGGCCGTGGCGCATGCGGCGCAACGGTTGGCCGAAGAGCTGGACGAGGGTGTCATCGTCTGCGTACTCGCCGACGGGGGCTGGAAGTACCTCTCCGCAGGCTTCTGGGACGCGGACGACGTCGAGGGCGCGATGGAGCGGTCCGTCTGGTGGTGATCCCCGCCGCCGTGCGCGACGAGCTCGAGGCGCACGCGCGGGACGAAGCGCCCAACGAAGCCTGCGGTGTCGTCGTCCTGAAGGACGGGGCTGCCGAGCGCTACGTCCGCGGCCGCAACACCGCGGCGTCGCCCTATCGCTTCGAGCTCGATGTCGACCCCGAGACCTGGTTCCTCGAGGACGAAGGATTCGAGCTCGCGGTTTTCCACTCACACCTCTCGTCGCCGCCCCGGCCGTCGCGGACGGACGTCGAGAACATCGGGCTGTGGGCAAGGCGGCCGTACCTCATCTACACCGTCCGCACCGGCGAGCTCGCCGCGTGGACGATCGCGGACGGGGCGATCGAACCGCTCCCGCTCGTCAGCGCATCGAGTGTCTGACTACTGCGCCGTCGAAAGGCCCGATGCCTCGATGGCACGACGGGCAAGGGCGTCGTCCTCAGGCCCAGGCAGACCGCTGACGCCGATCGCACCAACTCGCCGCCCGTCGTCGAAAGCCGCGACCCCGCCCTGGAAGAACGTGAAGAAAGGGTCGAAGCTCGCGCGCTCGGCCGCGTCCTCGCGCGCCTTCGACGCGAGCTCGCTGGTCGAGCGAGCGTCGCTGCGCGCAGCGGTGTAGGCCTTGCGCTGCGCGTTGAGCCGCGTGTCGGGAGCGGCGCCGTCCATCGTCGCCGCCGCCACGAGCTCGCCATGGTCGTCCGCGACGAAGACCGAGACGGGCGCCGGGGCGTTCTCCACGACGAAGTGAACCTGGGCCAAGGCGCGCTCGAGTCTCACAGGCGCCATCCTGACAGCGATAGGCTCACTCGTCGCCGAGCCAAACGGGATCCAGCATGAGAGCAATCGTCATCGAGCAACCGAACGAGGTCGTCCTGCGGGACGTCGAAACGCCGAGAGCGGGCGCCGGCGAGGTCCGCGTTCGCAGCGTCCTGGCCGGCGTCTGCCGAACGGACCTCGACATCGCGACCGGTGCGCTCGACCCTCGCTGGGTGCGCTTTCCGGTCGTTCCGGGTCACGAGTGGAGCGGTGTCGTCGACTCGGTGGGCGAGGCCGTGACGGGCGTCGAGCCTGGTCAGCGCGTCGTGTGCGAGGGGAACATCGGGTGCATGCGTTGTCCCCGCTGCCGCGCGGGCGATACGCATCTCTGCCAGAGCTATGACGCGGTCGGATTCACCCGCGGCG
>JBOHAY010000205.1:0-3655 GCA_050697935.1 Gaiellaceae bacterium | reverse complement strand
CCGAGCGCCGAGGCGGAGGCGTTCCTGGCGAACCAGCTCGATGCAGTGCGCTCTCAGGGTGTGCTCGGCGGCAGGATTCTTACGCTGATCAACGCCTACGCAGCCGGCATCAACGGCTACTACCGGTCGAAGGGGATTCCGGCAGCACCCTTCACACCCAACGACGTCGTCGCTTCGGCGGCTTTGATCGCGGCTCGGTTCGGGACGAACGGCGGGCAGGAGGCGCATAACGCGATGTTTCTCGACGCCCTCGAGGAGCGCCTCGGCGCGGCTGACGCGCGACGCGTCTTCGCGGACCTCCGCTCGGCCAACAACGCCGATGCGCCGGTCAGCCTCCCCTGGAGGTACCCGCATCAGCTCCCGCCCGAGAACTCGCCGGGCAGCGCCGTGCTCGACTCCGGCAGCTTCACCGGGGCGCCGCTCGCGCCGCCTGAGGCCGCATCGAACGCGCTGCTCATCGGGGCCAAGCGCTCGGAGACCGGGCACCCTCTCTTCGTCGCCGGGCCTCAGGTCGGGTACTTCTTCCCTGAGTTCTTCGCAGAGATGGAGCTCTCGGGCGCCGGGTTTGCGGTTCGGGGAGCGGTCTTCCCCGGTGTTCCCCTCGTGTTGGTCGGTCGGGGCGCGGACTTCGCGTGGAGTGCCACCTCGTCGCAGGCGGACAACCTGGATCTCTTCGTCGAGACGCTGTGCGACGACGATCGCCACTACCTGTACCGAGGGCAATGCGAGCCGATGCGGCGATTCTTCGTGGGAACGCTGAAGGCGCAAGGTGCGCCGGATCAACCCGTCGCGTACTACGAGACGTCACACGGGCCAGTCGTCGGCTATGCCACCGTTGGTGGGAAGCGCGTCGCGATCTCGGTACAGCGCTCGACCCGCGGGCGTGAGCTCCTCAGCCTGCGGGCGTTCTACGAGCTGAATACGGGAGCCGTGACCTCGGCGCAGTCGTTCCTGAAGACGATGGGCGCGGTCGAGTTCAGCTTCAACTGGTTCTACGCCGACGACCGTGACATCGCGCTGTTTTCGAGCGGGCGGTTGCCCATACGGGCGCCCGGGACCGATCCCGCGCTGCCTACGCTCGGCACGGGCGACTACGACTGGCGCGGCTTCCTGCCGTTCGCGGGCCATGCGCGCGGGATCAACCCACCGTCGGGAGCGATTCTGAACTGGAACAACAAGCCCGCGGCCGACGTCGGCGCCGCAGACTCGAACTTCTCGTATGGCTCCGTCCATCGCGTCGACCTCCTGAGGGCGGCTGTCGCAGGGCGAAAGAAGCACACGCTGGTGACGGTGACCGCTGCCATGAACAAGGCCGCGACACAGGATCTTCGAACTCTTCGCGTCTGGCCGGTGATCCGCGAGGTCCTGCGCACTGGACCTGCTCCGAGCGCTCGCGCCGAAGCAGCGGTCGGGCTCCTCGACAGCTGGCGCGGCGCGGGGTCGAACCGGCTCGATCGCGACCTCGACGGGAAGATCGACGAGCCTGGCGCTGCCGTGATGGACGCCGCCTGGCCTCGTCTTGCGGACGCGGTGATGAGCCCAGTGCTCGGGCCTCTCGTCGACGACCTTGCTCGGCTACACGGGCGAAGCGACGATGCCAGTCCCGGAGGGTCTGCCTACATCTCGGGGTGGTACGGGTACGTCGAAAAGGATCTGAGGGCACTGCTCGGCCGCCAGGTTCGAGCCCCGTACTCGCGACGCTACTGCGGCGCCGGCGTGCTCGCGACCTGTCGCGAGGCACTTTGGGCGGCGCTCGACGCCGCGGCCGCCGAGCTCGAGGCGAAGCAGGGGCCGGCGCCTTCGTCGTGGCGCGCCGACGCGACGGCGGAGCGGATCCGATTCACCTCCGGCGTTCTCTCCGACACGATGCGCTGGTCGAACCGCCCGACCTTCCAGCAGCTCATGTCCTTCTCGGGCCATCGCCCGCGCTGACGCTGCCACTCTCGGCTCGCTCAGTCCCACGGTTGCGAACAAAGATGCGCAAGTGACAACTTGTTACATGGATCCGGCGCTTCCCATCTACCCGAGAAATGCGGCGATTCAGGGGCGTCGAGCTCGCTTGTAACACCTTGTAACTTGGCGTCTTGCCTTTCGCTGTCGAACCGCGGCGGTAGTCTCATGAGGTGGCCGGAAAGCGGTACTTGATGGCGCCGGGGCCGACGCCGGTCCCGCCCGAGGTGCTCGCCGCCGGAGCACAACCGGTGCTCCACCACCGCGGCCCGGACTTCCGCGCCGTCATGCTCCGGACGCTCGCGAGGCTGCAGGAGGTGTGCCGGACGCAAGGTGACATCCTGCTCTTCACCGCCTCGGGCTCCGCAGCGTTCGAATCGGCCGTCGTCAACATCCTGTCACCGGGGGAGCGAGCTCTCGCCGTCATGGCCGGCGAGTTCGGCGAGCGTTGGGCAGCGCTCGCGCGGGCGTACGGGGTCGATGTTCACGAGCTTCGCTATGCATGGGGAGAGACACCGCGCGCCGAGGATGTCCGTGCGCGCCTCGAGGAGACGGGCGCGAAGGTCGCGTTCGTCGTTCATTCGGAGACGTCGACCGGAGTCGTGTCGGACGTTCAGGCCCTTGCTCAGGGGGCGCGCGAGGCGGGAGCGCTCGTCATCGTCGATGCCGTGTCGAGCTTGGGAGCCGTCCCGCTGGAGACGGACGCGTGGGGTCTCGACGTCGTCGTCGCCGGATCGCAGAAGGCGCTCATGACTCCACCCGGGCTCTCCGTCGTGACGGTCTCGGATGCGGCTTGGGATCGCTCGCGGAGCGCCGGACTACCTCGTTTCTACTTCGACTGGGAGCGCATGCGCGCGTCGCTCGAGACCGGATCGACCCCCTTCACACCGGCCGTCACCATCGTCGCGGCCCTCGACATTGCTCTGGGTCTGCTCCTCGAGGAGGGTCTCAAGGCTACGTTCGCGCGCCACGCTGCACTCGGCCGGGCGTGTCGCGAGGGGGCCAAGGCGATGGGGCTTGAGCTCTTCTCGCCCGACGAGGAACGCTCGGCGATCGTAACGGCGATCCTCACACCGGAAGGAGTCGACGCACGCGAGCTCGTTCTCGCACTGCGCGATCGCTTCGGGATTACCGTCGCCGGCGGGCACGGCGAGCTCGGCTCGAAACTGTTCCGCATCGGCCACATCGGCTACTACGACGTGCTCGACATCACCACGGTCCTCGCGGCCGTCGAAGTGCTACTGGTCGAAGGTGGCGCGGACATCGAGCGCGGGGCGGCTGTCGCCCGGGCGCTCGACGCGTACCGCGAGACCGCGCGTGTCTGACGACGATCCTCGTCCGAGAGTTCTCGTTCGGGAGCAGATCGCCGCACCGGGGCTCGCGCTCCTGCGTGATCGATTCGACGTGGTCGAGGACTCGGAGTCCGATCTCGCCTCGATCATCGGCGACTTCGATGCGATCGTGGTGCGCTCGGCGACGAAGCTCGATGCGTCACTGATCGAACGGGCAAAGCGGCTCAAGGTCATCGGCCGTGCGGGAGTGGGAGTCGACAACGTCGACGTCGATGCGGCGACACGTCGCGGGATCGTCGTCGCGAACGCTGCAGAGTCGACCGTGATCTCGGCCGCCGAGCACACCATCGCCTTGCTCTTCGCGCTCGCCCGGAACGTGCCACAGGCGCAGGCTGCTCTCACCTCGGGCACGT
>JBOHAY010000204.1:0-6848 GCA_050697935.1 Gaiellaceae bacterium | reverse complement strand
GAGCTCGACATGGTCCGCGACGTGTTGGTCGAGGACGACGGGTCCGTCTCGGTGACGATCGCGCTCACCGTTGTCGGCTGCCCTCTCAAAGACTCGTTCCAGGAGCAGGTGGCGAGGTTCGTGGGCGAGGTGCCGGGTGTTACGAGAGTGCGGCTCGGGTTCGACGTGATGACTCCCGATGAGAAGGCAGCGCTCGTTTCGCGCCTCCGCGGAGGGCGTCCGGAGAAAAGCATCTCGCTCTCGCCGGGGACGCGCGTCATCGCGGTCGCGTCCGGAAAGGGTGGCGTCGGGAAGTCGACCCTCACGGTCAACCTCGCGTATGCGCTGTCCCAACTGGGAGAGCAGGTGGGCATCCTCGACGGCGACGTCTACGGCCACTCGATCCCACATATGCTCGGCATCCACCAGAAGCCGATCGCCGTGGACGAGATGATCGTGCCACCGGTGCGCGGCGATCTCAAGCTGATGTCGATCGGGTTCTTCCTCGACGGCAACGCGCCGATCATGTGGCGCGGCCCAATGCTCCACAAGGCGCTCGAGCAGTTCCTCTCCGACGTCCACTGGGGCGAGCTCGACACATTGCTTGTCGACATGCCGCCTGGAACCGGAGACGTCGCCATGTCCTTGGGACAGCTTCTGCCGCGTGCCGAAGCGCTCGTTGTGACTACACCTCAGCCGGCGGCGCAACAGGTCGCCGTGAGAGCCGCGCAGATGGCGGAGAAGATGGGGATGCGCGTCATCGGCGCGGTCGAGAACATGTCGTACCTCGTCGGCACGGGTCAGGAGCTCTTCGGCTCCGGTGGTGGTCAGGCTTTGGCGGACGAGATGGGCGTGCCCTTGCTCGCGCGGATCCCGCTCGACCCGCTCCTGCGGGAGTCGGCAGATGACGGATGTCCTGTGCTCGAGGTCGCGCCCGACTCGGAAGCCGCGGAGGCGATTCTCGCGCTCGCGAAGTCGGTTGCCGCGTCCCGCGCAGGCACCATCCGGAAGCCGCTCACCGTTCTCTAGAGCTCGTGACGGGCGACGAGGCGCGCACCCGGCTCGCCGCTCTCGGGCTCGACGAAGCTGCGGTCGAGTCGCTCATCGCGCATTTCGAGGACGCAGACCGGCGAGGGAAGTCGAGTCACGGGCTTTCCCGCGTCGAGTGGCTCGAGGCGCTCAACTTCGACCCCAGGGCGCGCGCTGTCCTGCGCGTGTCCGAAGAGGGCTTCGAGCGCTGGAGCGGGAACGGAGTGCTCGGCTATCTCGTGCTGGACGAGATCGTGCGCGCGACGCTTGCCGACCCGCCGGAGCATGCGCGCGTCGTGGTCGCGCAGCGCTGTTTTCCCACGGGAGTGCTGGGGTACTGGGTGCGTCGACTCGCGGAGGGCGGACTCGTCGCCGCGCTCACGTCTACGTCGCCGCGCCGCCTCCCGCATCCGGACGGCGGTCCGCCTCTGACGGGCACGAACCCGCTCGCGATCGCGATCCCGTCGAGCGACGGACAGCCGGTTGTCGCCGACGTTTCCATGGGGGCTGTGACGTACGGTGACGTGCTGTCGGGAGAGGCGTTGCCGGAAGAGCTGGTGCCATTCGGAGGCGAGCAGGCGCACAAGGCGTTCGCGCTCGCGGTCGGCCTCGAGCTCCTCGTTGGCGCACTCGCCGGGCCGGAGCACGGGGCCGTCCTCCTCGTCGCGCAGCCTGAGTACGATCCAGTTCCCGAGTTCAGGGAGCTCGCCGTAGGCCGCCGACTTCCTGGCAACGCCGAGGTTTCCCGCTAGCTCGATTTCCGCCGCAAGCGCTCGAGAACGAACGGGTCGATCGCATCCTCTCCATCGATGCGCTCCTCGAGGTTCTCGACGCCGGCCCAGTCGTCGAGCCGCTCGAAGCCGAGAACGGCGAGCCGGTCCTCGATCTCCTTTCGCAGTGCTGCGTCGACCTCGATCCACATCGCGCGCGGTGTCTTCCGGAACAGCTCCTGATGAATGCCGAAGAGTCGCCGCACTTCCTCGAGGGGACGCTCGTGGTCGTCCACGCGTAGGTCGACGAAGACGTCCGAGAGCCCCGCATATCCTTGCTCGGGTCCGACGACGAGGAGTGCGGCGGACTGCTGGCCGCGCTTGTCTCCACCTGCCGCCTGAGCCGCGTCGAGGCTGTCGAGCAGCCGTTCGACCAGCGGCCTCCCCGCGGTCGCCTCGAAGGTTTCGGCGAGGGCGTCGACAGTCTCCGCCGAGATCAGGATGTTCCCCTGCGCTGCGTATCCCGCGCCTACCCGCCCGCCGGCCCAGCCGTGGCACTCGGCTCCCGTGTAGGTCGCACCGCGGCCTTCGGCGTCGACGATCCCGAGCTGCCGCTGGGCGCGGTCGTCGTCGCCGGCGGTCAAGCGCAGAACGACCTCCTCCGCCGGCACGCCTTCGCGCAGGAGCGCGAGCCCGTCGGGGCCGTACCGTGGATTGGCCCAGGACTGTGTCGCGACGGCGCCGACGAGCGGCTCCGCCCACGGCACGATGCACCCGACCGCGAGGAACTTCGACTGCACCGCAACGCCCCACTGTCGCGCCTCGAGATCGCAGGCGCAGATGGAGTAGGTCGCGACGACGCTGCTAGCCGTAGGTCATCTCCGCGAGGTTCAGCGAGAGGAGCGACTCGTCGCGGACGAGGGCGCAGGAGACGGCGCCCAGAGAGAGCGCCGCGTGCACCTCCTCCGCAGAAGAGGCCCGCACGACAACGGGCTTTCCGGCGTGGTGCGCCTCGTGGATCGCCGCGAGGTCGGAGACGTCGTCGAGCACGAGCACGCCTTCGAGGTCGATCGTGCCCTCGAGCGCGATCTCCGGCACCTTGCGGCCGGTTGCGCCGAACCAGCGCTCCCTCATCACAGTTCCAGCGTCTCCCCAGGCTCTGGCGCCAAGACCTCGACGCCAGGGGGAGCGAGAGCTCGGAGCTCGTCCGGGGTGCCGGTGAGCAGTCCGAACGTTCCGTAGTGGCATGGCACGCAGCGGATGACGCCCAGGAGCTCGAGCGCGACCGCGGCTTCGCGCGGTCCCATCGTGAAGTGGTCGCCGATCGGAAGTACTGCGACATCAGGCGTGTAGATCCGGCCGATCAGCGACATGTCGCCGAAAACATTCGTGTCGCCGGCGAGGTAGATCTTGAACCCGTCCTCGAGCTCGAGGACGATCCCGCAGCTTTCGCCCGCGTAGGTGCCGTCAGGGGTGCTCGAGGAGTGATTCGCGTCGGTCAACGTGATCTTCACGCCTTCGACCGCGATTGTCCCGCCCTTGTTCAGCGAGTTCGCCATGCCGTCGTCAGCGACTCCCTCCGCGGTGAGCCAGCTACGCAGCTCGACCTGCGCAACCACGGGGCAACCGAAGCGCTGGTGGATCGCGATGGTGTCTCCGACGTGATCGCCGTGACCATGTGTGAGAAGGACGAGGTCGCAGCGCTCCGGCTCGAGCTCGCTCTCGGGGCACCTCGGGTTTCCGTTGAGGAACGGGTCGACGTAGATGCGCTTGCCGCTCGGGGAATCGACGCGAAAAGCCGAGTGCCCGAGCCATGTCAGTTCGGTCGCCATGACAGGAAATCTAGAACGGAAGTGAAGCGGCTGCGTCTGCCGCTGCGTCCAGGATGGGCTGGACCGCGAAGAAGGAGCCCACCGTCACGACGACTGCGGCGGCGACCGCGACGTCGAGACCGGGATCTCTCGGCGGTGATCCGCCGGCGGGAGCGAGTCGCAGCTCAGCGCCCGAGCGCATGTACATCCAGCGCACTACGTTGAGGTAGTAGCCGAGCGAGACGGCGGTGGCGGCGACTCCGACGAGGACGAGCCACCAGTCGCCCGAGTCGTAGGCGGCCGAGAAGACGAACAGCTTTCCGAAGAGGCCGCCGGTCAGCGGGAAGCCCGCCATGCCGAGCATGAACGTCCATATCGCGATGCCGTGCCACGGGCGCTCCCAGCCCAAGCCGGCGAGCGATTCGAGAGTAACGGGGCGCTGCAGCTCCCGCTCGCGTGCTGCGATCACGGCGAAGGCGCCGACGGACATCGCGGAGTAGGGGACGAGGTAGTACAGGAGCGCCTCGCCGCCGCGCTCCGAGTTTGCGGCGATCGCCATCAGCATGAAGCCTGCGTGCGAGATCGAGGAGTAGGCGAGCAGCCGCTTCACGTCGCGTTGCGCGAGCGCAGCGAGATTGCCCCAGGCGAGCGAGATGCACACCAGCACCGCTACGGCGATCGTCCAGATGTCGCTCTCGTTCGGGAACGCCGTGACGAGGACGCGGAGCATGACGACCATGGCCGCGGTCTTGGTCGCCGCCGACATGAACGCCGTCACCGAGGTTGGCGCGCCCTGGTACACGTCGGGCGTCCACATGTGGAACGGCGCGGCCGAGACCTTGAAGGCGAGGCCCGCCAGGATCATCGCGAGGCCGGCGAGGAGGAACACGTCGTCCGTCGGGTTTGCCGTCGCGATCTCCTCGAAGCCGATCTGGCCGGTCGCTCCGTAGACGAACGCGGATCCGAACAGCAGGATCGCCGAACCGAAGCCGCCGACGATGAGGTACTTCAGGCCCGCCTCGAGCGATGTCGCGCGCTCGGTGTCCAACGCGACGAGGATGTAGAGGCAGAGCGAGAACCATTCCAGCCCGAGGAAGAGGGTCATGAGGTCCTCGGCGCTGACGAAGAAGACCATCCCCGCGCCGGCAGCGGCGAGCAAGGCGTAGTACTCGCCGTGGTTGTCGCGGTGTCGCTCTGCCCAGGAGACGAGCACGACCACCGCACCTGTGATCGCGAGGATGACCTGTGCGAGTGCGGCGAGCTGATCGCGCACCATAGAACCGTTGAGGAGCACCTCGGGCGTCGGCGTCTCGTCGAAGACCACTCCTGCGAGCACGGCCGCGACCACGAACCCGACGAGCGCGATCGTGGCCGCGATGCCCTTCCGCATCCAGTCGGGGACGATCACCGCCGCGAGAAGGGCGGCTCCCGAGGCACCGAGCAGCGCGACACTCGGCGAGAGCGCGAGCCAGTCGACGGTCGGCGTGTCGATCATTTGTACGCCTCGGCGATCGACCGGACCGCGTCATTTCCCGGGAACGAGCTCTGGCTGATGAGTGCCGGCCAGGCCGAGAGGACGAGCAGGACGAGGATCATCGGCAGCACGAGCGCGAGCTCACCCGGCCGCAGGTCGAGAGCCTCGTCACGCACTGCCGACCCCGGCTTCACGTGCAGGATCGCCGAGATCACCCGTAACGTGTACATCGCGGCGAGCACGACTCCCAGCGCGACGACGACCGCGTACCCCCAGCCCTGGTCGTACACCCCGGCCATGATCAGGAACTCGCCCGCGAACGTTGCGGAACCTGGTACGGCGAGGGCGATCATCCCCGCGACGATCACCACCGTGGCCAGCAGCGGTCGCCCGCGGGCCATGCCTCCCAGCGCGCTCAGCTCGCCCGTCCCGCAGCGGCGCTCCACCATCCCGACGAGCAGGAACATGCTGGCCGAGATGAGTCCATGGGCGACTGATTGCAGCACGGCGCCGTCGAGCCCGAGGTCGTCGAACGCAAAGACACCGAGCGTGATGAGCCCCATCTGCGCCATGGACGAGTAGGCAACGACTCCGCGCAGATCGGGCGCGCGGAACGCGAGCAGCGATCCGTAGACCAGGCCGGCGGCGGCGAGCACGAGGATGACGCCTGTGAGGTCGTCCGCCGGCTCCGGGAACTTCGGAAGACCGATGCGCAGGAACCCATAGATCGCGGTCTTCGAGACGACGGCCGAGAGAACCGCCGCGACCTCGACGGGGGCTTCCCTGTACGCGAGCGGGAGCCAGCCGTGGAACGGGAAGAGCGGCGCCTTGATCGCGAATGCCACCGCGAAGCCGAGGAAGATCCAGACGTTGTCGCTCTCCCCTGAGTCGATCAGCGAGAACGTCCCCTGGGTGACGCCGAACGCGACGACCGACGCGAGCATGAGTAGCGAGCCCGCCATCGTGTAAACGACGAACGTGAGCGTCGCAGCCTGGCGGCGCGCGCCGCCCCACACGCCCACGAGGACGTAGAGCGGGATCAGCATCGCCTCGAACGAGACGTAGAAGAGGAGCAGATCCTGTGCTGCGAACGTCGCTACGACTGCGCCCGTCAGGAAGAGCATCAGCGCGTGGTACGCCCGCGGCCTGTCGCGCCCCACCCACATCGCGTAGCCGATGGCGACTGCTGAGACGATCGCGGCCGCGCCCGTCAGCCAGAGCGAGAAGCCGTAGAAGCCGACCGAGTAGGAGATCCCCAGGCTCTCGACCCATTCGCGCGATGTCCCTAGCTGGAGGCTGCCGTCGTCGAAGTCGAACCGGGTAGCGGCCGCGATCCAGAGGCCGACCTCCATGAGCGCCACGAGGAAGGCGAGCCCCGCCGTGCTCTCGCGCGGGAGCGGCGCGACGGCCACGACGAGGGCGCCGACGATAGGAAGCAGGATGAGAGCAGTGGTGAGCATCAGTGGTCTCTCCGGGAAGTCCGGTGCTGATTGGCCGCGCGAAAACCGAGCAGCGCCAGGACGCAGGGAGTAAAAGAAACTGCGTTGGGGTCAGACTTAAGTCTGACCCCAACACGTCTTTTCCATATCGGGGCGACTGAGGACGACGCGATGCGAAGCGTTTGCAGCCGGTCAAGCGGTGCCGTATTTCCCGGAGCGACCACTAGTCAGCGCACCGCAACGAACACGACGACGAGGATGCAGACGGCGAACGTGATCGCGAGGGCGTACGTTCGCAGGAGCCCGGACTGGACGCGGGCGACCTCGCCGCCGACCTGGATCGTCCCGGAGCCGATCTCGTCGAGCGAGCGCTCGATCACCGGCTCCTCGACGTTTCGCCGAAGCG
>JBOHAY010000203.1:0-4695 GCA_050697935.1 Gaiellaceae bacterium | reverse complement strand
ACCGATGGGTCAGGTCTTGAAGTTGCCTCCAAGACCTGACCCCGTGCTACAAGAGGATCTGGAGGGCGAGATCCACCGTGCAGCCCCGGTTGAGCAGGTTGACCGCGTCGTGGAGGTCGATGTCGTGGCTTGCGGAGAGCACGAGTGCGCTTTCAGGGTCGTAGCCCGCCCGCTCGAGCTCCTCGTGGCGCCACCGCTCGATTCGATCGATCTCGGACGAGTACATCGTCTCGAGTTCTGCCGCAGACATTCCGCCGCCCTTCCGCGTGGGGATCGGTGTCACTCGCGTATTCGTCCGTTACGACGTATCGGACGTCCCCTTTCTGGGGGGATTTGGTTGCGTGTCGGTAAGCGTTCGGTGAAGGGCAGTTCTTCGCCTTCGCCCGGATCGCCGAGATGCTGCCTCACTCCAAGGCACGGCTGGGAGAATGTCGCCGATGCACGACGCGTCCACATCCGGATCCTCGTCAGTCGCCGAGCTCGTCTCCTTCGTCCCGCGGTTGACGCTCGAATGGCTTCGAGACGATCCCGAGACGATGTGGCGAGAGGTCGAAGGCACGGTTGCTTTCGTCGACATCTCCGGATTCACGGCCATGTCCGAGCGGCTCTCGAGCCGAGGTCGTGCCGGCGCGGAGGAAGTCACCGAAGTGATGAATGCGACCTTCGCAGCGTTACTCGGCGTCGCCTACGCGCAGGGAGGAGGCCTGCTGAAGTTCGGCGGCGACGCGCTGCTGCTGCTCTACGACGGTGAGGACCACGCCCGCAGGGCCGCTCGCGCAGCGTTCGAGATGCGCCGGACGCTGCGGGCCATAGGCCGGCCGAGGACGTCGGCCGGCGCGGTCCAGCTGAAGATGCACGCCGGACTCCACGCCGGACGCTTTCAGTTCTTCCTGCTAGGGGAGTCGCATCGCGAGCTCCTCATCGCTGGCCCTGCGGCGAGTCGCACCGTCGAGATGGAGGCCGCGTCGACCGCTGGCGAGATCTTCATCAGTCCCGAAACCGCAGCGCTTCTCGAGGCCGACGCCGTTGGGGAGGAACGCAACGGCGGGCGGCTTCTTCGCGCCGCGCCGCAGGTCCGCGGAACAGTGCAACCGCTTCCGAACGTCGAAGGGATTCCGCTCCAGGCCGCCATCCCCGCGCCGCTCCGCGCTCAGCTGCTCGAAGTGGGGCCTCTCGAGGGTGAGCACCGTAGTGCAGCGATCGCGTTCGTCCGATTCGCTGGAACGGACGAGATCATCGACACCGAAGGGCCGGAGGCAGCCGCAGAAGCGCTCGACGTCGTCGTCCGAACCGTGCAGGCTGCGGCGGAAGAGCACCGCGTAACGTTCCTCGAGAGCGACATCGACCGTGACGGCGGCAGGATTGTGCTCGTCTCGGGGGCGCCCCAGACGTTTGGCGACGACGAGGAGCGGATGCTCCGAACCGTGCGAGCGGTGGTGGACGCAGGCCTACCGCTCCCGGTGCACATCGGCGTGAGCCAGGGTCGCGTCTTCGCTGGCCAGGTGGGCGCGAGCTTCCGCCGGACGTACACCGTCCTCGGGGACACGGCCGCGCTCGCCGCGCGGCTGATGGCGCGGGCCGGCGAGGACGAGATCTGGGTGTCCGCCGATGCATTCTCGCGCGGAGGCGCCCGTTTTGACGCGACCGATCTCGAGCCGTTTCAGGTCAAAGGGAAGAGCGAACCGGTGCAGGCGGTCGTTCTGGGCCAGCTGGCGTCCGAGACCCCGCAAACGGCGCACGACCCGGAGGAAAAGCTGCCGTTCGTCGATCGCGAGCGAGAGCGCGCCGTGCTCGCCGCATCGATCGCCCCGGTACGTATGGGCTTCGGGACGCTCGTCGAGCTCGTCGGTGAGCCGGGCATCGGCAAGTCACGACTTGCGGAGGACCTCCGAGAGAACTGTGCAGACATGCGGCAGATAGCCCTACGTTGCGACCAATACGAGGCCTCGACCCCGTACTACGCGTTTCGCCCCTTCCTGCGCGCCATCCTCGCCGTCGAGCTGAACGGGGGGAGCGAGCACAACCGCGCGGTGCTCACTGACCGTCTGATGACGGTAGACGAGGAACTCGTCCCGTGGGCGCCCCTGCTGGCCGCGCCCCTCGACGTTCAAGTGGAGTCCACACCGGAGGTCGACAGCCTCGACCCGGCGTTCTGGCGTGCCCGACTGCACGGCGTCATGGGCAAGCTGCTCGAACACCTGCTCGACTCCCCGACGCTGCTCATCTTCGACGACGTGCACTGGATGGACGACGCGTCGTCCGAGCTCCTTCGCTACCTCGGGACGCAGCTCGCGACGAAGCCATGGCTCACGTGCACGACCAGACGCCCGATCGAAGGCGGGTTCGCCGCCGCCGAGGGCACACCGCCCGTCCCTGCTCTCACCCTGCGACTGGAACCGCTGCCCGCAGACGACGCGAAGACGCTCGCTCTCGCCGCGGCAGGTGGCCGCCGCCTCACCGAGGACCAACTGGTGGCGCTCATGGAGCGAGGGGCCGGGAACCCGCTCTTCCTCCAGCGGCTGGCCGGCGCAGGCGAGCACATGGACGAGGCCGAGGAGCTGCCGGAGACCGTCGAGGCGCTCGTCGCGACGCGGATCGATCAGCTGGCGCCCGGCGATCGTGCCCTCCTTCGGTGGGCGTCCGTGCTCGGAGTGTCGTTCTCCGGAGCACTCATCCTCGACGTCCTCGAAGACGATCCCCTCGTGGCAGCGGGCTCCGAGGCGTGGGACCGGCTCGGAGAGTTCGTCGAGCGCGACCCCGACGTGCCAGGCGCGTTCCGCTTCCGCCATGCCCTCATTCGCGACGCAGCGTACGAGGGGCTCTCGTACAAGAGACGCCGCGAGCTCCACGGCCGCGTCGCGGAGGTCATCGAGCGAAGTCGCGGAGACCGGCGCGAGGCCGCGGCTGAACTGCTGTCGCTGCACTACTTCAACGCCGGCCGCTGGCACGAAGCGTGGACGTACTCACGCCTCGCCGGCGACCTCGCGAGGGAGGTCTATGCAAATGTCGACGCCGCGCGATTCTACGAGCGTGCGATCGAGGCGCACTCGCGCGACGACACCGCCGAGGATCTCGACGTCGCGCGCACGTGGCGCTCGCTGGGCGAGGTTCGCGACGCCGCAGGCGACTACCGCGGAGCCGTGGACGCACTGAAGGCGGCAACGAAGCTGCTCAGGGACGACCCGATCGCGCAGGCCGAGGTCTACGAAGCGCGAGCTCTCGCCCGTTACCGTCTCGGCTCGTACAGCGACGCATTGCGGGAGACAACTGCTGGCTTGAACCGCGTCGCATCACTGACCACTCCTGACGCCAGGCGTGTCGCAAACAGCCTCCTCGCACTTCGCGCGCTGATCCATCTCGAGCAGGGTAAACCGCGTGAGGCGATTGCGCTTGCCATGATTGTCGTGAGCGAGGCGGAGCCGCTCGGGCCAAGCTTCGCACTGGCTCGCGCCTACTCAGTACTCGACGGCAGCTTCCTCAATCTCGGCGAGCCCGAGAAGGCGGTGAATGAGGTCAAGGCGGTCGAGATTCTCCGAGAGATCGGCGCAGCACGTACGGCTGCCATCTACGAATCGAACCTCGGCGTGCAGGCGTACGCAGAGGGGCGCTGGCGCGACGCGACGAGCTACTACACCCACTCGCGGGACGAGCTCGAGCGTCTGGGCGACTCGACCCAGGCGGCCTTCGCCAGCGCGAACCTGGGAGAGGTGCTGATCAGCCGCGGCGCGCTCCACGACGCCGAGTCCGTTCTGTCTGAGGCACGAAGCGTTCTCCGGGCTGCCGAGCAAGTGACAGGTTCGATCTTTGCGGAGATCCAGCTGGCGCGTCTGGCTCTCGAACGCGGCGACGTGAACGGGGCGGTCGAAGACCTCACCCGCGTCGTGGAAGAGGCCCATACCCTCGGCAGCGCGTCGTTCACGCTCGAGGCCTCGATCTACCTCGCAGAAGCGCACGTGCAGCGTGGAGAGGCCGAACGCGCGCTCGCCGTCCTCGCCGTGGCGGAGCGGACTGTCGGACTCGAGTCGTCGCCTCTGGCTGCGCATCTCGCTCGGGTGCGCGCGAGCGCGTCGAGGGAGACGGGTGACTTCCAGGTAGCGTCCGAACAGCTCGACCTCGCCCTCCTGATCGCCCGCCGTCAGGGGCTCCTGTACGAGGAGGCACAGACGCTTCAGGCGCTCGCGGACCTCGCGTCCGCTAGGGGACGCGAGCAAGAGGCACGCGAGGCGCTGAACGAGGCAGACCGCCTCGTCCAGCGCCTCGAGGCGATGTCCTAGCCCCCGTTGCGGGCGCCGTCGACGGTTGAGAAGAGCCAGGCGTCGTAGGTTCGCGCGCTAGGCCCCGACCCTGCAGAATCGGTGCTCTGGAGCATGCAGGTCGAATGAGGACCCTCTGGTCCCGGGAGCGTCTCAGCGGCCGGCATCCCGGGAGTGTTGCCATCCAGGTCGAACGGTGAGGACCCCGGATCGGGACGCGGGTCGCTCTGGCACAGCTTCATCACCCGCCAGCCGTCGTTCGTCCCACCGTTGATGTTGTGGATTCCGGAGTTGTCCACTCCGTCGTAGGGAGCAGTGTCGTCGTAGCGCAGCGTGATCCGGTTCTGGTCGTCTCCGGTGATCCCCGTCCAATGAATGTGCTCGACGACCTCGTACGTCGTTCCTCCTGGCGTGACGGGGTTCAGCGTGGCGAACAGCTCGT
>JBOHAY010000202.1:0-10858 GCA_050697935.1 Gaiellaceae bacterium | reverse complement strand
GCGTGTGCGGAGCGAGGCCGATTGCCTCGGCACCGCGAGACGTGAGCACATAGAACGTGTGCTCGAGCGCCGGCGAAGTGTGGCGCGACTGCGCCTTGACCGGGTTTGTCCGACGCGACCGAGCTAGCTCGGCTCGGACGAGGCGTTCTAAGTCAAACGCTGGAAAGCGGTCGGAAACCTGCTCGGCCGTCTTGCCCTGATCGCCGATGAACTCGAGCGCCTCACGATCAGCCTCTTCCATGAGGCCACGGTACTCGTAATCGCGGATGAAGCGGATTCGAGGAGCGCGACGTCGAGGCGGACGGGCTGAACTACGACTCCCACCCGGCGGCCCGGCCTACCGTTTCAGTTGCGGCATCAATACGTCGAGCTCGATCTCAGCCCAACACGTGCGCTTGAGGTCGAAGCCATGGTTCGCCCATGTCGCGTTGATCACCTTGCGCCCCCGAGCTTGGATCCACTCGACGGCGGGAATGTGATCTGCATCGCTCGACAAGAGGATCGCCACGTCGTAGGCGTCCTCGCCCGCGAGCGAGAGAAGGTCGGTAACGATGGCCGTATCGACACCTTTCTCAGGCGCCCATTTGAACGGCGCACCACAGGCACAGGTGTCGTTGTCACGTCCGCACGATGAGCAGTGGACCCTGCGTAGCTTCGACTTCCGTTCGCGCACTTTGACGTTGAAGCTCGGCTGGCGGTTCAGCCGGCCCTCAAGCCAGTTGCGAAGCTTGCCCTCTGTCGCCGGGTCTAAGACGCATAGACGAGAGTCTCTTCGAGGGCCAGCGTCTCTTCGATCCCCGCAGCCTCTATCTTGTCCTTCGCTTCCTCGACGAGCACACGTGGCACCGCCGGCCAGTCGATCTTGTCCTCTCCCGCCCGGTCGTTCCAGTTCAGCTGGAAGTTCCAGAAGTCGATGAAGACTCGGGTCTTGTAGGCCATTCCGTGCGCTCCCTTCGTGTCGGGCCAATGCGTCCGGACACAATACGGGGAACGCTTTCGCGTTCCCCGGGAACGTAATACGCCCAGGCACGAACGCCCGAGCGGAATGTAATGACCGTAGGGCAGCAATGTCCTCTGCTTTTGTCTCCCCTTCTTGGGGGATAGAGGGGTCGGCGCGCCGGCAGGTTCTCGGTTCAGCTTACTCGCGCTATGGGAACATACGTTCGTGACTTCTGAAGCCCGCGCCCACGCCCGCTTCCGCCGCGCGGTCGAGCGCCGAGCACTCTGGATGGCTGAGGACGCAGCGCGCGAGCTCCCGAACCTAGCGCTCGAGGACGCACTGCAGCTCGTCCATCTCTACGCCGAACGAGGATCGCCGAAGTTCGAGCCGGCCGCGAGGCGATGGCTCGTGCGCTATCTGACCGAGGGGTCACCCAGTCTGCGAGATGTCGCCAAGGTGACGGCGAGCCTCGCGGGAAGCGCGAGCTCGAGAACGGGCTGAGCTAATCGCGCGGTCGGAGTTTCGCCCACGCGATGGGGCACAAGGCTGCAGCGCCGATCATGGCACCGTCGAGGGGCGTGAACTTCAGGTCCGGCAGGTCGCCCCGACGGTGGTGGTTCGTTGCTAGCGGGGTAGAAAAAGTTGAGGGCGCCTCACCGGGCGCCCTCTTCATTTCTGGCTCTTTGCAGGTACTTCGCAGCTCCCCGGGTTGGACTCGAACCAACAACCCTCCGGTTAACAGCCGGATGCTCTGCCAATTGAGCTACCGGGGAAGGCAGCCGCGAGATTGTAGCCGCGCGGTCTGAGCCCCAAATCCGGGGAGGACGGCGAGGGCAGCCGGCGAACCTTGCACCATGCGTCGCTTCGCCGTCGTCGGCGTCGCGGTGTCCATTGGCGTCCTCGCGTTCGCTCCCAGCGGGCTCGCCGCCAGTGCTCGCGTCGCCGCGCTCCAGATAGGGCTTCGCGCCCACGGGTTCGACCCCGGGGCCGTAGACGGCATACGCGGGCGGCTGACGACGAGTGCCTTGGTCGCGTTCCAGCGTCGGAAGGGAATCCGCGCAACGGGTCGCGTGGGTCGGGCCACGCGGCGCGCGCTGCGCACTCGGGGGCGCCCTCTCCTCGGCCAGCGAGAACTCGGGGTCGGTGCCGTCGGCTGGGACGTCGCGGTTCTGGAGTTCCGACTCCGCCGGTACGGGCTCGTCCCGAAAGCCGTGGACGGCCGGTTCACTGTGGACACGGCCTCGGCCCTCAGTCGATACCAGAGTCGTCGAGGGCTCGATCCGGACGGGATCGCCGGCCCGAACACGTATCGCGCTCTCGCGAGCCGGGCGCCGACGTCATGGCACGTCGTCACCGCCGGGGAGAGCTTCTTCTCGATCGCTGCGCGCTACCACGTCAGTCCGTGGCGACTCGCGCGTCGGAACGGGATCCCACTCACGAGAGTCATCGTTCCGGGCCAGCGCCTCGCGTTGCCGACCGGAGCACGCGTGCGAAGCTCGCTGGCCGCCGGCCCACCTGCCAGCCGCGACTCGGTTCGTGGCGCGATCGACTACTGGTCTCGCGTCTATGGCGTGGATCCCGGCCTTGCACGTGCGCTCGCGTGGATGGAGTCCGGATTCCAGCAGGACGTCGTGTCGAGCGTCGGAGCGATCGGCGTGATGCAGCTGCTGCCGGAGACGTGGGAGTTCGTGGATGTGGTCCTCCTCGGAGTGAGAACGCCCCGGAACTACAAGGGGAACGTTCGCGCCGGAGTGCGATATCTGCGGTGGCAGCTCGACGAGTTCGGCGGAGATCGGCGACTCGCGCTCGCCGGCTGGTACCAGGGAGCGCGGGCGGTGCGCGAGCGTGGGCTGTTCGACGACACGAAGGAGTTCGTTCGCATCTTGCTCGCGCTCTACGGAACCGTTTGAGGCGGCTCGAGCTCGCCGAGTGCGAGAGCGACGGCGTCCCAGAGTTCGAGCTCCCGGCCTTCCTCGAGCGCTGACAGGAATCCGGCATGCGTCTCGTCGAGGAGCGGTCCTGCCCGTTCGGGACGCACCCGCTGCCAGATTCGATCGGGTGACCGCCCGGTCTCGGCCTCGAGTGCGCCCCACAGGAGCCCGGCGCGACGGAGATCGCGCCGGGCCAACGCGACGCGGGCGAGGACGGTGAGTGGCAGGAATGTCCCCATCCTGCTTTCGTCCTGGCGGATCAGGCGTAGCGCTTCCTGACCGTTCAGCTCGGCTCCGTCCAGTTCGCCCCGATCGACCGCAACGAGCGCCAGCGACGCGAGCGCGCCGGCTCGCCACCAGTGCCAGTCGGCGTCGCCTGCCATGTCGGCGGACTGCCGAAGGAGGTCGACTCCGACCTCGACCTCGCCGGAATAGACGGCAATCCGTCCGAAGAGCGTGATGTTGGCTATCTCGATGTACGTAAAGCGCCCCGCAGCAAGCTCCTGCGACTCCTCGAGTAGAGCGCGGGACCCGTCGAACTCGCCACGCTGGAACGCGCTGTTTGCGAGACGCTGGAGGAGCGAGGCGATCCCGCGCTCGCTCCCCACCTCGCGGTAGAGCGCGAGACTCTCCTGGTACGAGGCGTCGCATGCCTCGAAGTCGCCGTCCACGTGGAGAGCACCACCATGCACACGGAGGGCGGCAGCACGCAGCTCCGGGGGAACCGTCCCCGAACGCGGCAGGACGTGATCCAAGCGACGAACGACCTCCTGGTGAGCGTGGACGTTCCAGAAGTTCTCGAGAGCGACGACGAGCTCGAGCGCGAGCTCGACATTCGCGCCCGAGGCCCAGTCGACGGCGGCCCGCATGTCCTGCTCCTCGGCGAGGACGAGCGGCAGCCGGAATCTCTCGTCGTCGTCCTCCGTCAGATGAGCCGACACGGCGATCTCGAGCATCCGCTCGGCATGCCTTCGCCTGATCGCCTCGGCCTCGCCGGAAGCCTCGAACTGTTCGCGTGCGAAATCCCTGATCGTCTCGAGCATCCACAAGCGCTCCTCGCCGAGGCGCCCCGTGCGTCGGCGGACGAGGCTCTTGTCCAGCACAGAGGCGAGGACGTCGAGGTCGGCGTCGCACACCGCCTCGGCGGTCTCGAGCGTGCAGCCGCCGCGGAAGACGGCCAGGCGCCGAAAGAGCCGCTGCTCGGCCTCGTCGAGGAGGTCGTACGACCAGGCGATCGTCGCGCGGAGGGTCGCATGCCGCTCGTCGGCGTCGCGCGTGCCCTTGAGCAGATCGAGGCTTTTCCCGAGCCTTTCGAGGAGCGCCGCGGGAGAGAGGAGCTTCGTACGCGCCGCCGCGAGCTCGAGCGCGAGCGGGAGGCGGTCGAGGCGTCGGCAAAGCTCGAAGACCGCGTCGCCCGCCGCAAGCTCGGGACGGACGGCGTGCGCACGCTCGAGGAAGAGTGCCACCGCCTCTCGTTCTGCGAGCGGGGGAAGGTCGAGCTCGACTTCGCCCTGGATGCGCAGCGGCTCGCGGCTCGTCATGACGAGCCTGAGGGCCGGTGCGGCGGCAGACAGATCGGCGAGCGGGTGTGCGGCGTCCGGGAGCAGGTGTTCGAGGTTGTCGACGAGGAGATGCGTACGCCTCTCTCCGACGTGAGCGGCGATCGCCTCAGGTGTGCCCGAGGCTGCCCCCAGGCGGTCGCCGATCGTCGGCAGGACCAGTGCAGCATCGCGGAGCGGCGCGAGCGCGACGAAGACCGAGCCGCCCTCGGCTTCGTCTGACAGCAGCCGCGTGAGCTCGAGCGCGAATCGCGTCTTACCCGTCCCGCCGGGCCCGAGAACGGTGAGCACCCTGGGATCGCGCTCGAAGACGAGCGAGACCGCCTGGAAGAGCTCGCGCTCGCGGCCGAGAAAGCGCGTGGCCGGGGTCGGCAAGTCGACGCTGCCCGGAGTGCGCAGCGGCGGGAACTCGCCGAGGCCGAGCTGCAGGAGGTGAATCGTCCCCTCGAAGTCCTTGAGCCTGTGGAGTCCGAGGTCGCGCAGCTCCGCTCCGTCGAGCAGCGCGGCCGTCGCCGGCGAGACCACGATCTGACCGCCGTGCGCCAACGCGGCGATGCGCGCGCCACGATGTACGTCGACGCCCACGTACCCCTCCAGTGTCAGCGTCGGCGTGCCAGTGTGCATCCCGACGCGCACACGGACCGGCCTGTCAGCGAGGCGCGTGACGCCTTCACGGGCGGCGCCGGCCGCGCCGTCGGCGGTGGGGAAGGCGACGAAGAAGGCATCGCCCTGCGTGTCGACCTCCACGCCACCGTATGCGTCGAACGCCTCGCGCAGAACGCGGCGATGCTCCGCGAGAGCCTCAGCGTAGGGCTCCGGCCCGAGGGAGTGCAGAAGCCGGGTTGACCCCTCGATGTCGGTGAAGAGGAACGTAACGGTTCCGGTCGGGAGGTCCGACCTCATTGTCACGAAGTCATAGGCGCGAGACCGCGGCGAATGCACGGCGCGCAGCCTCCTCGGCGGGAAGCGCCCAGAAGCCGTCGGGCGTCGAAAAGATCTCGACGTCGAGATATCCGTCCCAGCCAGCGGCTCGGAGCGCGGCGACGTGCTCGGCGGAGCGGATCCCGCCTTCGCCCGGGAGCACGCGATCGGTGCGATCAGGCTCCGGTCGAACGTCCGCGACGTGCAGTCCCGTGACGCGATCGACGGCGGCGGCGAGGGCCTCGGGTTGCTCGCCCCAGAGGTTGTAGGTGTCGGCCATGATCCCGACCTCGCCGAGACCGGCTTCGTCGAGGAGCGCGAGCGCGTCGTCGATCGAGTTGACGAACGACACTGTTTCGCGCTGAGACGGGTGGATCGGCTCCAAGCCGAGGCGTATGCCGGACTCGACCGCCGCGGCTGCAATCTCACGAAGGCCCTCGATCACGCGATCTCGCGAGCCCGCGTCGCCGAGCGGGCCGGTGATCACGAGGACGGACTCCGGCTCGTAGGCCGCGAGTCGACCCATACTGGTGCACAGGGCGTCGATCCTTAGGCGCACGTCCGGGGGCCCTTCCATCCCAGGAAGCCGGAGCGGGAGTATCGAGGGCACGGTCGGTACGCAGTTCGCGACGGCCAGACCGGCCTCGCGGAGGAGCTCGAGGTTTGTGGCGTCGTCCTCGGGGAGCTTGAACTCCCAGAGACCGATTCCGTCGAACCCTGCCGCCGCGTAGGCGGTGACGTCGTCCTCGAACGAGGCTCTCACCGTCGAGATCTCCGACAGCGCGAGCCTCACGACGACTTTGCAACAGTCTGTTGCAAGCGTTGTCCGGCCTCGCGCACGCTGGAGAGCAGTCGTCGCGGGGCGGGGGGCTTGGTGAGCTCCTTGTAGACGAGGTAGCCGGAGCCCGCACCGAGGCCGGGCCCGGGGTGCGTGGAAGCCCCTATGTGCCAGAGGCTTCCCACGGGTGTTCGATGACCCGGTGCTTGCGGAAGCGGGCGAAAGAGGAAGTTCTGGTCGAGCGCGCACGAACCGCCGTAGATGTCTCCTCCGACGAGATTGACATTCATGGCGGCGATGTCGGCGGGGGAGTGGACGACGCGCTCGAGCGTCGCCCGTTCGAGGTTTTGGATGTGGCGACCGAGGCGGGCTGTGATCCGGTCCGCGTACTGCTCCCGGAGGGCGTCGGTCCAGGTGCCGTCGCCGACGTCGAACTCGCCTGCTGCGTCGCCTTTGACGCGGCCGGCGGGCAGCTCCTGGAGCTGAATCCAGATGATCCAGGAGCCGTCGGGCGCGCGCGATGGGTCGACCGCCATCGGCTGACCGCACACGATCGTGGCTTCGGCGGGAAGGAGGCCTCGCTCGGCCTCGTTCACTGCGCGTGACACGCCGTCGAGACCGGGCGTGAGGTGGACGATCGCGGTGCGGGCGAGCCGCTCGTCCCCGTACCAGTCCGGCGGCTCGCGCATGGCGATGTGAATCTGCATCTCGCCGCGGCCGTAGCGGTAGCGCTGCGCCGCGCCAGTCACGTCTGCGGGTGCGTCACCTGGAGCGAGAAGGCCACCGTAGAGCTGGGTTGGCGTCACGCTCGCGATGACTGCACGTGTGGCGCGGATCGTCTCGCCGCCGGCAAGTCGAACCGCCGTGGCCTTCCCTCCGGAGACGAGCACTCGCTCCACCTCCGCTCCGGTGCGCACCTCTCCTCCCGCGTCGCGGACGATCCCGGCGAGGCCGTCGACGAGAACGATGCCGCCGCCCTTCGGCACAGGCATGCCGCCGAGCTGCAGGGCGCACGCGATGACTTGGGTCATGAAGCCCGATGTGGCCTGGTCCGGCCCGAGCCCCGTGTGGAGGACCCAGGGAGCGAGCAGTCCTTTGGCCGCGTCCGACTCGAAGGTATCTCCGAGCCAGTCGCGGCAGCTCGAGAGAACCCCGCCCACGTAGGCGAGCAAACCTCGGCGCCCGAAGCGACGGAGCGCCTGGCGTCCCAGCCCGAGGCCCGCCGATGACCAGAGCTCCGTCCCGAGGACGCCGAACGACAGGTCCGCGTTGGCCATGAAGCCGGTGAACATCGCCTCCCAGGCCGGGCCGTCAGCGGCGGCGTGGCGCACGAGCTCAGCGATGTTGTCCTCGAGCGAGGTCGTGAGGAAAGCGCTCGTTCCGTCCGGAAACGCCGACCCGGTCGGAAGCTCGGTGTTCAGGTACACGAGCCCGCGCCTGTCGAGGTCGTCCTTCAACTCGGCGTACGCAGGCGATCCGGTGAAGAGCGGATGCCACGACGCAAGTACCTCGTGCGTGAACCCCGGAACGGTGAGGTCGGAGGAGGTCTTGATGCACCCACCGAGCTCGTCCGTGCGCTCGAGAACGCACACGTTCCAGCCCGTCCTGGACAACAGCGCCGCGCCGGCGAGCGAGTTGATCCCGGCGCCGACGAAGACTGCGTCGAAGGTCGCCATCGCCGCGCGACGTTACCAGCGGCCGGCTCCCGCTTGACATGTCACGGCGGTGTGTGACTGAATCTCAGCGTGCTCCTACGAGAGGTCGAATACGCACGCCCCACGACGGTCGAAGAGGCCGTCTCGTTGCTGGCGACCCACGACGGAGCGCGACCGCTTGCGGGTGGGCAGACGATCGTCAACGTGATGAAGGCGCGTGCGGCCGCTCCGGACGTGCTCGTCGACCTCGCAGATCTCCACGAGTTGCGGGCGATCGGCTTCTCCTCGGACGGTCTGCTGGAGATCGGCGCGATGGTGACGTACACGCAGCTCCAGGGCTCGTCGGAGGTGGAGGTCGCGCGCCCGATCCTTGCAGAGGTCGCGTCCACGATTGCCGACGTACAGGTACGAAATCGCGGCACCGTCGGCGGGAATGTCTGCGTCAGCGATCCTACGAACCACTTTCCGCCATTGCTCGTGGCGCTCGGCGCGACGTTCACGATCCGTGGTGAAAGTGGCGAGCGAACAGTGTCGGCCGAAGAGTTCTTTCTCGGCGTCTACATGACCGCTGTCGGCGAGGGCGAGCTCCTCACGAAGGTCAACGTGCCTCCGTCGAGCGGCGCCGGCGACGGCTTCGCCGGCGTGACGATCGGCACGCACGGGACGTACATCGTCGACGCGGCAGCCACGGTTTCGGGCGACGACGTACGTGTCGCCCTCGGGTGTGTCGCGGCCATACCCGTGCGCGCACATGCGATGGAGGAGCGCCTGACGGGGCGCGACTTCTCGGAGGCTTCCGTGCGCGGCGCTGCGGACGGGCTCGGCGCGACGCTCGATCCCCCTTCGGACGTGCACGGCTCGGCCGACTATCGGCGCCGTCTTGCTGAGGTCTCGTCCGTGCGCGCGGTCCTGCAGGCGGCGGGACGCAGGAAGGAGAAGTAGTGGAGGCCCCGGCTCGCAGTCGCGCGATCTCGCTCGAGGTCAACGGCGAGCAGATCGAGATGGACGTGCCCGCGCGGCGGCTCCTCGTGCACTTCATCCGCGACGACTTGGGGCTCACCGGGACGCACGTCGGCTGCGACACCGGGAACTGCGGCGCCTGCACCATTCACCTTGACGGAGAGCCCGTGAAAAGTTGCATGACGCTCGCAGTACAGGCGGACGGCTCGAAGATCGCGACAGTGGAGGGACTCGCGGCCGATGGCGAGCTGACAGCTCTACAGCAGGCGTTCAACACGCACCATGCACTCCAGTGCGGCTACTGCACGCCGGGGATGCTGATGAGCGCGACTGCGCTCCTCGAGCGCAATCCGCATCCGACCGAGGACGACGTGCGGTACGCGCTGCAGGGGAACATCTGCAGGTGCACTGGATACGTGAACATCGTGGACGCAGTCGTCGCTGTCGGGAGTGGCACATGAGCACCGTCACCGAGCAGCCGACGACGACACTGAAGCGCGGCTTCGTCGGACAGTCGATCCCGCGCAAGGAGGACAAGCGGCTCGTCCAGGGCCTGGGGACCTTCTTTGACGACGTGCGCCGCCACGGGATGGGCTACGTCCACTTCGTCCGCTCGCCGTACGCGCACGCACGCATCCTCTCCATCGACGTCTCGAAGGCGCTCGAGCTCGAGGGCGTCTACGGGACGATCACGGGCGATGAGGTCGCGATCCATACCGATCCGTTCTTCGAGATGTCGGTCGAGCCGGGCGGGAACATCTCCGACTACGCGCTCGCGGTCGGGCGGGTACGTCACATGGGCGAGCCGGTTGCTGCCGTGTGCGCTGCGACACGCGAGCTCGCTCGCGACGCCGCCGACCTCATCGAGGTCGAGTACGACCCGCTGCCGGTGCTCGTGGACGCTCACGAGTCGCTGAAGGACGAGGTCGTCCTCCACGACGACGCGGGGTCGAACGTCGTCTGGTCGGGCGTGTTCGACTGGGGAGACGTCGACCAGGCGCTCGCCGAGGCGGATCACGTGGTCAAGATCGACCGGCTCCACTTCCACCGGTTCTCCTCGACGCCGCTCGAGTGCGCGGGCGCGCTCGTCGAGTACGACAAGGGGACGGGGGAGTGGACGCTCACGTGCAACCACCAGATGCCGGGCGTGGGCGCGATCTGGATGGCGCCGGCGCTTCGCACCGGAATCGACAAGCTCCGCTTCGTCACGCACGACATCGGGGGCGGCTTCGGCAACAAGATCTGCCTGCATCCCCAGTACGTCGTCCTCTGTCTGATGGCGCGCAAGCTCGGTCGCCCCGTTCAATGGACCGAATGGCGCACCGACCAGCACACGGCCAACGCGCACGGGAACGAGCGGACGTTCCTCGACGTCGAGGTGGCTGTGAAGACAGATGGAGAGATGACGGGTTTCAAAGTGCGTGCACTGGACGACTGTGGGGCCTTCCCGCGGTACGAGCCGCTCGGCTGCATCATCTGGGCACAGGTCACCCCGGGTCTCTACGGCTGGCGGAACATCCGCGTCGATTTCACGCAGGTCTGCACGAACAAGTCGCCGGTCTCGCCGAACCGCGGGTACTCGCGGATGCAGCACCTGTGGTTGACCGAGCGGATCATCGACATCGTCGCCACCGAGCTCGGCCTCGATCCGGTCGAGGTGCGGAAGCGCAACTACGTGAAGGCCGAGCAGATGCCCTACGAGACGCCGAACGGCTGCTTCTACGACTCGGGCGACTACGCGGCCGCGCTCGACATCGCACTGGATCTCATCGATTACGGCTCTATCGAGGAGCGGCGCGCGGAGGCCGCGACGCGCGGGAAGCTGCTCGGATTCGGCATCGGCTCGACGCTCGACTCGGGAACGAACAACTTCGGCCAGTCGACGCTGCTCAATCCGGACTTGCAGTTCTCCGGGAACAACGAGGCTGCGTCCGTGAAGCTCGACATCTTCGGCGAGGTCGTGGTCACTCTCGGAACGGTTCCCCAGGGGCAGGGCCACGAGACGACGGCGGCACAGGTCGTCGCGGACATCGTCGGCTGCTCGCCGGAGCAGGTGAACGTGCGGCGAGGACACGACACGTGGTTCAACTCGCATGCGGGTTTCTCCGGGACGT
>JBOHAY010000201.1:0-6343 GCA_050697935.1 Gaiellaceae bacterium | reverse complement strand
GAACACCGGGCCGAGCTCGGGGTCGAAGGACCCGTCGCCGGCGCGGTAGATGCGCGTCCCGACGAGGTCGGAGGGAACGAGGTCGGGCGTGAACTGCACGCGGGAAAAGGTTCCTCCGAGAACGCCTGCCGTGGTCTTGATCGTCAGCGTCTTGGCGAGGCCGGGCACCCCTTCGATCAGCAGGTGCCCTTGCGCAAGGAGGCAGACGAGCACCCTCTCGAGCATCGCGTCCTGCCCGGCAATGATCCGCCGGATCTCGAACAGCGCCTGCTCGAGCTGCTCCTTCGCCTGTTGCGGGGTGAGAACGGCTTCCGCCGGGTTCTGCTCGGTCATGTCAGGCCCCTTCTGTCGCGGCGAGCTTTCAAAGCTACATACGAAAGCACGCGGGCCTGAGTTTTGGGTAAGAGCTCGGTGAAGACGGGCGGCCGGCTACGCGCGCTGGACCCCCATTGTGATCGAACCGACGTACCCTGAACCACTTCGGGCGAGCTTGAGTGAGGACCGCTTGCCACCGTTGCGGTAGATGCTGTCACCCGCGTTCCGCGGGCTTCGATTGGGACGGCTCGCGTACGGCCGGCGCTTGTAGACGGCGTCCGTCACGGCGTCTGCGAAGTACAGCTGCCCGGTGTGAACGATGTTCCCGCCGAGATGAACCATGACGTGAATGTGCACGGTCCGACCCGGATACCAGCCGGGATAGATCGTGTTGAAGACCGCGACGCCCTTCGCATTCGTCCGCTGCACTCCGCGCAAGAAGCGGGCGCCGGTCGCAGCCTGGACGCCCGAATAGGCGCCGCCGGCATCGCAGTGCCAGATGTCGACTGCCGCGCCCTTGATCGACTTGCACGTCGAGACGTCGACGACCGTGAGTCGCAACGCGAGGGGGACACCCGCCTTCCCCTCGGTGATGTTGCGCCGAACCTTTGCATCGTCGAGGTAGTACGGCCCTTCCGTCTGCTCGGGCGCGAGCACACAGGTCACAGCGCCGGAGGCAACGGCGGCCGGGCCCGAGCTCGCTGCTTCGTCGTCGAAGGCCGCCAGCGAGTCCGCGGCCTTCAAGCCGCCGACGGTGACGGCACCGGCCAGCAGTCCACCGAGCCTGGACAACGTCTCACGACGCGAGATTCGTGCGCCCTCGTCCACGCGGGCAGCGTACCCCTGCACTCTGAGAACGGCCTAAGACCGCGGGTCAGATGCTCTCGACGCTCGCAACGGCCTTCACGATCTCCTCTGACACGAACGCGACGTCGAAGCGGCCGTCGTTCCGAAGCGGGGCGAGCTCCACCATGTCGCCGAGATCGACCGGGTGCCGGTAGTCGAGTCGCGCGCGCGCCGGAAGACGGAGATCGACAGCCGCGTCGTCCGCGAGGCAATGCTCGACGGCCTGCCAGTAGGCGGCATTGTTGACGTGGCCGAGGACGTCGACATCGGTCGTGCGCAGCGGCCAAATCGTCCGATGTACATCGAGGGGCGGATGTCGCAGCGTGAGGGTCGTCGACGCGCGCCGCCCGGCGGCGGCTTCGAGGTACGCATCAAAACCCTCGCCGATGCGGGCCGGCCTCGCATCCGGGCCGAGATGTATCCAGACGCTGTCCACCTCGATCCTCCCCCCACGGTCGCCCTCGAGAGACCATCGTCTCGCGGCCGCCAGGGCAGAGAAGCCGCTGCCCCAGGTCGCGATCTCGACATGCGCGTCGTCGAGGCATGGAGCGAGCACGTCGATCCGAATGGAGCGCAGCACCCACAGGTGCTCGGGCGCGCCCCAGCCGGTCTCCTCGACGTCGTCGGTGGCGGCATCCTGGAGGTAGCGCGCGACGGCATCGAGTCGCAGCCGGCCGCCCGCGTCCATGTCGGAGAGCCGGATGCGCGTACGGATGCGAAAGATCCGGCCCGAGCTCGGTCGTGCGACGAGCGGCTCCACGTCGGCGCACCTTATTTGCGCCGACTGAGTCTCGCTTCGACCGCGCGAGTAGGCTAGGCGACCATGAACACTCTGAACGAGCTCGCCGGCGTTCCGCCGTTGAAAGTCTGGAACGGCGTGATCGCGCGCGCCATAGAGGGCGACCGAGTGAGTCTCGCGGTGGTCGAGCTCGATCCGCTGAGCGTCGTACCGGAGCACAGCCACGAGAACGAGCAGCTCGGGATGGTCATCAGCGGCTCGGTCACCTTTCACGTCGATGACGAAGTGCGCGAGCTCGGGCCCGGCGGAACGTGGAGGATCGCCGCGAACAGGCCGCACGAGGTCCACGCGGGACCTGAAGGGGCTGTCGTCGTCGACGTGTTCGCACCCGCACGCGCGGACTGGCGCGAGCTCGAGTCTCTCGAGCCGCAGACTCCACGGTGGCCCTGAGCAGCGAAGCCTCGAGCCGGTCAGGCTTGCGTTGAGTCAGTCGCGGCCGCATCGCTTACGATGATCGCCGTGCGTCTGCCGAATGGCGTCTCGCTGCTCACGCTCACGCCGCATGCGGACGAACGCGGCGTATTCACCGAGCTCTACCGCCTGTCCTGGGAGCCGGGCGTCGTCGCGACGCAGTGGAACGCGGTGCGCTCGGAGGCAAACGTCTTGCGAGGAGTGCACGCGCATCTCCGGCACACGGATTACCTGACGCTCGTCGCGGGCCGAGCCACGGTCGGTCTCCACGACCTTCGGGCCGGGTCGCCGACCGAAGGCCTGGGTGCAACGGTCGAATTCGACTCCCGCGAGCCCTCGGCGCTCGTCATCCCGGTCGGCGTCGCCCACGGCTTTTACTTCCACGAGCCGTCGATTCACGTCTATGCCGTCAGCCACGAGTTCGACCCGGCCGATGAGCTCGGATGCCGGTGGGACGACCCGACTCTCGAGATCGCCTGGCCGTGCACCGATCCGCTGATCTCTCCACGCGATCGAGAGCTCGGCTCGCTCAGCGAGCTTCGCGACGTCTGGCACGCAGTGCCCGCATCGGTCTGAGCTCTGCGAGCAGTCGCCGCGCTCGCCACCAGCGAGTGCCTTGTACGCGTTCGAGCTCGCGCTCCAGGTCCATCGCCGTCAGCTTGAGCCGCTCCGTTGCCCGACGTGCCGCCGCGTGCACGAGACCCTGGAGCTCGTTCGAGAAGCCAGGCTCGACCATGCGGCGCTCCCAGCACTCGAGCTCGGCGGCCCGCTCGGCGACTGACATCTCCGTTCGCAAGGGGCTCGGAAAGACCAAGGTCGTCAACCGCTCGCCGGTGGCGCCCTTGAAGTCCGGAAGACGCGAGAACTGCTGCCACATGTAGATGTCCGTGGGGATGTCCCGCGGTGCGGGACGCCAGCCGAAGGGAAGACGTTCGTACGCGCTGCGGGTGTGGGCCACGCCCGTCAGCCCACCGCCACCACGGCCCTGCACGAGGAGCTCCACGAACTCCGGACGGCCGAGGTCGAAAGCGTTGTAGCGAAGGCTGCCGTCCAACGAGACGTTCACGGGCGCGTCGTGTGCGAGGTCGGCGTCCTCCAACAAGCGCCGCATCTCCGCCACGTGCTCCGGAAGGAGAAGGTCGTCGTCGCTGAGGTAGCAGACGATCGGTGCAGACGACTCCTGAAGGGCGTCGTGTCGCAATCGTTCGCCGTGGCGCTCGCCTTTCGGAGAGTCGAAGAACCGCACACGTGAGTCGGAAAGGAAAGGCGCGACCGCAGCTCGGCTGTCGTCCTCGACACCGTCCCCGACCACGAACAGCTCGACCTCCACGCCCTCCTGGGCGAGGGCGCTCCGCATTGCGTACGGCAGCAGCGCCGCATGGCGGTAGGTCGGAATGAGAATCGTCGCGTCGGTCACGCCGCAAGCGCTCGGAGCGCCGCAATGACCTCGACGACCGCCGCCCCTTCTGCCGCGGACGACTTCGGTGGCAGGCCGCCGTCCAGGAAGCCGACGAACGCTCGCAACTCCGCAAGCAGTGGCAGCTCGCCCGGCGCCTCGAGCCGCTCGGTGCGCCCTCTCGTGAGGTGTACGAGCACATGCTCGTCCCAGCCGCCTCCCAGAACGGCGACGCCCTCGTCGCAATGAAGCTCGATGCGACGCTCCGTGGCCGGCGCGCGCTCCGACACCTCCAGTGCATGCCAACCGCGGTCAGTCTCGAGCAGGGCGTGCATCGTGATCAGCCGTCCCTCGGCCCACTGACCGGACGCGGCACGCGGGCGGGGCACCTCGCCGAGCACCTCGAGCGCGATCACCAGATCATGGGGCGAAAGCACCCAAATGGCATCTTCCGCATGTCGGTTGTCAGGTTGTACGCGGACGGTGCGCAGGCCATGCACGCTGCCGAACCTCCCGGTCGCGGCGATATCGGCGATCACCCCGATGCCCGCGTGGTAGCGCCACTTGTCCATCACGAAGAGACGATCCGGAGCCAGCGCAGCAAGCCTTGCCGCGTCGCCGGCATCGTCGCAGAGCGGCTTCTCCGTGAACACCGGAACATCCGCAGCCAAGGCTTCTTCGATCACGGCTGCATGCGTCTCGATCGGCGTGCACGTCACGATCCCGTCAACCGCACCGAGCTCGGCGATCTCCGGCACGACTGCCGCGGCGCCACCCTCCCGCGCCCGTGCAACGCTCGCGTCCGAGCGCACGACGACCCGGACATCGCAGTCGAGCGTGCGCAGGTCGCGCAGGATGTTTACGCCCCAGTGCCCACACCCGACCAAGCCCACGACCACGGGCGCCGATCATAGTCCGGCCGCGGAACACTGCTTCCGGAGTTCGACCGACTCCACCAGGTCCTCGGAGATCCGGCGCGTTAGGCTGAATGCGATGCGTGCTCTCGACGAACCGGGAGGCATTCGCCTGCTGAAGCTTTGGGCAAGCGTCAAACGGTCCGACAGCCGATCGCGATGACGAATCGTCTCTGGCACCCATTCGCCGTGATGGGCAAGGTCGACGGCCACGAGCTCGTGCTCGTACGCGGTGAGGGGTGCACGGTCTGGGACGACAGCGGGAACGAGTATCTCGACGCAACCGCCGGGCTGTGGTTCGTGAACGTCGGCCACGGTCGCACCGAGATCGCGGACGCGGTGGCGACGCAGTTGCGCACGCTTGCCGCACACAACATCTTCGGCGACTACGCGAACCAACCGGCACTCGAGCTCGCCGGGCGCCTGGCCTCGCTCGCGCCGCTCGAGGACGCCGCAGTCTTCTTCGGCAGCAGTGGCGGCGAGGCGGTCGACACCGCGGCGAAGATCGCTCGCCGCTACTGGGCACTCGTCGGGCAGCCGCAGCGCACGGTGATCGTCCATAGACGCTTCGCCTACCACGGAACGAACGCGTACGGCACGTCACTCTCAGGCATCCCGGCGGTGCGAGACGGCTACGGCACGCTGGTCGGCGACGTCGCCGAAGTGCCACACGACGACCCGGCCGAGCTCGCACGTGTTCTCGACGAGCTTGACGACCGGGCAGCTGCGTTCATCGGTGAGCCGGTGATCGGCGCGGGTGGCGTGATCCCACCTGCCGAGGGCTACTGGCCCGAGGTGGAGCGCATCTGCCGCGAACGGGACGTCCTCCTGATCTCCGACGAGGTCATCTCCGGCTTCGGGCGCCTCGGCACGTGGTTCGGCTGCGAGCGGTACGGCTTCACACCCGACCTGATGACCTGCGCCAAAGGAGTCTCGTCCGGTTACGTCCCGCTCGCCGCCGTGATCGCTTCGGGCAGGGTTCGCGAACCGTTCTGGCGCGAGGACACTGCGCCGTTCCTGCACGGCGGCACGTATGCGGGCCATCCAGGAGCGTGCGTCGCCGGCCTCGTCAATCTCGACATCATCGAGCGGGAGGGTCTGGTCGAACGGGCGGCAACGCTCGAGCCGATGCTTCTCGAGCTGCTCGAACCGCTGCGCGAAGAAGAAGGTGTGGCGGATGTGCGATCCGCAGGGCTCGCAGCCGCGGTCGAGCTCGACGCCGGCCTGATCGAGGCGAATCCGGGCGCACCGATGGCCGCCGTTCTGGCCGCGCGCCGCCACGGCGTCCTCACCCGCGTGATCCGGGCCGTCGCACTCCAGATCTCGCCTCCACTCGTGGTCAGCGAGAACGAGCTGGAGACCATCGTCGCCGGCGTCACGGCAGGCGTGCGGGAGGCAGTGGGCTAGGCGGATCGGTCGGTGGGCGCCCCTTGCGTCGGGAGCACGAACTCGACCGGCAGCTCGAGCAGCGGGCGCAGAGCCTCGAGGATCTGCTCAGGCGGCACGCCCTTGCTCGCCCGGCGCGTCTGCAACTCCTGCACGGTGGGCCATGCTAGACGCACGGAAGGAGTCGGAGCGCCGACAAGTTGCGCGGCGCACAGCGGTTACGGCAGGCTTGAGTTCATGGTTCCCGAGTCGAAACTGGAGAAGACCGAGCACGGG
>JBOHAY010000200.1:0-17840 GCA_050697935.1 Gaiellaceae bacterium | reverse complement strand
GCTCGACACCGCGAAGTCCTGCGAGAAAAGGAAGTCGATCTGACAGACCTGTATTGCCGCCGGTGATCGCGGCGGTGATCTTCGACCTCGACGGTCTGCTGATCGATTCGGAGGGCGCCTGGGATCGGGTCCGACGGGCATATGCCGAGGAGCGCGGTGGCCGCTGGCGCGAGAGCGCCACCCGGGACATGATGGGAATGAGCTCGGTCGAGTGGTCGCGCTACCTCCACGATGAGCTCGGGGTGGACCTGCCGCCGGAGCGGATCTCCGAGGAGGTCGCCGCCCGGGTCGCCGAGCTCTACGAGCGGGAGCTGCCCCTGCTGCCGGGAGCGGTGGAGGCGGTCGAGCGGATCGCCGAGCGCTGGCCGCTGGGCCTCGCCTCCTCCTCGAACCGGGAGCTGATCGACCGGGTGCTCGAGCTCGCCGGGATCGCCTCGCGCTTCCAGGCGACGGTCTCATCCGAGGAGGTGGTCAGGGGGAAGCCCGCGCCCGACGTCTACCTGGAGGCGGCGAGAAGGCTCGAGGCACCGCCGGGCAAGTGCGCCGCGATCGAGGACTCGCACAACGGCATCCTCTCGGCAGCCGACGCGGGGATGCGGGTGATCGCGATCCCGAACCGCCACTTCCCACCCGGGGCGGAGGCGCTCGAGCGCGCCGATCGCGTCCTGAAATCGCTCGAGGAGCTCACCCCCGAGGTGATCGAGGCTCCGGAGCGCACCAGTCGCGACTGCAGCGGCCGCCCAACATAAGTCGCTTCGGGCTTTGCCCTCCGCTCCTGAGTAGGGCGGCCTGGCAGTCGCTAGGCGGCCCGGGAGCCGAAGAACGCGGCGCCCTCGATCCCGCGGTCGTAGCGGGACCAGCTCTCGCCCTCGGCGAGCTCGCGCTCGAGGCGGTCGAAGCTGCCGAGGCGGCCGCCGAGCTTGTCGATCGTGTGGACCAGGGTCGCCTCCCGGGTGCAGGGGGCGACCGGCGACCCGTGCTCGAGCGCCCCGTGGTGGGAGAGGACGATGTGGAGGATCGCCTGGGCGAGGTCGGGGTCGAAGCCCTCCATCTCCTCGATCTGGCGGCGGACCTTGTAGTAGCCGAGCGGGATCTCTGCCTGGAGCCGGCCGGCGTCGGTGAGCTCGATCGCGAGCGGGTCGTCGTTGTAGGCCTCGGTCTTGCCGATGTCGTGGAGCAGGGCCCCGGTGACGGCGATGTCCCGGTCGATCCCGGGGAAGAAGTTGGAGGCGGCGCTGACCGCCTGGGCGACCGAGAGCGAGTGCTCGAGCAGGCCGCCCACGTAGGCCTGGTGGTAGTGCTTCGCCGCCGGCGCCTGGCGGAAGCGCTCCCAGTTCTCCGTGCCCTGGCCGAAGAAGCATTCGAGCAGCGCGCGGAGCCCGGGGTTCTGGATCGTCTCGATCAGCCCCCGGAGGTCGACCTCGAGCAGCTCGATCGCGCGCTCGGGGCCCTCGGTGAGCTCCTCGGGGTCGTACTCGCCCTCCACCGCCGGACGGACCGAGGAGAGCTTGATCTGGCGGCCGAACTGAGGGTGGACCGAGAACCGCCCGCCGACCATCACGATCGAGCCCGGGGCGCAGATCTCGAACCCCTCCGCGACCCGGTCCCAGGCGATCGCCGGCACCGAGCCGGTGCGATCGGCCAGCACCAGGCGGAGGAAGTCGTCGCCGTTCTTCTTCTGCCGGCGCTCTCGCTCCCGGATCACGAACACCGCCGAGACCTGCTCGCCGTCGCTGAACTCGCGCAGGACCCGCTGGTCAGCCGGGTTGGCCCCGGTTCCGTTCTCGAAAAGCGTCTCGGCCATCAGGCTCCTGACGGTAGAGGCGTGAGCGGACGGGACTCGCCGGGGATAATCGGCTCCGGATGAGCCCGCCCGCCCTCGATGAGCCCGCGGCCGCGTTCGACTTCGGTCGCTTCGAGGCGCTCAGCTTCGACTGCTACGGGACCATGATCGACTGGGAGACCGGGATCCTCGCCGCCCTCCGCCCCGTGCTCGAGTCGCACGGCGCCAGGGTGAAGGAGGACGACGCCCTGCTCGAGGCCTTTGGCCGGCACGAGACGGCGATCGAGAGCGCTGGGTATCTGCCCTACCGGGAGGTGCTCGCCGGTGTGCTTAGGCGGCTCGGGGACGAGCTGGGCTTCTCGCCGACGGACGAGGAGGCGAGCGCGTTCGCGGCCTCGGTCGGCGATTGGCCACCTTTCGACGACTCGCCGGCGGCGCTGAGGGCCCTCGGAGAGCGGTTCGGCCTGGCCGTGATCACGAACTGCGACGACGATCTCTTCGCCCGCTCCGGCGAGCGCCTCGGGGTGGAGTTCGACTGGGTGGTCACCGCCGAGCGAGCCCGTGCCTACAAGCCCAGTCACCGCAACTTCGAGCTGGCCTTCGAGACGATCGGGCTGCCCACCCAGCGCATCCTCCACGTCGCCCAGAGCCTCTTCCACGACCACGTCCCGGCCAAGCAGCTGGGGCTGGCAACGGTCTGGGTCGATCGCCGGAAGGGCAGGGAGGGCCCCGGCGCGACCCAGCCCGCTGCCGCCGAGCCGGACCTGCGCGTGCCCGACATGGACACCCTGGCGGAGCTCGCCGCGAGCTGACCCGGGGAGGAACGCCGTTGCCTGAGGCCGAACGACAGAGCGGGCGGGTCGACACCGAGGAGGCCAGGGTCTCGACCCTGGAGCTCTTCTTCGACCTCGTCTTCGTCTTCACCATCACCCAGCTGACGGGCGTCCTGGTTGCGCGCGACGGCGCGGAGTCGGCGCTACAGGTGATCGTGATGCTCGCCGTGGTCTGGTGGATGTACGACGGCTACGCCTGGCTGACGAACGCCATCGACACGGATCATCTGCGTCATCGGCTTCTGCTGATCGGCGGAATGGGCGGATTCCTGATTGTGGCGCTCGCCGTCCCGAAGGCGTTCGAGGGCGAGGGGCTCGCATTCGGGATCGGCTACCTCGTCGTCGTCCTTCTGCACGCCGGGATGTACGTGAAGGGGACCTCGCTCTCCGAGGTCCAAGCCATCCTTCGGCTCGTACCGTTCAACCTCGCAGCCGCAGGACTCGTGCTGGGGGGAGGAATAATCGGCGGGAATCTCCAGTGGGCCATCTGGACGCTCGCAGCGGGCCTCCTCTGGGTGACTCCGTGGGTCACGAGCACCGAAGGCTTCGTGATCTCTCCCGCGCACTTCGTCGAGCGTCACGGGCTCGTAATCATCGTCGCACTCGGCGAGTCGATCGTGGTCATCGGTGCCGGCGCTGTCGGGCAAGACCTCGACGCCAGCATCGTTCTGGTCGGACTCCTGGGACTTGCGCTCAGCGCCTCCCTCTGGTGGATGTACTTCAGCGACGAGAGCGCTGTCGAGCACGCGATGAAGCACGCGGCGCCCGAGCGTCGCACGCGGCTGGCTCTGAACGCATTCGGCTACTGGCATTTCGGGCTGATCCTCGGAATCGTCGGAGTCGCGGCGGGACTGAAAAAGGCGATCGGCGCTCCCGACGACCCGCTCGACAACGTGATTGCCTTCGAGCTCGCTGCGGGCGTCGCACTGTTCACCGCCTGTGACGCGGGGTTCCGGCGAATCCTGGGCATCGAGAGGAATGGCGTGAGATTGATCGCTGCCCTCGCGACGCTGGCAACGATTCCGCTCGGCACCGAGATCTCGGCCATTGCCCAGGTGCCGGCGCTCGCGGCGATCGTCGCGGCAGCCCTCGTCGCCGAGGGTTACCGCGCTCGAGCGACCGCACCGGTCTAATTCACCCGGACTTTCCGGGATGACCGTCTCCAACGGCCATCTTGCGCGCTCGATGGGTCGTGGGCACTGTCATTGGGATGAAGAGCCGTCGGTCAAGCGAGACGACATCCTGGCTAGCACGCGGTCTCTGATTCGCGCCCACGCCAAGCCAGACAAGATCCTTGAACTGCTGGGAGAGGACGATGAAGAAGAAGAGGCGGAAGAAGACTCCTGACGAGAAGGCCGCCCACCGCGAGATGATCCGGAAGCTCGAAGAGCGCATCGCCTACCACGAGGCGAAGCTCGCGAAAGAGCGAGCAGTTCGCGGCGAAGACGTAGCTGAGTTGACCGCATCCGTGGCGGCCGCTATCGTGGCCACCTTGATGCTCTTCGCGCGTATCTGAGACACCAGTTGCCGGGGCCCACCGACAGGGCCGGGCAGTGGCTTGCACGTTTCTCGCTACGCAGTTCTTCGAAGGAGCACCAGATGATCGACGTACAAGGAGCAGCACTCAAGGAGGCCATACCCCGTCGACTTGACGCTGCTGTCGAGGTCGACGAGCTACGCAAGGAGTTCCGCCGCCGCGACGGCAAGCGCCGACGTGGCGAGCGTCGCGTGCGCGTCGCCCTCGACAGCGTCTCGTTCACGATGGAGAAGGGCGAGACCGTCGCCATCCTCGGCCAGAACGGTTCGGGGAAGTCGACGCTAGTCCGACTGCTCTCGACGCTCCTGCTGCCGGACGGCGGCTCGGCGCGCATCCTCGGGCACGACGTGCTCACCGACGGTCGCGCAGTTCGCCGGCTGGTGAATCGCGTCTCGGTCGAGGCATCGTTCTTCAAGAAGATGTCGGCCGCCGAGAATCTCGGCTACGCGGCCCGCTACTACGGCATGACCTCGAAGGAGACGCGGGACAAGATCCCGGCGATCCTCGGGCGCGTCGGGTTTCCGTCCGACCGTCGCGACGAGCCGATGGAGGCGCTCTCCCGCGGCATGCAGCAAAAGGTGGCGCTCGCGCGAGCCCTACTCACGTCACCGGTGGTTCTCCTGCTCGACGAGCCGACGACGGGCCTCGATCCCCGTTCGAAGCTCGAGGTCCAGGAGTTCATCCGCGAGATCCGCACGACCCACGACTCGACGATCCTGCTTTGCACGCACGACCTCGCCGAGGCGGAGAGCCTCGCGGAGCGCGTTGGCATCCTCGATCGTGGCCGGCTGCTCGCGCTCGAGCCGGTGGACGATCTCAAGCGTCGCTATGACGCCGAGACGCTCGAGGAGGCGTTCTTCGCGGCGACGGGCCGGGAGTTCGAGGCGGAGGATGACGACGACGAAGACGACGACCGGGAGGTGTTCGCGTGAAAGCCATCGGAATGACCTTGCGAGCCGAGCTCGTTGGAGCCGGCGGTGTCGTCGAGCGCAACTACTACCTCACCAAGCGCTACATCTGGTGGGATCTCGCGTGGTTCTTCTGGACCGTCGCGAACACGCTCACGATCGTCTTCATCGCGCAAGGCATCGAGTCGACCGGCGGTCAGATCGACGTCAACACCGTGGCGACGAGCCTGCTCATCGGTGCCGTCGTCTGGGCCTACCTCGGCGTGCTGTTCGAGTTCCTCATGGAGACCGTCGCGTGGGAGCGCTGGGAAGGAACGATCGAGTACACGTTCATGGCTCCACTCTCGCGAGCCATGCATCTCGCAGGTCAGGGCGTCTTTGCGATCTCGTACGGACTTCTCCGGGCTGTCTTCCTGTTTACTGCCTGCTTCCTCTTCTTCGACCTGTCCATGCCGGAGGCAAACTTCCTCGCGGCGTTCCTCGTCCTCGCGATCGCCTCGATCTCGTTCATCGGAATCGGCGTCATGACGTCGGTGCTTCCCCTGATCTCGCCCGAGAAGGGAACGCAGCTCGGGTTCGTCGCACAGGGCACGCTGCTCGTCGTCTCGGGCGTGTACTACCCGGTCGAGGTGCTGCCGACATGGATGCAGTGGATCGCGAAGTTCTCGCCGGCGACGTACGCGCTCGAGGGTGCACGCGAGGCGATTCTCGACGGTGCTCCGCTGTCGGCGATGTGGGACGAGATCTGGCCGCTGCTCATCATCGGCGCGGTCTCGATCCCGCTCGGGCTCTGGGTGTTCTCGCGCGGTGAGCTGTACGCGAAGCGCCACGGAAAGCTCAAGAGGAGCGGGTGAGGTGACCAAAGCGACAGCGGCCGCCTTCAGGGATGTTCGCGCAGAGGTCGGGATGACCGAGCCTGCCATACGAGTCGAGGGGCTCCTCAAGGTCTTCCACGTCCCGGAACGCGAGGCGGGCCTCAAGGCGGCGACCAAGAGTCTCATCCGGCGCAGAACACGCGAGGTGCGCGCTGTCGACGGCATTTCGTTCGACATCGCGCCCGGCGAGATCGTCGGCTTCCTCGGCCCGAACGGGGCCGGCAAGACGACGACGCTCAAGATGCTCTCCGGCCTGATCTATCCGACGGGAGGCGGGGCTCGCGTTCTCGGCCTGATCCCTTCGAAGCGCCAGCGCGCTTTTTTGAGCCAAATCACGCTCGTCATGGGCAACCGGAACCAGCTCCAGTGGGACCTCCCCGCGCTCGACTCGTACGAGCTCAACCGAGCAATCTTCCGCATTCCGCGTGAGCAGTTCACCGCCACGCGCGACGACTTGATCGAGCTGCTCGAGATTGGCGACCTCGTGCGCAAGCCGGTCCGGCAGCTCTCTCTCGGCGAGCGGATGAAGGCGGAGATCGTCGGCGCGCTCCTGCATCGCCCGCAGGTGCTCTTCCTCGACGAGCCGACGATCGGGCTCGACGTGACGATGCAGAAGCGCATTCGCGCGTTCGTCGCCGACTACAACGCCCGCTACGGAGCGACCGTCTTGCTGACGAGCCACTACATGGCCGATGTCGAGGCGCTCTGCAAGCGCGTCGTGGTCATCCACCACGGGCATATCCTCCACGACGGACCGCTGGCCGGCCTCGCCGATCAGTTCGCCGCGTACAAGACGATCGGAGTGGCGCTCGAGAACGGGCAGGCGGACCTCTCGCGCTACGGCGAGGTCATCCACCGCGACGGCGACTGGATCACGCTGCGCGTCCCGAAAGCCCAGACGTCGAGCGTGACCGCCCGGCTGCTCATGGAGGAGGAGGTGCTCGACCTCAACGTCGAGGACCCGCCGATCGAGGACGTGATCGAGCTCGTGTTCGCGCAGGAGAGGCCGGAGTGAGCGTCCTCCCCGTCGCAGCGCCCGTTCGTCAGCCCGGCGGCCTCCGATCGATGGTCGAGCTGTACCTGGCGACGATGCGCATGGCGGTGCAGGAGCAGTTCCAGTACCGGACCGCGAACTACTTCTACATGCTCGGCATGATCGCCGAGCCGATCATCTACCTCGTCGTCTGGACGACGATCGCGGAGCAGCAGGGCGGCTCGGTGCAGGGACTCTCGGCCGGCTATTTCGTCGCCTACTACATCGTCTGGACCCTCGTCCGGAACATGAACATCGTCTTCGGAGCGCCGTATTGGGAGCAGCGCATTCGCGAGGGCGACCTCAACCGGGACCTCCTCCGCCCGGTGCTCCCTCTCCACTTCGATATCGCGTACTTCGCCGGCTGGAAGGTCGTCGTCATCGTCCTCTGGATCCCGCTCGCGATCGCACTCTCGTTGCTGTTCGACCCCGCGCTCTCCCCGAACGCCCCGCAGATCGCGACGTTCGCCGTTGCGATCTGGGGTGCCTACCTGATCCGCACGATGTTTCAGGAGAGCCTCGGGATGCTCTGTTTCTGGACGACGCGCGGAGCGGCGATCTTCGACCTGTACATGGCGGCTGAGCTCCTGCTCTCGGGGCGCCTCGTCCCGATGCCGCTCATGCCCGAGTGGGTGCAGGAGATCGCTCGCTTCCTGCCCTTCCAGTGGGCGTTCTACTTCCCGATCGAAAGCCTCGTCGGCGACATGTCGAACGCCGAGCTCCTGCGCGGTCTCGGAGCCCAGCTGCTCTGGATCCTGATCGGGCTCACCATCTTCCGAGTCGCGTGGCGGTTCGCGATTCGACGCTACTCGGCGGTAGGAGGCTGACGCGCGCATGAATGCGATAAGGGTGAGCTGGCTCTACTTCAAGCTCGGCGTCCTGAACGAGCTCCAGTACCGCGTCAACTTCTTCGTCTCGCTCCTCCAGATGGCGATCGCGCTCGTGACGGGACTCGTCGTGCTCGCGCTCGTCTACTCGCACACGGAGGAGCTGAACGGCTGGACGCAGCCCGAGCTCCTCTGCGTCCTCGGGATCCAGATCCTGATGGGCGGGCTCATCAGGTCCTCGATCCAGCCGAACATGACGCGCTTGATCGGCGAAGTGGGTGACGGGAAGCTCGACTTCACGCTGACGAAGCCCGAGGACGCGCAGGTGCTCGTGAGCGTGCGGGAGGTGCGCATCTGGCAGGTGGTGGACATCGTCTCGGGCGCGATCGTCCTCGGGGTCGGTCTTTCGCGGATCACGACGGCTGTCGGCGTTCTCGACGCGCTCGCGTTCGCATTCGCATTCGCGCTCGGTGTCGTGCTGATCTACTGCTTCTGGCTCGTCCTCGCGACCGCCGCCTTCCGGGTCGTGAACATGTGGCACGCGGTCGAGCTCTTCGACGGGATCTTCCAAACGGGGCGCTGGCCGATCGGCATCTACCCTCCGTGGCTCCGCTTCGGCGTGACCTTCCTCGTGCCGATCGCGTTTGCGGTCACCGTTCCGGCGGAGGCCCTTACGTCACGGCTCGACTGGCAGACACTCGCGTTCGCCGCGCTCTTCACCGTGGCAGGCTTTGCGTTCACCCGCTGGTTCTGGCGCTTCGGGCTCCGGCGTTACACGGGCGCTTCGGCATGACGACGCACGAGGCGCAAACCTGGCACTACGGCGTCGTCGCCCACTGGTGGGCGGAGTTCAATCGCGACGGGCCGGAGATCGACTACTTCCGGCCGTTCGTCGAGGCCGGACAGCCCGCACTCGACGTCGCGTGCGGCACGGGACGGCTGCTTGTCCCGTGGTTGCAGGCAGGGCTGGACGTCGACGGCTCCGACATCTCGTCCGACATGCTCGCGCTGTGCCGTCAACGAGCCGAGCGTGACGGTCTGAAGTCGCCGACCCTCTACGCGCAGCCGATGCACGAGCTCGACATTCCCCGCCGCTACCGGACGATCGTCCTCTGCGGTGGGTTCGGGCTCGGCGGACACCGCGAGCACGACGCCGAGGGACTGCGACGCCTGTACGAGCATCTCGAGCCCGGCGGCCTTCTCGTGCTCGACAACGAGGTTCCCTATGCGTCCTCGCCATCGCACTGGTGGAAGTACTGGCTGAAGGACGGACGCGCGGAACTCCCGCGGCCGTGGCGCGAGACAGGTGAGCGGCGTGTCGGCTCGGAGGGAGTCGAGTACGAGCTCGTGTCGCGAGTCGTCGACCTCGACGCGCTGAGTCAGCGCATCACGCTCGAGATGCGCGCCTCCATGCGGCGGGACGGCGAGCTTCTCGCCGAGGACGAGCACATCCTCGTGATGACGCTGTACTTCACGCACGAGATCGAGGTCATGCTCGAGGTCGCCGGGTTCGTCGACGTCGAGCTCCGCGCCGGCTACACAGATGCTGCGCCGACGAGCGACGACGACTTCGTCGTCTTCTTGGCACGAAAGCCGAAGGCCGAGACCTGATCCGCACCGCCTGCTAGAGTCCCGCCGTCTGTTGTGAGGCAATGTGGCCTCGGGCGATCCCGCCCGGGGTCTTTTTGTTTTTCAAGGGAGGTTTTCATGGCAAGACCCAGGACGCAGGCGCGCGGAACGATGGTCAAGAGCCGCGACCGCGCGACGTCGAGCTTGGCTGCACGGCGCGCAGTGCTGAAGCGGATCAGAGAAGAGGACGTCGAGCACGTCCTCTTCTGGTTCACCGATCTCGAGGGGCATCTCAAGTCCTTCGCGATCACGCCATCGGAGATGCAGGAGGCGCTGAACGACGGGATGGGCTTCGACGGCTCGTCGATCACGGGTTTCAACGCGATCGAGGAGTCCGACATGGTCGCGATCCCGGACCCGGCGAGCTTCCAGCTCATGCCGCGCCCGCTCGACGAGCACGGGCACGCGATCGGCGCCAAGGTCGCTCGCATGATCTGCGACGTCGTGACACCCGATGGCGCGCCCTACGAGGGAGATCCCCGCTTCGCACTCCGGAAGGCGCTCGACCGCATGAAGAGCATGGGCTTCGACGCGTTCAACGTCGGCCCCGAGCTCGAGTACTTCGTGTTCGAGGACGACAAGGGCACCGAGACGATCGACGAAGGCGGCTACTTCGCGATGACCGCCCAGGACGCCGCCACGGAGATGCGCAACGACACGATCGCGGCCCTCGAGTCGGTCGGCATCCCGATCGAGTACCACCACCACGAGGTCGGGCCGTCCCAGCACGAGATCGACATGCGTTACGCGGACGCGCTCTCGATGGCCGACTACACGATCACGTATCGGCTCATCGTCAAGGAGGTCGCCGCCTGGCATGGCTACTACGCGACCTTCATGCCCAAGCCGCTGTTCGGCGAGAACGGCTCAGGCATGCACACGCACATGTCGCTCTTCAAGGGCGCTCGCAACCAGTTCTTCGATCGGCGCGACCCAAATCACCTCTCCAAGAACGCGAGGAGCTTCATCGCGGGGCTACTCGTGCACGCGCGGGAGATGTCTGCCGTCCTCGCGCAGTGGGTCAACTCGTACAAGCGACTCGTGCCCGGCTACGAGGCGCCCGTCTACGTGGCGTGGTCGCAGCGCAACCGCTCGGCACTCATCCGGATCCCCCTCTACAAGCCGGGTTCGGAGCAGGCGACGCGCGCCGAGATCCGCTGCCCTGATCCCGCCTGCAATCCCTACCTCGCGTTCGCCGCGCTCCTTCAGGCCGGCCTCGAGGGGATCGAGAAGGGCTACGAGCTCCCCGATTCGATGGAGACGAACCTCTATCGGCTGACGACTGAGCAGCGTCGCGAGCGCGGGATCATCGCGCTTCCGGAGTCGCTCGGGGAGGCGATCGACGAACTCGCGGGCTCCGAGGTGATGCGGCTGGCACTCGGTGAGCACATCTTCCCACGCTACATCGAGCTCAAGCGCAAGGAGTGGGACGAGTACCGCGTCCAGGTCACGGAGTGGGAAAAGGAGAAGTACCTCGCGGCGCTGTGACGATCCCACTTGAAGTCAGCCGAAGAAAGTTTCATGATGCGCGCTGCAGGGTGAGCCGCAAGGCGAGCGGTGAGCCTTGTATCTGACGGCCGATCGCGGGCTCCCTGGTGTGGAGCCCGTGGTCGTTTCGGCGTGGGTGGAACCTACGGTTCCCCCCACGAGCCCCCCTCCCTCGCCGTTGCGTGCACTCGGCCGCACTTGGCCTCCCGGTCGGCAGAGCCGACCTCCGGCCACGATCGTGGCGCTACCGAGGACGTCTAGTCCGGCTTGCCGGACATCGCCCACACTGCAACGAGTGCTGCGCCGAGCACGATCAGCGCGATCACCATTGTGGCTTTGAGTAAGCCGGTTCCCTTTCCATCACGAAGGCGACGCATGCCGATCCCGCCGAGGATCAGCGCGATGAGAAAGAGCAATGCTCCAGCGTCGGCGACGATGTAGCCGATGTCGATCCAGGCGGGAACGAGCTCGTCAGGAAGGTCGTTCAAGCCTTCCTTGTTTTCGACCCACTGGGCGCCGATCCGCATGACGATGTAGCCGGGGAGCGCGACGGCGAGGAGCGAGTAGTACCCGGAGCGAAGCATTCTCAGGTTCCCGCGGGCGAGGGCGAGCGCGCTTGCTCCTGTGAGCATGCCGCCGACGAGGATCATCGCCCCGAACACGTGCAAGAAGAGCGGAAGATTCCAGCTGTCGGGCCGAACGGCGGCGAGCACGCTCATGCGCCGGGCTTCCAGATCATGTCGATGAGTGCGAGGACGACAAACACCGACGACAACGTGTGCATCTTCAAGCCAGCCGAGCTTCGGTTGAGCGCTCGGAGCTCGCCTGGCTGCCCTTCCTGCCCAGATGCCCCCAATTCCTCGGCCCTCGTCATCGCCTTCGCGTACTCGGTTCCCGTCCGTGCTCCCGTGCCGGCTCCAGCCGCCCATAGGACTATTCCAGCGATGACCCAGCCGTCCCAGAGTTGGTAGGCATCGAGCGAGATCGCGAGCCAGACTCCGAAGACGAGGGTGCCGGCGACACCCGCGATGACGACTCTGTTGCCGAGTGTCGCGACCCGACCGTAGGCGAGGGTCTCGGTCGCCGTGTCGATGTCGCGCATTACGACGATCAGGATCGAGAAGAGGACAAGGGCTCCAACCAACGCGAAGGCACTGAGGACGTGGAGTGCGAGGATCCAGTCGTCGAGGCTCACGGCGGGATCGTATGACACCGATCCTTGGTCCTCAACCGCGACAATGCCCCGGTGGACGCGACCGCACGACACCTTCGCCTGCTGACCGAGACGATCGCGGCCGTCAACTCGTCGCTCGACCTGCAGGAGGTGCTCGAGCTCGTCGCGAGCAAGGTCGCCGACGCGCTCGGCACGGACGCGTGCATCGTCTACCTCTACGACGAGCGCACGGACGAGCTCGTCCTCCGCGCGACTCGCGGAAGCCGCGTCGAGGAGATGACGCGGACACCGAGGATGCGGCCGGGTGAAGGGATCACCGGCGTCGCCGCGGCCGAACGAGCGCCGGTGATGATCCCCGAGCAGGCGCACCTCGACCCGCGGTTCAAGCTCTTCTCGAACCTGCCGGAAGACGAGTACGAGTCGATTCTCGCCGTCCCGATCCTCGCGCGGGACACGCTCGAGGGCGCACTGAACGTGCGCACGCGAGAGCCACGAGCGTTCACGGAGGCGGAGATCGAGCTACTCGTCGCGATCGCGTCCCAGGTCGCCCAGACGATCGAGCACGCGAAGCTCTACGAGCGCGCGCAGCGACGCGTTGCCGAGCTCGAGGCGCTCGCGCGAATCTCGGAGGCCGTCTCCGAGTCGCTCTACCTCGAGGAGTCGCTCGAAGCGATAGTAAAGACGACGATGGAGTCGCTGCACGCGACCGGAGCCGCGCTCGTACTCGAGGACGGGAAGATCGCTTGGCCCGAGGGGAGAGCGGGCGCGTACGCGGTGCGGCTGCCCCTGCGCTGGAAGCGAAGACAGATCGGCGAGCTCGTGTGCGATCGCGACACGCCGTTCTCTCCCGACGACGAGGCGCTGCTCGAGGCGATCGCCCACCACGCCGCGGTCGCGCTCGAGCACGGTCGAGCCGTGATGCGCGGCGTCCTCGCGCAAGAGATCCACCACCGCGTGAAGAACAACCTGCAGTCGGTCGCGTCGCTGCTGCGCCTGCAAGCGCGTGCCGAGCACGTCGACGCGCGGAAGTCGCTCCAGGACTCCGTCAACCGCATCCTGGCGATCGCGGCCGTGCACGAGGTGCTCACCGAGCACCGCGAGGACGACGTCGACCTCGGCGAGCTCGTCGATCGCCTGCGCGCGATGCTCGTCCAGGGGCTGGTCGTCGGCAAGGACGTGACCGCCCAGCTGGCGTCTGTATCGCTCGCCGGTCAGCGCGCGACGGCGCTGGCCCTCGTCTTCACGGAACTGTTCCAGAATGCCCTCGAGCACGGCGGCGACCACGTCTCGATCGCCCTCTCCCGGCGCAACGGCGACGTCGTGCTGACGATCGTCGACGACGGCGGCGGGATCGACGGCGAGACCACTGGGACCGGTCTGTCCATCGTCCGCGCGCTCGTCCGCGACGAGCTGCGCGGCGAGCTCGCGTTGGAGAATGCAGGAGGTCTCCGAGCCGAGGTGGTGTTCCCCGCATGAACGACAGCCCACTGATCCCGGACGTCCGGTACGTGAGGACGCCGGACGGCGCTCATATCGCCTATCAGGTGTTCGGGAGCGGCCCAGTCGATGTCGTCCTCGTGCCCGGCTTCGCGTCCAACGTCGAGTACGGGTGGCGACTCGAGCCTGTCGCTCGTGCGCTTCGGCGTATCGGTGGCTTCGCGCGTGTCATCCAGTTCGACCGACGCGGCACCGGCCTTTCGGACCGAATGGACGCTGCGAACCCACCGACGCTCGAGGCCCGCATGGACGACATTCGAGCCGTCATGGATGCAGCGAGCGTCGAGCGAGCGGCACTCGTCGGGGACACCGATGGAGCGACGCTGTGCGCCGTGTTCGCAGCGACCTACCCCTCTCGAGTGCTCGCTGCCGTGCTGCACGGGAGCGTCGCGCGCGGGTTGTGGGCGCGAGACTATCCGTGGGCGTGGCGTCCCGAGCAGTGGAACGAGTACCTCGAGCGCGTGGACACCGAATGGGGGACTCAGGCGTTCGCCGACTGGCTGCTCGACTTCAACTGGCCGAGTCAGGACGACCCGGTGTTCCGGCGGGAGTTCGCGTCATATCTCCGCGCCTCGGCGAGCCCGGGAGCCGCACTCGTGTTCGAGACGCTCTACCGCGACACCGACATTCGTGACGTCCTCGGGACGATTCAGGTGCCCGTGCTCGTGACGCACCCGGTGGACGACGAGGTGGAGCCGATCGAGTGCGCGCGCCACCTCGCAGAGCACATACCGGGTGCCCGCCTGCTCGAGCTTCCCGGAGCGGACCACCTACTCATGTTCACATCGGACGCCGACGCGCTGTTCGATGGCGTCGAGCGCTTTCTCGAATCGGTCCGGGGCGAGGAGCAGGACTTCGACCGTGTGCTGGCAACGGTTCTCTTCACCGACATCGTCGGCTCGACCGAGACCGCAGCGAGGGTTGGTGACCGCGCCTGGCGAGAGCTCGTCGCTGCCCACGACCAGCGCGTGCGAACGCTTCTCGGTCGGTACCGTGGACGTGAGGTCGATCGGTCGGGCGACGGATTCTTTGCGATCTTCGACGGCCCGGCTCGCGCTGTCCGCTGTGCGCTTGCGATCGGCGAAGCGCTCGAGCCGCTCGGAGTGGCGGTCCGTGCCGGCGTACACACGGGCGAGGTCGAGCTGGACGGAGCGGGCGTCCGGGGGATCGCGGTCAACATCGGGGCTCGCATCGCGGCGAGCGCGGGTCCTCGCGAGGTGCTCGTGTCGTCGACCGTCAAGGATCTCGTCGCGGGCTCCGGGCTTGGCTTCGAGCCGCGTGGGCAGCACGCCCTCAAGGGCATTCCGGACGAGTGGGAGCTCTTCGCGGCGATGCCCCGGGTCACGGAGCCTCTCGTCTAGCGTGTCTGCGCTGCGCGTGCTGGTCGCCGAGGACGAGACGCTTATCCGGCTCGATCTCAAGGGCCTGCTCGAGGCTGCCGGATTCGACGTCTGCGCCGAGGCTCGCGACGGTGAGGAGGCCGTCGAGCTCGCGCGTGAGACCGAGCCCGATGTCGCACTCCTCGACGTGAAGATGCCCCGGCTGGACGGAATCGAGGCCGCGCGGCGGATTCTCGACGAGCGGCCCATCCCGATCGTGATGGTGACCGCCTACGGAGAGCGAGAGCTCGTGGCGCGCGCGGTCGAGGCCGGTGTCTTCGGCTACCTCGTGAAGCCGTTCCGCGAGACCGACCTGCTGCCGGCGATCGCGACGGCGACCGCGCGGCACGACGAGCTTGTCGCACTGCGCGAGGAAGCCGACTCCCTCGCGGAGGCGCTCGCGGCCCGCAAGGCGATCGAGCGCGCGAAGGGGATCCTCATGAAGCGTGAAGGCCTCTCGGAGGAAGAGGCCTTCGCACGGCTCCGCAAGGCGAGCCAGATCTCGGGGCGCCCGCTCAAAGTCGTCGCCGAGGCGCTCCTCGCCACGCTCAGTGGCGAGGAGCGCATGAGGTGAGCTCCCGCTATTCGATCGGGACGAAGACCGTCGCCGACTGGACGGTCGTGTTGCCGCAGGCGTCCCTCGCGCGGTACGTCAGCGTGTAGGTACGACCCGATCCGTTCTCGTTTCGTTCAGCACGGAGCCTGACGGTGTCAAGGTCGACGATGACGGCATCGTTCCTGGTGTTCCCGTCGGCGCCGCCGGGTGCGTTGTCGGGCTCACTCGAGGTGGCTGAGAGGAGCGTCACGGTCGGTGGCGTCTGGTCCGAGGCCGCGATCGACACCTGCACCGTCACGTACTTGTGGTTCGGCGGGAACAGGCGCGACGGCGATGCGGACACCGTGAGCTCGGGCCGCGTGCCCTCGCAGATCCCGACGAGCACAGGGTCGTGATCCGCAGCACGGAACTCGTCCGGGTTGAACAGCACCGGGGGACGTCCGAACTCGGTGTTGTAGTCGAGCACGATCGGCTCGTCCGCGTTGACATGGTACTCGTCTGCGCTGACTACCTTGGCCGCCAGCGACGGGCTCGCGAGCGCGTAGTCGAGCGTCCCGGACTGCGCCTGGAACACGAACGAGTACGCCCCTGCGCCAACCAAGCTCCCGACGAGGTTTGTATAGCCGGCACTCTCGATCGCGGCGATTGGGTCCTCCTGTGCGTACGAGTTCAGGTCTCCGATGATGAGCCGGTCGGGGCTGCCGCTGGCCGTGGGATCGGCCGCAAGCCAGTCGACGAGGGCGTCCGCCGCGCTCGTGCGGGTGAGGTTGCAGTTCCCCTGGCCATCACCCGTGTCGGGGTCGCCGACGTCGTTGCAGTCCGAGCCTTTCGACTTCAGGTGGTTGACGGCCACCGTGAGCACGTCGTCGGTGCCGTTTTCGCGGAAGCTCTGTGCGAGCACTGGGCGACTCTTCGTGTCGATGAACTGCGGATCGACGCTCGAGTCCAGGATCGCGTAAGCGCCGACCGGAGTCACTTCCGCCGGCTTGTAGACAATCCCGACGCGGATCGCATCGGTGCCGATCGCACCCGTGGCGATGTACGCGTATGTCCCCGCCGCCGTCGCGTCGTTGAGCCCGGCGACGAGATCGGCGATCGGCGCATCGGTCGCGTTGTTCTCCAGCTCCGTCAGGCCGACGATGTCCGCGTCGAGCTTCGTGAGCGCCGAGACGAGCTTCGCCCGCTGGCGGTCGAACTCGAGCACGCTGTTTGCGCCGCGGCAGTCGAGATTTGCCAACGGCCCACAGACGGGCGGGCCTGTGTCGAGAGTGGTGAAGTAGTTGAGGACGTTGGATGCTCCGATCCGCAGCGAGCCGCCCACGGCGGGCGGGCCCGTCGGACGGGCGTTCGCACGAACGAAGGCGACCGATCCCGTCGGATGGAGCTCATAGGCGCCGAACCCGAAGCTGAGGACGCCGGTCACGCCGGCGATCGTGTCGCCGATCCGGAGCGTGTTGTCCGGAGCGAGGTACGGCACGACTGCCGGGTTCTGGGTGTTCGAGCCGTCGTCGAGTTGGATGCGGTTGAGGTCGTTCGCCGCCTGCATCGCGATCGCCGGTGCGCCCGGGGCGACGATCTGCGTCGGCGTGAACAGTCGGCCCCCGGACGAGAGGACGACCTCACCGAAGCGGCCGAGCGTGAAGGTCTCCGTCGCGGTCAGCGTCTGCGCGAAGCTCGTGAGCATGCCCTCGAGCGGCTCGAGGCTCGTGCTCGTTGCGAGCGGAAGCGACGCCGACGAGGCCGTTACCGAGTTGCCGCTCGAGCAGATCGCGGAGCCGGTGACGGTCGTGATCTCGGTCAGACCGTTGAACTCGGTGACGGTCCCGAGTACCCGGACCAGGTCACCGGCCTGGACACCTGGGCTCGCCGGGAAAAACACGAAGAGACCCTCGGATGTCAGGGGGTCGGCATCTGCGTCCGCGTCCTCCTCCTGCACGAAGAAGCCGTTGAGCCCGCTCGTACCCTCGAAATCGCCGCCGACCACGCCCTCGATCACGTGCTGTGCGCCGACAACTGGGCTCGTGAGCCCGCTGCCCTGGATCATGTGGATCGACGTCTCGGCGCCGTCACCGCATGCGCCAAGAGACGGCGGGGGCGGGCCGCACGCGGTGGAACCGGCGCAGCCGAGTCCGTCGAACGTGTCGGTCGCGAAGCCATCCCACTCGAGCGAGGGGTCGAACGCGTCAGTCGGTGCCGCGTCCCCGGTCTCGATGGTCGCTTTGCGACGGAGGGTGTTGTCCGCCGTGCTCGTAAGACCCGTGCCCCACTCGGTCCCTGGGTCGAAGCCAGCCTGGCCGATGGAGTCGATGGCCGCGCCGCTC
>JBOHAY010000199.1:0-9650 GCA_050697935.1 Gaiellaceae bacterium | reverse complement strand
ATCCCGCCGCGGTTCGTGTCCTGGGTCGAGCTCAGTGACGGTCCGTACGACTATGCGGAGGACCGGCTCGACGAGGTGATCAACCGTCGCCAGCTTCCCGGCGAGGGCGAGTTCCCCATCGCCGAGTACGTGTCCGTGTGCCGAGAGCTCGGGTACGACGGCCCCTGGGGAGTCGAGGTGCTCTCCGAGGAGCTCCGGAGCCTGCCGATCGAGCAGATCTTCGACCGCGCCTTCGAGACGACCAGCGCGCAGCTCGCTGCCGCACGAGAAAGGAGCCTTGGTGTCTGAGAACGGCCTCTCGAAAGAACGGCTGATCTGGATGCTCACGCAGATGGTGCGCATCCGCGAGTTCGAGGAACGCGTGAAGCGCACGTTCGAGGAGCACCCCGGAGTCATCCGCGGGCACACGCACCTCGCGGACGGCGCGGAGGCCTCCATCGTCGGCTCCCTAGCCGCTCTGCGGCCCGACGACCAGCTCCTGACGACGTATCGCTGTCACGGCTATCCGATCGCGCTCGGGACCGATCCGAAGGCGCTGATGGCTGAGATCTACGGCAAGGAGACTGGGATCTGCAAGGGCTACGGCGGCTCGATGCATCTGACCGACGTCGGGCGCGGGTTCCTCGGGACGTCCGGCATCGTCGGGCAGGGCATCCCGCACGCGGCGGGCGTCGCCTGGGCGGCCCAGATTCGCGGCCACGGTCAGGTCGTGCTCTCGTTCTTCGGCGACGGCGCCACGAAGCAGGGCGCGTTCCACGAGACCCTCAACATCGCGTCGCTCTGGAAGCTCCCCATCGTGTTCGTGATGGAGAACAACAGCTACAACGTCTACACGAAGGTCGAGCAGGAGGATGCCAACGCGGCGGCAGGCGAGCCGCTCGCCGTGAAGGCACAGGCGTACAGCATGCCCGGCACGACGATCGACGGAGGCGACCCGGTCGAGGTCTACGAGCGGGTGTCCGCGGCCGTCGAGCGCGCTCGCGGAGGAGAGGGGCCGACGCTGGTCGAGTCCAGGGTCTACCGCCTCAGCGCACACGGGAACATCATCGCGCCGCCGGGTGTGCCGCTGCACTTCCCCGAGCACGAGGCGATCACGATCTTCGGCAACGCCGAGGAGTACGAGGCCGCGAAGCGAGGGGACCCCGTGCCTCGTTTCCGCGCACGACTCGTGACCGACGGGACGCTCTCCACGGAGGAGGCGGACTCGATCGCGGATGCTGCGCGGAAGGAGATCCAGGAGGCGGTCGAGTTCGGCCTCGAGAGCCCCTTCCCGGCGCCCGAGAACGCCGTCAACTACGTCTACGCCTGAGCGGCGAGGGAGGACGAGCAAATGGCACGTGAGCTTCCGTACATCGCGGCGATCGGCGAGGCGATCCACCAGGAGATGGAGCGCGACGACACGGTTCTCTACTTCGGGCAGAACCTCGCGACCAACGACGAGGATCCGTTTCTGAAGGCGTTCGGCCCCGACCGCGTACGCGTGACGCCGATCTCCGAGACTGCTGAGATCGGGATGGCCGTGGGCGCCGCTTTCTCGGGTTACCGACCGGTCGTCCAGCTGTACATGGCCGAGTTCATGCTCGTGGCCATGGATCAGGTCGTGAACGAGGCCCCGCGCTTCCACTACATGACGGGTGGGCAGGTGACCGTGCCAATCGTGCTCCAGGCCGGCTACGGCTTCACGGCCGGGTGGGCCGGGCAGCACACGGGCTCCATCTACGGCATGTTCATGGGCGTCCCGGGCCTCAAGGTCGCGGTGCCGGCGACTCCGGCCGACGCGAAGGGTCTGATGACGGCCTCGATCCGCGACGACAACCCCGTCGTCTTCTTCCACCACTACCTGCTGACGCTCGAGCACGGCGACGTGCCGGAGGGCGAGCACGTGATCCCGCTGGGTGAGGCCGCAGTCGTGCGGGAGGGAAGCGACATCACGATCGTCGCGATCGGCTGGCTTCTCGGGAAGGCGCTCGCCGCCGCCGAGCAGCTCGCCTCCGAGGGCATCAGCGCCGAGGTGATCGATCCCCGCACGCTCGCTCCGCTCGACACCGCCACGATCATCCAGTCGGTAGAGAAGACGGGGCGGCTCGTGATCGCCGACCAGTCGACCCGCCACGGGTCGGCGGCCGCTGTGATCGCGGCCGAGGTCGCCTCCGAGGCCTTCGGGGCGCTTCGCGCGCCGGTGCAGCTCGTGACGGCGCTCGATGCGACGATTCCATACAGCGAGCCGATGGAGGAGTACCTCCTACCCGACGAGACCAAGATCGTGGCTGCCGTGCAGCAGGCCGTGGGCGCGACCGTCACGGCGTAGGCGAACGTGGCCGGCTCCGCGGCCGCTGTGCTCGACGGAGACGTCGGCCTCGAGCTCCTCCGCACGATGTGGCGGATCCGCGTCTTCGAGGAGCGGGTCGGCGAGCTGACGCGCGCAGACGAGGTGCACGGTCTCGTCCATCTGAGCGTCGGCCAGGAGGCCGTCGCCGCCGGTGTCTGTGGCCAGCTGCGGCCTGACGACGCCGTCTACTCGGGCCATCGCGCGCACGGGCACGTGCTTGCCAAGGGTGCGCCGCCCGGGCGAGTCATGGCCGAGCTCATGGGGCGCGCCGACGGCCTCTGTCGTGGCCTGGGCGGTTCGATGCACCTCGTGGACGTCGAACACGGCTTCCTCGGCGCGACGGGGGTTGTGGGCGGCAACATCCCGCTCGCGCTCGGCAGCGCGCTCGCGAGCCGGTTGCTCGGCGGCGACCAGGTCGCGGTCGTCTTCTTCGGCGACGGCGCGGTCCAGAGCGGGATCTTCGTCGAGTCGGTCAACCTGGCGACACTTTGGGGACTCCCAGCGATCCTCGTCTGCGAGAACAACGGCTTCGCCGAGTTCACGCCGCGCTCGGCTCACACGAACGTCGAGCGCGTCAGCGACGTGGTCGCGCCGTACGGCCTCGAGCGAGAGACGGTCGACGGCAACGACGTGGTTGCCGTCCGCGCTGCCTTCGGCCGGTTCCTGGCTGCAGCGCGCCACGGCGAAGGGCCGCTGCTCCTGGAGTGCCTGACTCACCGGCTCCGTGGCCACTACGAAGGCGATCCGCAGCGCTACCGGCAGGCGCTGGCAGCCGAGGAGTGGCAGGAGCTCGACCCGATCCTCCGGTTGCAGCGACTCGGGGTCGCGGACGGCTGGCTCGGCGAAGGCGCGCCCGCGCGCCTCGAGCAAGCGGCGCGCGAGGAAATCGAGAAAGCCGTGCGGTTCGCGCGCGAGAGCCCGTTCCCTCCGCCCGGGCTCACGAGCGAGCTCGCATACGCATGACGGAGACGACGTACCTGCAGGCGATCACAGCGACGCTCGCCGCGGCGATGCGTACCGACCCGCGTGTGCTCGTGCTGGGAGAGGACGTGGCGGAGGGCGGCCCCTGGGGGGCGACCGCCGGGCTTGCCGAGGAACTCGGCGAAGAGCGCGTCCGCAACACGCCGATCAGCGAGGCGGCGATCTGCGGCGTGGCGATCGGCCTCGCGCAATCGGGGTTTCGCCCGGTCGTCGAGATCATGTTCGTCGACTTCGTGACGCTCGCCCTCGACCAGCTCGTCAATCAGGCGGCGAAGGCGCACTTCATGTCCGGCGGCCAGCTGCGCGTCCCGCTCGTCCTGCGCACTCAGGGTGGTGCAGGTCAGCGCGGCGGAGCCCAGCACTCGCAGAGCCTCGAGGCGTGGTTGACGCACGTGCCCGGTCTGAAAGTGGTGATGCCGAGCACCGCTGCCGACGCAGCCGGGCTGCTGACTTCGGCGATCGCCGACCCGAACCCAGTCGTCTTCGTCGAGAACAAGACGCTGTACTTCCGCAAGGAGGAGGTTCCCGACGAGCCCGAGCCCGTGCCGCTCGGCCGAGCTCGCACGACGCGGCCGGGGCGCGACGTCACCGTCGTCGCCCTCTCGCGGCTCGTCTCCGAGTCGCTCGCCGCGGCGGACGAGCTGGCGGTGGAGGGGATCGAGGTCGAGGTGATCGACCCGCGGTCCCTCGTACCCCTCGACCTCGACGCGATCCTCGCGTCTGTGGCGAGGACACACCGACTAGTGGTCGCGCACGAGGCGGTCGCGCACGGAGGCTTCGGGGCAGAGGTCGCGGCCCGGGTGCAGGAAGCCGCGTTCGACGAGCTCGATGCGCCCATCGAGCGCGTCGGCGCGCCGTTCGCGCCCGTTCCGTTCAGCCCGCCGCTCGAGGACGCCTATCTGCCCGGCCGCGTCGAGGTGGCCGCAGCAGTGCGCTCGGCGCTCGGCCACTGATTGCCGGGGCGCGAAAAGCGAATGCTCAGATTGTCGTACTTGCCGGTTGAATGCTCGATCGGGCGACGATAGGCTCGCCTCCATGAGCATCCTCGGCAACCGTGTTCTCCGGGTCGAGGACCAGCGCTTCCTCCGCGGCGAGGGGGAGTACATCGAGAACATGTCGCTCGAGGGCGCGGCGTGGGTCACGTTCGTTCGCTCGCCCCTCGGGCATGCGCGCGTGAACGGCGTGGATGCCTCGGCCGCAGCGGCGATCCCGAACGTCCAGGTCTTCACCGGGGCAGACGTCGACGCGCCGCCGTTCGGCCCACCTCCCTACTGGAACATCAACCCCGGGATGGTGCGGCCGCTCGTGGCGACGGACGTCGTCCGCCACGCGGGCGAGATCGTCGCCGTCGTTGTCAGCGAGGACCGGGCGACCGGCGTGGACGCGGCCGAGCTCGTCATGGTCGACTACGACCCGCTGCCGGTCGTGCTCTCCGTCGAGGACGCCGCGAAGGAGGAGGTGCTGCTGTTCCCGGAGCTGGAGACGAACGTCGCCCACTCGAGCGGCGCCGAGCCCGACGCGTCCCTCTTCGACGGGTGCGACATCGTCGTCTCCGACACGATCTGGAGCCAGCGAATGGCCGCGGCTCCGATGGAGCCGCGCTCGGCCGCCGCCGAGGTCGACGACGAGGGCCGGCTGACGTACTGGGGCACCACGCAGACGCCGCACACGGGGAAGATGGTCCTCGCGGGCATGCTCGGCTTCGATCCGGGCCAGGTCCGCGTCGTGAGCCCGGACGTGGGCGGGGGCTTCGGGGCGAAGATGCTCGAGGTCGAGGGCGTCATCGTCGCGTGGCTCGCGCGCACGCTCGGACGTCCCGTGCGCTGGACCGAGACACGGACCGAGAGCATGCTCGGGATCATGCATGGGCGCGCACAACGGCTCGAGTTCGCCCTGGGTGGGACGAGCGACGGCAAGGTGCTCGCATACCGCCTGAACGTGCTCGCGGACGCGGGCGCGTACCCGATCCTCGGAGCGTTCCTGCCCGTCCTCACCGGGCTCATGGCGAGCGAGGTATACGCGATCCCGAAGATCGAGGTGCAGACGAGCTCCGTGGTGACGACCACGACGCCTACCACGTCGCTTCGCGGCGCCGGCCGCCCCGAGGCGGCGCAGGCGATGGAGCGGGCGATGGATCTCTTCGCCGCGGAGGCGGGGATCGATCGGGCGGAGGTGCGGCGGCGGAACTTCGTCCCCAAGGACGCCTTTCCGTACGAGACGGGCACCGGCGCGACGTATGACTCCGGAGACTACGAGGGCGCGCTCGACCTCCTCCTGCGCGCCGCCGGCTACGACGAGCTGCGCGAGGAGCAGCGGAGACGACGCGAGGAAGGCGGCCCCGTCGAGATGGGGATCGGCCTCTCTTCCTACGTCGAGATCTCGAACCCCGTGGCGGAGACCGAGTTCGGGGAGGTCGAGATCACGGAGGACGGGTGCGCGATCCTGCGCACGGGCTCGCACTCGCACGGCCAGGGCCACGAAACGACGTTCGCGATGATCGCCTCCGAGAGCCTGGGAATCCCGGTCGACCAGATCAGGGTGCGCAAGGGCGACACGGACGAGGTGCCGCAGGGCGCCGGGACCTTCGGCTCGAAGTCGACGCAGATCGGCGGGGTTGCCGGACGGCTTGCAGCCGATGCGACTGTCGAGCAGGCGAAGGGCCTGGCCGCCGACTACCTCGAGGCGAGTACTGCTGACATGGTGTTCGACCCGGCGCTCGCACGCTTCCACGTCATCGGTGCGCCCGAGCCGGCTCTCTCCTGGGCCGCCCTCGCGACGCGCGCAGCGGCGGACGGCCGCCTGGGTGAGCTCAAGGTGTCGCAGGAGTTCCAGGCGCCGCCGACCTTCCCCTTCGGCGCACACCTCGCCGTGGTCGAGGTCGACACGGAGACGGGCAAGGTGGAGCTCCGCCGGCACGTCGCGGTCGACGACGCGGGGACGCTCATCAACCCGCTCGTCGCGGACGGCCAGGTGCACGGCGGGATCGCGTTCGCCGTGGGGCAGGCGCTCTTCGAGGAGGTCGTATACGGCGAGGACGGCTATCCGCTGACCGGAACGTTCGTCGGCTACGCCTTCCCCTCGGCCGCCGAGCTGCCGTCGTACGAGCGGGTCGAGATGGTTACGCCCACGCCGGCCAACGTGCTCGGCGTGAAGGGCATCGGCGAGTCGGGGACGGTCGGCGCGACCCCGGCGGTGCACAACGCCGTGCTCGACGCGCTCGCGCCGTACGGCGTTCGCCACGTCGACCTGCCCTGCAACGGCGAGAACGTCTGGAAGGCGCTCCAGGAGGCGAAGTCATGACGAACGTCGCGCTGACGGTCAACGGGGAGCAACGCGTGGCGGACGTCGAGCCGCGGCAGCTCCTCGTGTACTTCCTGCGCGAGCAGCTCGGGCTGAAGGGGACGAACGTCGGCTGCGACACGTCGTCCTGTGGGGCGTGCACCGTGCTCCTCGACGGCGAGTCGGTGAAGTCGTGCACGGTGCTGGCCGTGCAGGCCGAAGGGAGCGCCGTCACGACGATCGAGGGCCTCGCGAAGGGCGCCGAGCTCCATCCGGTCCAGCAGGCGTTCCAGGAGCAGCACGGCCTGCAGTGCGGCTATTGCACGCCGGGATTCGTCATGGCGACGATCTCCCTCCTGCAGGAGAACCCGCGCCCGTCGGAGGACGAGATCCGCAAGGCGCTCGAGGGGAACCTCTGCCGCTGCACCGGGTACCACAACATCGTGCTGGCAGTCGAGGCCGCCGCGAGGGCGGGCGCATGATCCCTGCCGCGTTCGAGTACCGGCGGGCCGGGTCGGTCGAGGAGGCGATCGAGCTCCTGGGCGGCGACGAGGACGCGAAGCTGCTCGCCGGCGGGCATTCGCTGATCCCGGCTATGAAGCTCCGCATCGCACGGCCGACGACGCTCGTCGACATCGGCCGGCTCGACGACCTGCGCTACGTCCGCGAGGAGGGCGACGGGATTGCGATCGGCGCGCTCACGCGTCACGCCCAGGTCACGGCGGACCCCGTGCTGGCGCGGTCCTGCGCCGTGCTCGCGCACGCAGCGGGCGAGGTCGGAGACCCGCAGGTGCGGCACCGCGGGACGATCGGAGGCTCCGTCTCGCACGCCGACCCCGCGTCGGACCTCGCGACCGTGCTCCTCGCGCTCGACGCCGAGCTCGTCGCTCGCGGGGCCGGCGGCGAGAGGACTATCCCCGTCGGCGGCTTTTTCACGGGGCCGTTCGGAAACGCGCTCGCACGCGACGAGGTGCTCGTGGAGATCCGCGTTCCGAAGGTCGACCGTGGCGTGTACCTGAAGCACTCGCGTCGCGCGCAGGACTGGGCGACGGTGGCGGTCGCGGCGGCCGACGTCGGCGGGAGGCTGCAGGTCGGGCTCGCGAGCATGGGGCCGACACCGCTTCGGGCAAGCGCCGTGGAGGAGGTGTTGGCGAGCGGCGCCTCTGCGGCGGATGCCGCCGAGCACGCCGGTGCTGGAACCGAGCCGCCGAGCGACGTGAGCGGCAGCTCCGACTATCGGGCGCACCTCGCGCGCGTGCTCACGCGGCGCGCGCTCGAGCAGCTCTAACCGGAGGTCGGCACCGCTGATCACCGCGAGGGCGAGTCGGTGAGCCTGTCTCCTGGCCCGTCGCGGAAAGCCGGGCTTAGAATCCCGGGCGGCCGAGAGAGGAGGGTCTCGCAGCGATGCACGGCGACAACGTCCCTGTCCTGATCGTGGGCGGCAGCCTGGTCGGGCTGTCGACCTCGCTCCTCCTCGCCTCGAAGGGCGTCACGTCGTTGACGGTCGAGCGGCACCCAGGGACGGCGATCCACCCGCGCGCGGCGATGTTCAACCAGCGGACGATCGAGGTCTACCGAAGCGTCGGTCTCGAAGCAGAGATCGTCGAAGCGTCCGGCAGGGAGTTCGAGCAGGATGGCGCCATCGTCTCGGTCGAGACGCTCGCCGGCCGCGAGCTGGAGTACTACTTCCGCAACGTCAACGAGGGCTACGAATCGTTGAGCCCTTCTCCCCGGCTGTTCATCACTCAGATCGGCCTCGAGCCGATTCTCCGGCGGCGCGCCGACGAGCTCGGTGCACGCCTCGAGTATTCGACGGAGCTGGTCTCGCTCGAGCAGGACGAGGACGGGGCGACGGCTCTCGTCAGGAACCGCGACACAGGAGCGGAGCGGACGGTTCGCGCTCGCTACGTCGTCGGTGCGGACGGGAGCAAGAGCCCGGTGCGCGACGGCCTCGGCATCGGGCTTCGCGGCCACCCCAGCTTCTCGAAGTGCATCACCATCTACTTCCGCGCCGACGTCAAGCCGCTCCTCGGGGACCGCAACTTGAGCGTGATCTACGTGTTCGGCCCGACGCTTCAAGGGTTCTTCCGCTTCTCGTTGGCGGGCGATGCCGGCTTCCTGGCAGTGAACTCGACCACCGACGCCGACGGCGCCCGCAACCGCGACGTCTCGGCGGACACGAGCGAGGAGCGGTGCGTCGAGTACGTGCGCGAGGCGCTCGGCGCGCCCGCACTCGCGATCGAGATCGAGAACGTGCAGCAGTGGAACGCCTGCGCCGATTGGGCGGAGCGTTTCCAGGAGGGGCGCGTGTTCCTCGCCGGGGATGCCGCCCACAACATGCCCCCGACGGGAGGCTTCGGAGGCAATGCGGGCGTCGCGGACGCGCACAACCTGGCGTGGAAGCTGGCGCTCGTGCTCGACGGCAGCGCAGGGCCTGGACTGCTGGAGACCTACGATGCCGAGAGGCGTCCCGTCGCTGAGCTCACTGTAGAGCAGGCGTACACGCGCTACGTCGTGCGGCTCGATCCCGAGCTCGGCACGGACGACATCCAGCCGTTCGTCGCGGACCCTCCGATCGAGCTCGGCCACCGCTACCACTCGTCGGCCGTGGTCGCGGAGAGCGACGACGACGGCGCGATCCACGAGAACCCGCACGAGCCTTCGGGGCGCCCGGGAACGCGTGCGCCCCATGTCGAGTTGAACGGCGGCTCGACACTCGACCTCTTCGGGCAGGGCTTCGTCGTCCTCTCGGCCTCGGACGCCTGGTGCCGCGCTGCGGAGGCCGCGTCGATCGAGACACATCGGATCGATGCGCCTGCGTTCGGGGAGGCCTACGGCGTCGGAGCAGAAGGCGCCGTGCTCGTCCGTCCCGACGGTTTCATCGCCTGGCGAGCTCGCGTGGCGAACGAAGACGGCGAGCGCGAGCTCTCCTCCGCGCTGGCACAGATACTCGGCCGCTGACGAGACGCAGGAGAGCCTCCCCAGCCGAGGCTCAGTCCAGGATCGTCACGGTGCCCGCCGATCCGTCGACGCGGATCGTCTGACCCGTGCGGATCTGCGA
>JBOHAY010000198.1:0-2369 GCA_050697935.1 Gaiellaceae bacterium | reverse complement strand
CTGAACAAGCGCTACAAGGCTCACGCGGGGATTCGGGTCACCGGGATCTCTTGACCGGAGAGCTTCGCGTCATCCCGCTTCGCGGCATTCCGGAGCTCGACGAGGGAGACGATCTCGCGGCCTTGCTCGTCGACGCGGCCGTTCGCTCGGGTGGGTTCGAGCAGAACGACGTCGTCATCGTTGCGCAGAAGGCGGTGTCGAAGGTGGAGGGCCGTGTCGTCGACCTCGCCGAGATCGAACCGTCGCCGGAGGCACTCGAGCTTGCGGCCGACCAGGATCCGCGCCGAACCGAGGTGATCCTGCGCGAGAGCCGAGAGATCCTCCGCACCCGCGCGCCACTCGTCATCGCCGAGACGCCGCACGGGTTCGTCTGTGCCTCCGCAGGTGTCGACGCATCGAACGCCAAGGGGCCGGACACGCTCGTGTTGCTTCCGCTCGACCCAGACGCGTCGGCACGGCGCCTCCGGGACCGCATCCGAGAAACCGCTGGTGTCGACCTCGGTGTGATCATCTCCGACTCATTCGGGCGGGCGTGGCGTCGAGGCACAACTGACGTTGCGCTCGGCGTTTCGGGCACCGCCGCAATCCTCGACCTCACGGGCGAACGCGACTCCGTGGGGTACACGCTGCATGCGACGGAGATCGCAGTGGCCGATGAGATCGCCGGTGCCGCTCAGCTGGTGATGGGGAAGACAGACGGCATCCCCGCTGCGATCGTTCGCGGGCTGTCGCCGGCAGCGGGCGACGGGCGTGGTAGCGAGCTCGTGATGCCGCGGGAGCGCGACCTCTTCCGCTGAGGGGGCGATAGTCTTCCGACGTGCGTACGTACGCGATCTGGGGAACCGCCACTTCGCCGGCCCACGAAGAGTGGGTGCGATCGGTCGGGACGCAGTTCGAGAAGGACGACTTCACTGCTGTCGACGACATCGCCGAGGCCGATTTCGTGCTCAACATGTTCGACGCAGCCGACCCGAAGGCGTTCCGTCGCTCTTCGCGCGGGACGTACTCGGCGGCGTTCTACGAGCTCTCGGAGGCTCCCGAGGACGCTTTGAAGGAGAGCTACCCGATGCTCGTGCGCACGCTCTCGAATGTCGTGCTCCTCCGCGTCCCCGGTAAGGGCGTCTGGTTCACGACCATGGAGCGAGGCACGTATCACGTACCGGACGACCCGGTCGAGATCTACGCCCGCCTCGAGCCGCTCGCCACGTCGAGGCTTGTGATCGACAACGAGTGGATCCCGGATCTCGAGCCCGAGCTCTGGGATGGTGACGAAATCACTTCGGACATCGGCGAGGCCGGTCGTCGTCTCGATGAGCTCGACCTGCTCCCGTCGCCGTTTCCCGTCGAGGAGTATCTGTCCGGGCGCGACCTTCGCCATGTCATGCGGCTCTACAGCGTCGGTGGCCTCTCCTACGGAAACCTGTCGGCGCGCAAGGACGAGACCCGTTTCTGGATGAGCGCGAGCGGCGTCGACAAGTCGCAGCTCGAGACGGTCGGACGGGACTTCCTCATGGTCAAGGATTTCGACGACGATCGTGGCGTGATCGTGCTGAGCGTGCCCCCGGGAATCGAGCCGCGCCGCGTTTCGGTCGATGCGATCGAGCACTGGATGATCTACCAGGCGCACCCGGACGTGGGCGCGATTCTCCACGTCCACGCTTGGATGGAGGGCATCGCCGCAACCGACGTGAACTACCCGTGCGGGACCCAGGAGCTCGCGGTCGCCGTTGCCGACCTCGTCGCGCTCGAACCCGATCCGGCGCATGCGGTCATCGGGTTGCGGAACCACGGAATCACCTGCACCGGCGAGAGCCTTGCGGAGATCCTCGACCGGGTCGCACCGAGGGTGCTTCGGCAGGTTCCTATGACCTAGAGGCTTGATGCGAAATTCACGCGGGCCGGATGACGGCCACGACACCGCGCCGGATCGCCACCCTCGCGCGTCGTGCAGGCTAGCTGTCCTACCCACAGACGTTGTGAACGCGGCTGATCGGAGAGCGACCTCCGAGTGAGCTGTGCGGTCTGCGACGGTTGTAGTGGTCGAGCCAGTGTGGCAGAGCGCGTGCGCGCTCGCGATGTGAGCGGTAGACGAGCCCGTACGCCCACTCCCTGGCCATCGTCTGGTGGAAGCGCTCGACCTTCCCGTTCGTGCGTGGCCGGTAGGGCTTGGTCCGAAGGTGGCGGATACCTTGCCTCGCGAGGAGCTCGCGAAAGACGCGGCCGCGCGTGTACGCCCAGGCGTTGTCGGTCAGCAGGCGCTGGGCCGAGATCCCGTGGGAGGCGTAGAAGGTGAGCGCGCGCTCGAGGAAGCCGGCCGCGGTCTCGCTCCGAGCGTCTTCCAAGATCTCCGCGTAGGCAAGGCGCGAGTG
>JBOHAY010000197.1:0-7614 GCA_050697935.1 Gaiellaceae bacterium | reverse complement strand
GCGTCGAACCGACCAACAACGCAGCCGAGCGCGGCCTGCGCGGCGCCGTCATCTACCGCAAGCTTTCACTCGGCAGCCAATCCGAACAAGGCGAAGAAACGATCGAACGGCTGCTCTCCGCCTCCATCACCCGCCGGCTCCAACAAACGATTTGCAGCTCATCTGAGGCTCCGGTGGGAGCTTCGTTTTGTGTCTAGGTCAGATCTGGGCCAGATTCTGCTGCTGCGAGCCTCCACACCGGTGAGGCGCCTCTCTGTCTATTGCGTAGATCGGCTCAATCCGAAGCGGAGCTTCGGCTGGGCGAGGGCAGATGTTCCTGAAGGACCATTGAGCGGCACCTTGGCGGGACAGAAATAGTCGACCTTGCCGCGGAGGTCGCATCGGACCTGCGGACTCATGTCCAGGTCGCACATGGTTTCGAAATGCCCGCTGTTCGTGCCGGTACCGCAGGATGCCCTTCGCCTAGGTGCTGCTCGGCCAGGCGAAGCAAACCGCCCGTGGTCGGCAGGAGTTGGATCCGGCGCTCTGGCGACGGGATTCGTTCAAGCGACATGGATCCTCGGGGAGGTGCGGAGAAACGCTCCGGGTGGTACGGCCCACTTCGCGTGGTCGGATCTTGAGAGCGCAGGACATGGCCTCTTCCTTTGGGGGGCATTTGTCACGGTGCCGGCTATCCGCAGCCAACGAGTATCGGACAAGATGAGACTGGTTTGGTGAGCGGAAGGCGGTTCAGAGTCGGACTCGTCACGGAGCCGACAGGCATCGACCACCCGTATAACCACGGGGCCTACCTCGGGCTCGAGCGGGCCGTCCGAGAGTTGGGGATCAGAGGGCGAGTGCTGACACCCGCCCCGAAGGAAGGCTTCGTCCCGGCCCTCTCACTTCTCGCGCGACAGAAGTACGACCTCGTCATGGGAACGGGAATCTTTACGGCCCCCGCGATCGACAGCGTCGCCGCACGGTTTCCCGAAACGAGATTCGCGATCATCGACTGCGCCCAACCCGATCGGGCGCATCGCCCGAAGAACGTCCTGGACGTCTCGTTCAGCCAAGAGCAAGCCGGTTATCTGGCCGGCCACCTGGCTGCGCTCGTGCTGACACTCTCTCCCGGGGAGGAGGTGATCAGCTCGGTCGGAGGCCAGCGCGTACCGTCGGTGGAGCGGTTCATTGCCGGCTACCAGGCAGGCGCGCGTCGAGCCAATCCTCGCGTCGCAACGTTGAACAGCTACACCGACGACTTCCTCGACCCCGTGAAAGGGAGGTCGGTCGCCATGAGCCAGATTGCGAAAGGCTCTCGAGTCGTGTTCCAGGTCGCCAGCCTCTGCGGACTCGGGGCACTGGAGGCGGCAAGAGAGCGTGGAATATGGGGGATCGGAGTCGATGTCGACCAATCCCACCTCGGCCGTCACATCCTGACGAGCGCGGTGATAAGGATGGACGTGGGCGTGTTCGACACGATCGAAGAGCTCGCGCGCGGGACGCTCGAGACCGGTCGCACTTCCCGGTTCACCCTCCAGAACGGCGGTGTCGGCCTCGGTACGATCAGCGCGGCGGTGCCTCGCTCGCTCAAGGCCGAGATCGAGGACGTCAGCGCCGAGATCGTCGCCGGGAAGATCCCGATCGCGAGCTCGGTCACATAGCGCTCAACATAGCGCTCTCGCTCTGTATCGAAACCCAAACGGTCCCGTCCCAGGCGGCCACGTCGGTCGGCGCGTGGCCAACCGGAATGTGGCCTACAACCCGACCGTCCTGCGGATCCATCTGGACGACGGTGCCGTCGGCGTTGTTGGCTGCGAACACAGCTTCATCCGTCGCGCATAGGCCCACGAGCCCTCTGCCAACCGGGGTCGTCTGAGTCACCGTTCCCGTGTCCGGGTTGATGCGCCAGACCCGGCCTTGCGTGTCGGAGACCCAGACAGCCTGCTTCCCGGCCGTCAACGCGACGGGGTACCCGATGGGCACCTCGGTCGTGGCGGTGTTCGTGTGCGGCTCGATGCGCAGGGCCCGCTCGGCGGTCGTCACCACCCAGAGTGCCTCCTCGCCGAGTGCCACGCCTATCGGTACACGGCCGACGTCGATGATCGCATCGGGCTCGTTCGTCGCCGGGTCGATGCGGACCACGTGGCGAGTACCCGCGGCGATCCAGACGGAGTCTTCATCGGCGTCGACCGCGTAGGTGGGGTCCCAGGCGAGCTCGCTCGAGCCCCTCAGGTCGATCGTCTCGACGACGGCGTCGGCGCTGGGATCGATGCGCGAGACTGTGCCGTCGCTCCCGTTCGCCACCCAGACCGCATCGGTGGCGACGGCGAGGTCTATCGCCGGTGCTCCAATTCCGATCGTCCTGACGACTTCGCGGCGATCCGGATTGATGCGGGAGACCGTTCCATCGTCTGCGTTGGCGACCCAGACCGAGCCGTGCCCGATCGCTAGGGCGACAGGCCTTCGGCCCACGAGCACGTGGCCCACGACGCGGGATCGCTGCGGGTCGATCACGGCGACCGAGTCGGGAGGGACCGCCGGCTGAGTCCGCGACGATACTCGGCGATTCTGTGCGAGAGAAGGTCGTCTGATCCCGGAGACCACCGGCGCGCTGAGCGAAGGATCGTGGTTGAGGATGGCTCTCTCGAGTCGTTGGAGCTCATCGTGGGGCTCGAGCCCGAGCTCCTCGTCCAGCAAGCGCCGCCCGCTCCGGTACACGTCGAGGGCTTCCGCCTGTCTCCCGGACCGGTACAGGGCGATCATCAGCTGGCCGCGAAGGTGTTCGCGGAGCGGGTGATCGCGGACGAGCCCTTCCAGCTCGGGAACGAGCTGCGCGTGCCGCCCGAGCTCGAGGTCGGCATTGATCCGCTGCTCCAGGGCCGACAGCCGCTGCTCGTTGAGCCGAGCGCGTTCCGCTCGCGCGAACGAGCCGTCGAGCTCGGCCAGCGGCGGCCCGCGCCACAGGACGAGCGCATCCCTGAGCAGCTCCGCGGCATCATCCGCAGGCGCCCCGCGCGCCCGCTCGACGGCCCTCTCGAAGCGCTCGAGGTCGAGCGTTCCTTCCCGAACCCGGATCAGGTAGCCGGGTGGTTGGGTGACGATCACTTCGCGGCCGAGGAGCTTCCGCAACTGCGAGACGTAGACCTGAATCGCGGCGGGCGCCGTCTCCGGAGGCGTGCTACCCCAGAGCTCGTCGATCAGGCGATCGCGGGAGACGGCCTCGTTGGCGTAGAGGAGCAGGAGGGCGAGCAACGCGCGCTGCTTCGCTCCTCCGAGCTTCAGGACCCGGCCCTCCTCCTCTACCTCGAGCGGGCCGAGGACGCGGAACTCCATCGCTCTTTTCGCCCTCCTTCAGCCGGGCTTTAGACGCCGTCAAGCGCTCTTTTAGCCGCTCGGGCTCTTCTGTGCAAAGGCCGCAATGGGGCGGCCGAGACCAAAGGAGTCGAAGTGAAGCGTCTCACCACATACATCGCGATCGTGGCAGCACTCGTCGTCGGCGTCGTCGCGCCGTTCGCGCAGGCGGCCGAGCCGACTCCCGCCGAGCTCAGAGCACTCGAGATCCGGGGCCAGGCGCTGAACCACCTGTGCAAGGACTCGACCATCACCGGAGCCGCCTACACGAGCCTCTGCGGCACGACCGGTGCGGGCAACCGACCCACGCAGTCCGAGCTGAACGCGCTCGAGATCCGCGGTCAGGGTCTGAACGAGCTGTGCAGTGACTCGACCCTCGTCGGGCGGGCGTACACACGCCTCTGCGGTACGACCGGTGGTAGCAGCAATCGGCCGACCGAAGCCGAGCTGCGAGCGCTCGAGATCCGCGGGCAGGCGATGAACAAGCTCGCGGCCGGCCAGGTGACCCAGGTCGTCAGGTCGAGCGGCTTCGACTGGAGTGACTTCGGCATCGGTGCGGGAGCGATGCTCGGGTTCGTCCTCCTCGCCGGTGGTATCGCGGCGGGTGCGTACTACAGCCGCAAGAACAGGGTGCGCCCGCGCACGGCGTCCTAACGGCAGCGCCAGGATCCGGCCGGGGCTTTTCTCCTTACGACGCCCCGGCCGGTCATGGGCGCCGGAAAGTGCGCTAACTGCTCCCACGCCCTCGACTCATACGCTGAGCCGCCAACTGCCGCGGAGTGGAACTAACGTAGAGTGCGGTGATCGATCGTCCGCGCCTTGAACAGCTGGTTGAACTGTGGAACTTGGCCACCATGCCGACCGAGAACGTGCTCTTCTGGCAGTCGTATGTCGACGACAAGATCGGCCCGGACGGAAAAGCGCTGTGCTCAGCGATTGTCGCTCTCCTTGTCGATGATCCCGATGTCTTCTCAGACATGCATCGGCTGCCCACCGATGAGCTTTGGCACTTCTACCTCGGTGATCCGATTGAGTTGCTGCTGCTTGCCAATGACGGCAGCGACGAACTGGTTGTTCTTGGACACGACGTTCTGGCGGGGCAGCGAGTGCAGACCGTTGTTCCGGCCGGAACGTGGATGGGGGCGCGGTTGCGACCTGGCGGCGAGTATGGGGTCTATGGCAACACGATGGCGCCGGGCTTCGTGCTCACCGACTTTGAGGGTGCAAGCGCAGACGAGTTGATCGCCGGGTGGCCGCATCGCGCGGAATTGATTCGCGCCTTGACACGCCACAAGACCCATTAATCACGTGGGGCGACTCGTAGAAACGTCCGGCATGGACCCGTTTTGGCACCTGCCCGCGCGCGTAGGATCAGAGCGTGAACACGACACCGATTGTTCTGGTTCCCGGGTTCTGGCTCGGCGCGTGGGCGTGGGACGAGGTCGCCGCCGCCCTGCGCGCCGACGGACACGACGTCACGGCGCTGACGCTGCCCGGTCTCGAGTCGGCCGAGGCCGACCGATCCGTGATCGTGCTCGCCGACCACGTCGACGCGATCTGCGAGGCGGTGACCGCGGCGGGGCGTCCCGTCGTGCTCGCCGTGCACAGCGGTGCCGGCGCTCCCGGCTACGCGGTCACCGACCGCATTCCCGAGCAGATCGCTGCGATGGTCTACGTCGACACCGGCCCTGCGAAGGGCGCGCTCGACCCCGACTTCGACGCCGTCGAGAAGCCCCTGCCCTCGCGAGAGGAGCTCGCGGAGGAGGAAAACCTCGACGGGCTCACCGAGGAGCAGCTCGAGACGTTCCGGCGGCGCGCCGTTCCCGAGCCGGGCGCCGCGCTGCGCGAGGCCGCCGAGCTCACGAACGACGCGCGACTCGACGTGCCAAGTACGGTGGTGTGCACGGGGTACACGTCCGAGCAGTACACGGCGGCCGTCAAGGAGGGCTATGCGTTTCTCGCCGGACTGGCCGAGCTGCGCAACGTCACCTGGATCGACCTGCCGACAAGCCACTGGCCGATGTGGTCGCGCCCGCAGGAGCTCGCCGTGATCATCGGCGACGTCGCGCAGAGCGCATCCGGCGCCTGACGGACCGACTAAGCCGCCGTGTGGCTCGACGGCCGAAGCTTCTTCGTGTCTCGAGCTCATAAGGACGTGACGCCGAGCGGTCGATGCAAATGTTGGTGATTTGATATATTCCTATATAGGTATATGATCCTGCCATGGCACGAGCGGCGACGACAGCAGATGCGTTCAACGCGGTGGCAGAGCCCCGACGGCGGCAGATCCTGGACGCTCTCGCCGGTGGGGAGCGTCCCGTGAACGACCTGGTGCGCGTGCTCGGGCTGGCTCAGCCACAGGTGTCCAAGCACTTGCGCGTGCTCCGAGAAGTGGGGGCGGTGGACGTGCGTGACGAAGGACGGCAGCGGCTGTACCGGCTGAACGGCCACGCGCTCAAGCCCATCCATGACTGGGTGAAGACCTACGAGCACTCGTGGTCGGAGCGGTTCGACCGGCTGGATGTCGTGTTGGAAGACCTCAAGCAACTCGAGCAGAAGGAGGAAGGCGATGAAGGCAATGACGAGTAGCGGGACGGCGACGGTGACGCTCCCCACGGATGAGCAGATCCTCATCACGCGGGAGTTCGACGCGCCCAAGCACCTCGTGTACAAGGCGTGGACTACGCCGGAACTGGTCAGGCGCTGGTGGCATGCAAACCGCGGCGAGATGACGATCTGCGAGATCGATCTGCGGATCGGCGGCACCTGGCGGTACGTGATGGTGGCGGACGGCGGATTCGAAGTCGGCTTCCACGGCGAGTACCGCGAGATCGTCCCGGACGAGCGACTCGTCTCGACCGAGGTGTACGAGGGCATCCCCGATGCCGAGGAGCACGCGGCGGTGGACATCCTCACCCTCACCGAGGCGGACGCGCGGACGACCGTCACGATTCTCGTGGAGCACCCGACCAAGGAGGGTCGCGACGCGCACATCAACTCCGGGATGGAGGCAGGAATGCAGGACGCGATGGACCTCCTGGAGCAGGTCGCGGCCTCACTTCGCTGACCATGCCTCCGCGTTACGGACCACCGGGACCTCGCTCCCGGTGGTCCAGCGGTTGCTCTTGCTTCAGATGCTTCGATGACCGGCAGCGATGCCGGTCGAGCTGACGCCGGGGTGACGGCTTGCCCCGGCGTGCTGGGGAGATACGCGTCTAGTCGTCCTCGCGCTGGACGACGTTGAATCCGTTGTCGAGCTCCACCTCTACGTCGCTGCCATCAGCCTTTCTGATCTCGACCTCATATCCGGCGGCGTCGTCGTCGGATTCGACGTTGACAACGGTGCCGCCGCCCGACACGGCGAGCGCGGCCTCGGCGGCCTTGTCGGCGGACGCGCCCGTCAGTGACTGATCGGAGTCCTCCCCACTCTCTCCATCGTCGCCTTTCGTCTCGCCGGCCTCGTCGTGACCAGCTCCGCCGTTGTTGTCCGAGGCGACGGCTGGCGAGGTCTCGTCACCGCCGCCACCGGCCGCCACCGCGATACCCGCGGACAGCGCGATGACGCCAAGGACGATCGCAACGAGAACGAAGATCTTGTGAGTTGCGCGCAAGGAGTCTCCCTCTGGCCTGAGTAATGGAGGCTAGCTCTCTCGAGGTGAAATCACGGTGAACCGCTCGTGCCGAGCATTGCGAGTCAAGGCGCGCGGCTTCCACGATCCTGTGGAGTCACGCTCACTCTCACCCTCCCGAGCGGGCGCGACTCAGGATCGCGGCGATTTCCGTATATCCGCTCCGCTGCGCGTGCGCGAGCGGTGTCACGCCGTCGCCGTCCGCGAGATCGACATCCGCCCCCGCTTCGACGAGCAGTCGCACGACCTCCTCGTGCGCCGCTCCGCCGTCGCCCAGGATGATCGCCTCGAGAAGCGCGGTCCAGGCGAGGCGATTGACGTGGTCGATCTCGATCTCCGTGTCGAGGAGGCGCCGAATGATCTCGACGTAGCCACGGTGCGCCGCGCGAATGAGCCCAGTGCCGTTGTAACTGTCCTTCGCGTTTACCTCGGCGCCTCCCTCGAGGGTGAGATCGAGTAGCGTGACATCGTCCCCGACCTCGCTCGTTGCAATGAGATAGGCGCTCTGCTCCGAAGCATCCTTGGCGTTGACGTCGGCGCCCGCTTCGACGAGGGCCCGCGCGACGTCGACGTGGTTCCCGTACGCAGCCGCAACGAGCGCGGTCGACTCGTTCGCGTCACGGACATCGACGTTCGCTCCCTGCTCGAGCAGCGA
>JBOHAY010000196.1:0-5561 GCA_050697935.1 Gaiellaceae bacterium | reverse complement strand
GAGGTACGGGGTCTCGACGTGCGCAAAGTGCGTGTAGTCGCCCTCGATCGTCAGCACCGTCTCCCAGGGTTCGATCGCGTCACCGTCGTACAGGGCGCGCACCTCGAGCTCGTCCCACCCGTGTGCGCAGAGCTTCAAGATCGCGATTGCCTCGTCCATGCCGCCGAGGACCGCCTTCTTCTTCTGAAAGTCCTGCATCAGCACCCGCGGGTGGAGGTCGTCCGCGATAAGCGCGGAGCGCGTGTGGTTGAAGTACGCGTCCGTGTAGTACCCATCTCGGATCTTCTCCACCGGGAGCTCGAAGACCTCGGGAGCGAGCCGCTCCCTCGGCGCGTCGCTCATCGCTCGCGGGCGAGGCAGGCGTCACGAGCGGCGTCAGCGACGTCGACCTGAGCGTGAGAAGGCTCGGCCGTCGAGAAGCGCCGCCGGAACTCGAACCCTGAGCGCGCGAGCACGCGTACGACGGGATGATTCGGGCTTCGGGTCATCCAGGGGGAGGCTACTCCGCGCTGCACGGACGCGAGCAGACCAGTGCCCTCACCCACAGCGTCTCGTCCCGAGCCCGAGGTCGATGTCGTCTTCCCGCCAGATCGCGACGTCGTACGTGCAGGTGCGACCAAGCCAACCCGACAGCGGAAGTCTCGCGACACGGCGGGGGTTGCCCCTGGCCTCACAAGGAGGACGCCGACCTGCCCAACGGGCCTAACCTTGGGTACGGAGAAGGCCCCCGAGCCGCCAGGACTGACGTCGCGACCGACGTCAGTCGAGATCGGTGAATCTGCTGTACAGAGCCGACTCGCGTGATCGCTGACGCACTGACGACTCAACGTTGTCAGTGAGTGAACGCGGCGCTTGGGCGCCGTTTGAGAGGCCGTTCGCCGTTGAGCTTTTCTTGAGGCAAACGCAACACGATGGGGTAACAACCGATCGAAAGAGAAGGAGAGGTGCCATGCAAGCGCGCACGAAACTTCGTTCTGGAAAGGGCTTTGCACGTCGACTCGTCGGCATTCTGGGCGGTCTTGCGACGGTGGTACTCCTAGCCACAGCCGTCCCGGCCGGTGCGGCCGGGACGCTCGACCAGTCGCAGACCAGCGACAGCGCCGGCACGGAATGTCTCTGTGCGCCTTTCTCCAGACTGGGGCAGACGTTCACGGCGGGTACCACCGGCAATCTCGATCAGGTCGATCTTCTGCTCTATCGGGTCGGTAGTCCCGGGAATCTGTCGGTGGAGATACGCCCGGTCTCGGACGGTGTGCCGTCGAACACGATTCTGTCCACTGCGACCGTGGCAGAGTCGAGTGTCCCGGTCGGCAACCCAGGTTGGGTGTCCGTGCCGTTGAGCGCACCAGCCATCAGCACTGCGGGCACGCAACACGCAATTGTCCTCTCTGCCCCAGGCGCGAGCTGCGGTGGTCCGTGCGACTCGTTTTACGCGTGGGGGAGCGCACTCGGCGATCCGTATGCAGGAGGCGATGCGGTGACCAGCGTCGACAGCGGTGCTAGCTGGTTCCCCCTGATTGGACTCGATAACACGCCGCTTGATAGAGCCTTCAAGACTTACGTCACGCCCCTACACCCGAACTGCAACGGCGTCCCCGCCACGATCTACGTCGGCGCGGACGGCCGGATTGTGGGTGGGCCCGGCAACGGTCAGCTCTACCAAGGCACGCTGATCGGCACGACCAGCTCGGACGTGATGGTTGGCACGAACGGCAAGGACACCATCGGGGGCCGCGGGCGCAACGACCTCATATGCGGACTCGACGATGACGACACGCTGAGGGGCGGCGACGGCGACGACACGCTCGTCGGCGGTCTCGGCAAGGACGTGCTCGACGGCGACGATGGCAGCGACACGCTCACCGGCAACGCCGATGCGGACAAGTTCAAAGGGGGAGGAGGCCGCGACACCGCCACCGACTACACGCCCGCCCAAGGCGACACTAAGACCAACGTCGAGGTGTTTTAGAGCGGTTGTAGCCGATCAACGGGGGCGCCGTGCCGCCGAGCCCTGCGGCGGCGCGGGCTTCTCTCTCAGGACGCAGCCGCCGCTCGCGCCTGAGAGCCTCGCGTCTTTCTCGAACGGCGCGCGAGCGAGGTCTTAGCCGAGCCGCGGAGAACGCCGGGGGGGCGCTGCGACCCGTTGATGCGGCCGTGCGATGTCGCGATCTGGCGGAAGGACGACACGCTCGCTCCGAGCTGAGAGGAGCGGGCGGGCCGCGAAAACCCGCGGCCGCGCGACTTGCTCGATTGGGAGACGCTTGATCTGAGCTTCGCTCATGATCAGAATCTCCCCAGCCCCGAGGCGGGAGGCAATGGGTCGAATCAGCTGGGAGCGGTTGGCCGCGTTGGCGGGAGTCGCGTTCGTTGCGCTCTACGTGGTCGCGTTCGCCCTCGGCATCGAGGTTGGTCAGAGCGACCGGGAGATCCTCGACTACTACGGCGACAGCGGGCACCGCGCGAAGGAGGTGGTCGCCTTCTTCTGCATCGCCGGCGCCGCCCTCGCGCTCATCGTGTTCGCGACCGCACTTGGGAGCCTGATCGCACGAGCGGAGCAGGAGCGAGCACTGCTCGCCCCACTCGCCTGGGCTGGCGGCATCACCTGTGCGGCGCTGATCCTGGCCGGCAACGCTCTCTCGCGTGCGACAGCATTTGCAGCGATGGACGACGAGTTCCAGCTCGAGCCGAACACGCGGCGACTCTTCGAGAACGCAGGGTTCCTGCTCTTCGCGAGCGGGACGATCGCCGCCATCCTGCTCGTCGTCGCCGTTTCCCTGGCTGCGTTGCGGCACACCGTGCTTCCGCGCTGGCTGGGCTGGGCCGGATTCGTGGGCGCGGCGCTACTGCCGCTGGCGATCGCCTTCGTCGGGTACTTGATCTTCGCCGCCTGGTTGCTCGCGGTCAGCATCACGCTCGCGCTACGAGGGCCGACGTCTCGTCAGCCGAGCGAGGCGTAGGCCTGCTGCAGGGTCGCTCGCGCGCTCCCCAACTATCCCCAGACGCGAAGACGAGTCCTGAGTGTCGTCTTCCGGCTCTTCCGCGACGAGTCAGAAAAAAGTTCACCGAGCCGGTGGCGCTCTCGTCCACTCAGCCCACTGACCGTACGCTTCCGCGTAGAGCCCTCAGGCTGGGCTTCGACCTAGTCGCGCTCCGTGCTCGGTGCAGGCAGGACGCTAAGCGATCAGCTGGCGTGCTTCAAGCGCAGGATCGCCGCGATCTCTGCAAAGTGCGGACTTTTCTCAGGCGGCTCGAGCTGCCGCTCTCAGCGCGCGGTTATGTACTCGGTCAGATACTGGATCTCGAAGCTCTGCTGCTTCGACGTGAACTTGACCAGGTCGCCGATCGAGACGACGCCGACCACCTCGCCGCCCTCGACCACGGGGAGGTGGCGGATGCGCCGGTCCGTCATCAAGGCCATGCACTCGTCGATCGTCGTCTGCGGCGTGACCACGATCAGCGGTGAGGACATGATCTCCCGGACCGCGGTCTCCTTGTCCGTGCGCCCCTCGAGCGTCACCCGGCGCAGGTAGTCCCGCTCGGTGACAATCTCGGTGATCTTCCCGCTCTCGGTCACGAGCAGCGATCCAACGTTCGCCTCGACCATCCGCTTCACCGCCGCGAAGACAAAGGCGTCCGCCTCGATCTGGAGCACGTCGGTGCCCTTCTCGTCGAGGATCTCCGACAGCTGCTTCATCTCGCATCCTTTAGCCGAATGCCGTGAGCCGCGATGCGGCTTTCCCACCGACAGCGTGCAGGATGACTCGCCCCGAGCGCAACCGGCGCGAGCACGGGCCCGACGCTCCTGGACCGGGGTCAGGTTCGGCTCGGTGCGTTGCACCTCGGTCCCTTGGCGCTGGAGCGTTGATTGCGCCACCCGGACGCGCTCTTCGTGCCCCGGGTCGAGAGCACCTTTGGGGCGCCCGCGCTCGCGTTACGAGACGCTCAGGTCGAGTCACCCGATGGGAGAACTCGCAAGACTGGGAACAGCCCGAGCCAGTCGTTGTAGACGAGCCGAAAGGCGACGCACGGGGAACGGCACCGACCCGCACAGCGCCGCCTGCACGGTTCTAGGGGGTTGATGCCGAGCGACGTGCAGGGCGACCAGCGAACATCGGCGAAGGCCGACGATAGCCTAGGATGTTGGCATGGCCGAAATGACCGACACCCGCGAACGACTGCGGCGCTTCCTGATCCGTGCCATGTCGCGCACCCACAGTCTCGTCTACCGCACCAGCGGCGGCCGCCTCCTCGGCCGCGTGGCCGGGATGCCGGTGTTGCTCCTGACGACGACTGGGCGAGGGTCCGGCAGGCCGCGGACGGCCACGCTCACATACTTCCGGGACGGCAGCGACCTCGTCGTGATCGGCTCCTTCGGCGGCTCTGACCTGGCGCCCGCCTGGTGGCTCAACCTCCAGCGCGATCCTCGGGCGAGCGTGCTGATCGGTGGGACGACCTCGAGTGTGACGGCGAGGGCGGTGACCGCCGAGGAGCACGACCGGCTGTGGCCGCTTGTGACCAAGGCCAACCCGGGGTACGCCCATTACCAGAAGCGCACCGCTCGACCGATCCCGATCGTGTTGCTGACGCCGAGGAAGGAGTGAGCAGGCGAGGGCAAGGCCGCTGTCGCTTTACTGCCAGAAGGCGACATCCGCGGCGCCCGCAGGCCCCTCGGTACTCCGCAACAGGACTCGACGCGCGCACGACCTCCCTCGGCGTTTCTTGGGGATAACACTGTGGAGAATCCGTGGGGAGGCGTCGATGGTCATGACGTCGGCCCGCCCGCGCTTCACCGCACAAGACTGCCTTGGCCGAAGTGCGAGACTCGAGGATGTGCTCGAATATTGCGCGCCCGGTCACCCGGTGGCCGCTGTCGTGCGACCGAGGAGCTTCTCGGCCTCTCTGAGCAGCGGCGTCGCGCCGAGGTCGGCGAATACGGATCGTGAAGTCTCGAGCGGGTGAAGGGCGTCTGACGCTCGACCAACGGAGACGAGGCACCGTCCGGCGCCGAGCTGCGCATGTCCGTATTCGGGAACGTGGCCGCGCGATTCCCACCCCTCCGCGGCCCGTGTGTAGAGGGCGCATGCCTCCTCGATCCGGCGTCCATGTTCCGCCATCACCGCTCGCGCGGTGAGCAAGACCGCCTCCACCCGCGCTCCTTGTGCGAGGCACGCGCGCGCGACGAGCCCGCCGACCAGCTCGGGGAAGCCGGCGGCGGTCGCAAGGCGCGCGGCGTCAGGCAGCACGACCGACGCCTGAAGCGGCGACGCGGGCGCGACCGCGCCAAGCTCCTCGACGAGGGCACGTACGTCCTCGATTCGATCCTCCTGCTCACTGCAGAGTGCGGCGACGACGAGCGCGGGAGCTAGGACCTGCTCGTCACCGATGCTGCGGGCCTGCGGCAGGACCTCATCGACGACCACGCGGGCGCGCTCGACGGCTCCGCGGCGGGCGAGGATATCCGCCGTGGAGATGCGCGCGATCACGCCGATCTGGCTCCCGCCGAACTCGTCGTCCCACCGAATCAGACGCTCCCCGACGTCGAGCACCTCGTCCCAGCGCCC